>NZ_JAUJFI010000061.1 GCF_030849505.1 Azospirillum isscasi | reverse complement strand
CATCAAGGACCCCACCCAGAACATCAACTGGGTCGTCCCCGAAGGCGGCGGCGGACCCAACTATCCCGGCGGGATGTGACGGGGAGGCAGAGCGCTTCTTCCACAAATTGCGGGAAGGTCTGCGCCGCGCGTAGGTGTGCCTTCACCACTCGGCGCGAGGCCGGCCGCGAGGTTGACAACGCCTCACCGCGAATTCGAGGTGTCTCCTAGACCGTCCGGGTGACCTTGCGCAGATGGCGCGGTCGGTCGGGATCGAAGCCGCGCGCCACCGCCAGCCGGGCCATGAAGGGGTAGAAGGCCTGGATCGCCGCGATGGGATCCAGAACCGGGTGCAGCGGCGGCGGCAGGGGCAGGGGGGTGTCGGCCAGATCCAGCGCCCGGTCCTCGGCAGAGGCGATCAGAAGATGCGCGCCGGCCTGCTTCAGCGCGCGGGCGGTGTCCAGCACACCGTCCAGCGTCTCGTCCCGCACCGCCACGACCAGCACGGGGAAGCCCGGCTCGACCAGCGCCATCGGGCCGTGCATCACCTCCGCCGCGCTGAAGGGCTCGGCGTGGGTGCCGGCGGTCTCCTTGAACTTCAACGCCATTTCCTGCGCGATGGGGTAGCTGCGGCCCCGCGCGACGATCAGCAGACCGGGCACCGCCTCCAGCATTGGCTGCGCCGCCGACCAGTCCGCGGCGCCGGCTCGTTCCAGCCGTCCGGGCAGTGCCGGCAGCGCGTCGAGAAGCGCCGCGTCGGCGGCCCACACGGCGGTCAGCCGGGCCAGCGCCGCGAGGCTGGCGACGAAGCTCTTGGTCGCGGCGACGCTCAGTTCCGGCCCGGCGTGCAGAGGCAGAGGGTGGGCGACCCGCTCCGCCAGCGGCGAGTCCTCCGCGTTGACCAGCGCCGCCGTCAGCGCGCCGCCCGCCCGTGCCGCTTCGGCGACGCGCAGCAGGTCGGGGCTCTGGCCCGATTGGGAGACGGCGAGCACGAAGGCGTCCTTCACCCGCAGCTCCGCCCCATAGGCCGTGACCACCGACGGCGCCGCCGAGGCGGTGACCAGCCCCAGCGCCGTTTCGAAGAGATAGCGGGCATAGCCGGCGGCGTGGTCGCTGCTGCCCCGCGCGATGGTCATCGCGAAGGGCGGCGGCACGGCCCGCAGCCGGTCGGCGAGGGCGGCCACCGCGTCGGCGTCGGAAGCGAGCAGGCGCCGCACCGCCGCGGGGGCGGTTGCGGCCTCCTGGATCATGAGTGGGGTGCTGGTCATGGATCGGCCTCCGTTCCTGGCCGATCATAGCACGCCTCACAACCGGGTGGCGTGGTGGGTTCACGCGGGGCCGGTCGGCGCCTTCGCCAGTGTGGCGGTGTCGGCGGTGTCCATCTCCTCCGCCGGGCCGTGCGTCGCCTGGGGCGGCTTCCAGTTGCGCAGCCGGTTCGCGAATTCGCCGGCCCGGGATTTCCAGCGCCCGGCAAGCGCGCGCATCGACTCGCCACCATGAACCAGCAGGCGGCTGGGCAGGGTGCCGGGCGACTCGAAGGTGCCGATATGGACCGTCTCGACCGGATGCTTGCCGGCAAGGCCGCGCTTGAACTGGTAGACTCCGGGGTTGGTCTGGGCGTTCACCCCGTGCAGGTCGTAGCGCAGCCCGCCGTTCGCCTTGATCCACAGCAGCGCCCGCCATTGCAGAAGATAGGCGGCGTTCACCCGCAGCCCGGCCTCCAGCGTGGCGGAGTTCTGCATCTGGCCGGTGGTGCCGAACAGCGACACGACCACCCCGGCCACGGGCCGCCCCTCGTGCAGGGCGAGGAAGGCGCGCATCTTCCGCCGCGGCGGCAGGGCCTCGTTGATCCGGGTGAAGGTCCGGCTGTCGTACGCCTTGAAGCCTTTGCGGCGCTGCGTCTCCACGAAGATGTCGTCGATGGTCTCCAGCAGGTCGGCGTGGGAGCCTTCGACGACCTCGATCCCCATCCGCTCGGCCTTGTTCAGCCCGCGCCGCCAGTGGTGGGACAGGTTGGAGCGCAGGCCCGCCTCGTCCGCCGTCAGGTCGGTGACGAAGGTGCGGTAGGGGGCCTTCTCCTCCCTTGGCTTCATCCCCAGCGTGCCCAGGGCCGCCGTCACCGCCTCTCCGTCCGCCTGGGAAACATGGGGCAGCAGGCGCAGCAGCAGCCCGCGCCGGTCCGCATACTCCGCCTTCAGCGCGTGGAGCGCGGTCAGCAGGGCGGTATGGTCCGGCCCCTGGCCGCGCGGGTGCCACATCGGCCCCCACATGACCAGCGCCAGGCCGCCGATGCCCGGCACGCGGCGCAGCAGCACCTGGACCGCGGCCACCGGGCGCCCGTCGCGCCGCACGACGAGGTGGCTCAGCTCGCGCCCGGCGTGGGCGATCCGGCCATAATCCCAGGTCTGGAAGATGTTGGCGTCGTCGAAGCCATCGAGGATGGCGTACCAGCCGCTGCGGTCGACCCGGTCGATCTCGACGGAGGACGCCGGGCACAGGACATCGCCGCCAAGCGCATCGGTGTACATTCAGGATTCTCCCCTGGAATTCACGGCGATCGGTTTGTGGAAGCGTTCGGTGACGGTCAGACGGTTCCGCCGGAGCGGTAGAGGGTGCTGAGCGCGGGCCGGCCGGAGAAGGCGGCTTGCGGGATGTCCAGCAGGCGGCGCAGCCGGTCGCGCACCGCCGGTTCCAGCACCGCGGCGACCAGAAGGGCCACGGCGATGGACAGGGCGCCGCCCGTCACCGCCCCGGCCATGGACGAGGCCCCGGCCTGCATCGCCAGCGCCTTGGCCGAGCCGCCCACCACCTCGTGCAGCAGGTAGAGCGGGTAGGTGGCGAGCCCGATCAGCCGCAGCAGGGCCAGCAGGGACGGCGGCAGCGCCGCGACGTCCGCCCGCCAGCGCGCCGAGGCGGCAATGGCAAGAAGGGACAGGCCCCAGATCAGCAGCGGACCCGTCCACAGGTCGGCAAGGTTCAGCGGCACCGGCGAGCGCGCCACGAACTCCACCGACCGGGCGGTGATCTCCAGCGGCGCCGCGGCGAGCGCCAGCAGGGCGGCGGCCATGCCCGTCCGGGTCAGCTTGCCGCGCGACCACAGCCACAGGAAGATCCCCAGCGCGAAGAACACGCCGTGCCGCAGCAGGGTCATGTTCAGCATGCCGTACTCGAACTCCAGGAACGGCAGATCGAGGACGCCGAAGACGTGCAGGCCGTAGGCGCCGAGATAGGCCGAACTGGCGGCGGCCAGCGCCAGGGCGAATTGCGGCAGCCGGTGGAAATGGCCGCTCAGCAGCAGCAGGAAGACCGCGGCGTAGAAGGCGATCTCGACCGGCAGCGTCCAGTAGGCCGACGCGATGTAGGGACCGTCCGGCGCCAGGGCGAAGGAGGCGATGAAGCGCCGCGCCAGATTTGCGTCCGGCTCCGGCATCAGCAGAAGCACGACGAGGCACAGGACCGAGCAGACCCAGGCGGCGGGATAGAGGCGCAGCAGCCGCGACCGGATGAAGGCGATGGGGGTGGCGTTGTTCGCCGAATTCGCGATGACGAAGCCCGACACCACGAAGAAGACCTGCACCCCGGCCCAGCCGGACCACATCGCGTCGGCGACGGCGGGGTCGCGCCAGGTCAGGTGAAAGCCGGTGACCAGCAGAGCCGCGGCGAACCGCACCATGTCGATCCCGTAGACGTATTCGGCCCTGGAACCCTGGTTGGGATGGCCGCCCATCGGCGGCGTCTGCATTTTGGGCGTTTCAGGCATGGTCCCTCCCTTCCCGCATGGGGGGTCCCCATGTGCAGGTTCTCGACATCTGTTGTTTCCGGAAGACGAGCGCGGTGCGGTCCCTGGACGCAACTTGCGTGTTGCCGGGGAGCATAGCCGTTGGCAGGCGCGAATACAGGCGCCCGAATGGATTCAACAGGAAATCTGCGGGAGTATACTGTTCAGGTGACCGCTCGTTGCCGAAGCCGTGGCGCGAACGGGATGCCTCCGGCGCGAACGGGGCGCCCGAACCCCGGGCGTTCTACCGTGAACGGAGGATCGTAGGGCGATCGGCCCGGATCGGCCCAAACTGGCCCGAGACCCTTTCCCGGTCCGGAGACCGGGAAAGGGCGGGCTTACCGAACCGGCTGCTTACTGATAGTTCAGGCCGCCGTTGATGTTCAGGGTCGAGCCGGTGACGTAGCCGGCGATCTCCGACGCGAGGTAGGACACCGCACCGCCGATCTCGTCCGGACGGCCCAGGCGCTTCATCGGAACGCTGTCGATGATGGTCTGACGGATGTCCTCGCGGATCGCCATGACCATCTCGGTGCCGATGTAGCCCGGCGCGATGGCGTTGACGGTGACGCCCTTGGTCGCCAGCTCGGCGGCCAGCGCCTTGGTGAAGCCGATCACGCCGGCCTTGGCGGCGGAGTAGTTGGTCTGGCCGGCCTGGCCCTTCACGCCGTTCACCGAGGAGATGTTGATGATGCGGCCCCAGCCGCGCTCAGCCATCTTCGGCGACACCTGCTGGGTGACGTTGAACAGGCTGCTCAGGTTGGTGGCGATGACCGCGTCCCACTGGGCCTTGTCCATCTTGGCGAAGAACTTGTCGCGGGTGATGCCGGCGTTGTTCACCAGGATGTCCACCGGACCCAGGTCGGCTTCGATCTTGGCGACCATCGCCTTGCAGCTTTCGAAGTCGGAAACGTCGCCTTCGGCCACGTAGAACTTGAAACCGAGGGCTTCCTGCTGGCCCAGCCACGCGGCGGCGGGCTCGAAGTTCGGCAGGCAGTTGGCCGCCACGAGGTAACCGTCCTTAGCCAGGGCCTGGCAGATGGCGGTGCCGAGGCCACCCATGGCACCCGTGACGAGCGCGATCTTCTGAGACATTACAAACGCTCCAGTATTTGAAACGGCCAGCTCCTGGTGAGGCAAGCCCGCTGATGAACTCCAGAAGCAAAGGGGTTGCTTCTGGTTGGGAGGGCTGTCGCGCCGATGGTCCTATTGAGGCGGCCATCAACTTCAACGGCAGGAGCAATATAGATCAAGTCCGCGGCCGGGCCAATGCGCTGCAACATCGCAGATGCGTGCAAGCGCAATTTTTCACAGGAATGTCAATAAGAAATGAATTTTCAGGGCCTTACTGCACCGCACCAGGGGTCCGGCCCGGCGCATTCGGCTCAAATCCGCGCGATTCGTCCGCCGGCCCTGAGCGCGAGGGGGAACAGCTTGGGCGCCACCGCCCCCAGAAGCCAGGGCCGCAGCGTCGCCAGAGCGGCGGGCGCGGCCAGCAGGGCGAGCGTCGCGCCGCTGTGCGCCCATTGGCCGGCGGTCATCTCTTCGAACCCGTTCCACAGCAGCACGGCGCCGCTGCACAGCCCGACCACGGCGGCGGCGGCCTCGCCCAGCGCCTGGAGTGCGTCGATCCCCCACAGCGGGTTCGCGGTGGTGACCCGCGCCACCAGCCGGCGCATCTGCGCGGTCAGGCGCGCCGCGGACACGGCGTCGAACCGCCCGTCCTCCACCGCCGCGCGGGGCAGGGCGACCAGAACATCCCCGTCGGGCTGGATCGACACGCGGACCGGCACCGTGCGCAGGCAACCGCCGCCGGGCGCCGGAGAGGCCACGGGCACCCGCAGGGTGATCGTCCGCCCGCCCTGGACGAAGAACTGAAGCATCAGCGCGACGCCATGCCCACGCCTTGGGATCAGGCCGGCCTTGCCCCGGCGCAGCCGCCCCGCCACCTCGGCCAGGGCGTCGCGCCGCCAGACCACGCCGTGCGGGAGGTCGCCGAGAAGGCGCTGGCGCAGCCGGCTACCCCGTGTCTCCCACCAGGCTGTTCACGGCCTTGCCGGCGAATCGGCCCAGCGCGTCGATCAGGAAGCTCCAATAGCGGAAGGAGACGTCCACCGCGTCCTTGTGGACGCCGATCATGACGGTGCTGCCGGCGTTGTCCCGGCCCTTCAGCAGGCGGGTGACCACGTCGCCGTCGATCTGGATGGTGGATTGCATGACCACCAGCTCGGTCCCGACGTCCCACGCCTTGCGGATGGTCACCACGTCCGCCGTCTTCAGCGCCGGCATGCGCCGGACCTCGTCGTCCATGCCGCGCAGATAGCTGACCGTGTCCAGCCCGCGGCGCCGCAGGATGTCGTTGATCTGGTCGGAATTGCGCTGGATGCGCATCAGGATCGGAGCGGCGTCGCGGTCGATCATCGCCGCGGCGGACAGCAGGTCGGCGGCGGCACCGGGCTGCCGCGCCGCGTCCAGGGTGCGGTCGGTCATCTCGCGCAGCCAGCTCGCCACCTCGCGGATGTCGTCGAAGACCTTCAGGGTGGTGCCGCGGGCGGGATCGTTGCCCGGCAGGTCGCGCCCGAAGAAGAACGGGTCGTAACGGTCGGGTTGGGTGGTGTCGGACGGCGGCGTGAAGGGCGCCAGCCCCCAATGGAACGTTTCCGATATCCGGCTGGCCCAAGGGTCGATGACCGCCGTCTCGCGGCTGCCGAAGACGTCCAGATGCTCGCACAGGAAGACATGGTATTCCTGCGCCAGATCGATCAGCGCATCCCCCGCCAGCGGCATCTTTTCCGCCGAAATGCCGGTTTTCAGGACGGTGTTGATTTCAAGCGCGAGAAGGTTGCGCGCCAGATCGACGAACTGGGACATCGGCCACCTTGCGGACACGGGGGGTTGCGGGTGCCGGCGGGCGGGCCGGGCTGCCGCCCGCCGGCATCGGGTGCTCAGGCGTGCCGGGGGCTCAGTTCGAGCGGCCCGAGATCTGAACGGCCAGGTCGCGGATCGCCTTCAGGTTGGTGCTGACGATGTCACTGCTTTTGGTCACCTGGGCCAGATGGAACTCGGTCAGGCTTTGGTAGGCGGTGTTGGTCGCGAAATCGCGGCTGATCAGGTTCTCGATGTCGCCGGTGACCAGATTGACCTGCGTCTGGAACGCCTCGATGGTGGCGCCGGACTTCGGACGGCAGGTGAAGCCGATCTGGTTGGGATCGTCCTGCACCACGTCGATGTCGGCGACCGCGGTCACCACCGTCAGTGTGACCAGCCGCTCCAGCTTGTCCGCGATGGTGTTCAGCAGGGAGTTGGCCTTGCCTTGCTCGTTCTGGATGACGGCGGCGCCGCTCGGCGGGAGCGCAGGCGGGGCGGCGGGCGCCTGGACGGCGGGCACCTGGGTGACGGGAGCGGTGGGTTCGGCAACGGCGGTATCGGACATGGCTGCACCCTTCTGGAGACGGATGGCGTAACTTTACCAAGCATCGCGCAAAAGTCGAGTTTCGTCTAATGACTGCCAGCCACACGAAAGTGTGACGGAAAAATTCTATTTCACGGATTGCCCCCGCCGAACGTTCAATTCTGAAGAAGCGCGTCGATGGCGTCGCGCAGATCGCGCAGTTCCTGCCGCTGGTCCTCGGCCAGCGGATGACCCGATGCGCGCAGGCTGTGGATTTTGCCGACATTGCTGCGCAGCGCACGCAAAACGGGCGTCACGGAGGGGGTGGCCGCGCGGGACTCCTTGCGCTCCTGCTTGGCGTTGCGCACCTCCTTCACGGTCAGGCCGTCGCCGGCCCGCTTCCACAGGGTGAGCTGCGCCGCCTCGTCTCCCAGCTCCGCCAGCTCCATCAGAAGGGAGACGGTAACGGCGGGCTGGTCCGGCGCCTCCTCCAGGATGCGGGCGGGCAGGCGCAGGATGCCCAGCAGCCGGGCCACATACTCCTGGGACTTGCCGATCAGGACGGCGGTCTGATCCTGCGTCAGCCCCTTGTCCCCGATCAGCCGGGCGAGCGTCGTGGCAAGGTCGATGGGGTGCAGATCGACGCGCTGGGCGTTCTCGATCAGGGCCAGCGCCTGCACGTCGTCGGTGTCGATGACGAGCGCCGGGATGGTCTCCCGCTCCAACTGGCGGAAGGCCCAGTAGCGCCGCTCCCCCGCCACGATCTGGAAGCGGTCGGGGGCCACCTCCCGCACGTTGATGGGTTGCAGCAGCCC
The DNA here is from genome assembly GCF_030849505.1 of Azospirillum isscasi. GTDB lineage: Bacteria > Pseudomonadota > Alphaproteobacteria > Azospirillales > Azospirillaceae > Azospirillum > Azospirillum isscasi. Next base: position 22,056 of record NZ_JAUJFI010000061.1, on the reverse strand, counting down.
CCGCTCGCCGATGGAGGCGGCCAGCGCCGCGATGTCGGCGCCGCGGGCGTTGCGCCGCGGCTGGTCGGGGTTGGGCTCCACCTGATCCAGGGGGATTTCGCGGTGGCGCATCTTGCCGGACAGCCCGAACAGGGCGGCGTTGCTGCCCCCGCCGCTGCCGGTGCGGCTGATCGCGCGCCTGAACAGGCCGGCGTTGGAGGTGTCGAGCTTACGCGCCATGGCGCATCTCCTCTCCGGCGAGCGCCAGCAGGGCGTCGGCGATCTCGTGGAAGCTCTCCGCGCCCGCGGAGTTCGGGTTGTAGGCGAGGCCGGGGCGACCGGCCATGACGCTCTTGGAATAGTCGGCGGCCCGTTTGACGGGGGAGAAGAGGCGGAGATGCTCGGAGGCGGCAAGCTCCCGCAGTTCCCCCATCACCGTCTCGTCCTGAAGCCGGCGCGGGCTGTACATCGTCGGCAGGATGCCGAGGATTTGCAGGCGCGGATTCACCAGCTCCCGCACCCCGGCGATGGTCTCGAACAGCTGCGGGATGCCCATCATGGACAGCATCTCCGTCTGCGTCGGAATCAGAAGCTGGTCGGCGGCGTTCAGCACCGAGACGGTCAGTTCGCCCAGATGCGGCGGGCAGTCCAGCACCACGAAGTCGTACAGGCCGGACAGTTGCGCGATCTTGGCGCGCAGGATCAGCGTGCCGTTGGGCTGGCGCAGCAACTCCCGGTCCGCCGCCGCCAGCGAGATGGAGGAGGGCAGCAGGTCGAACGCCCCGTCGCAGACCGGAGTCATGAACTCCTTCATCGGGCGGCTGGCCTTCAGCGCGTGGGTCAGGGTCGCCTTGGCGAGTTCCCGCTCGTGCGGATCGACGCCCAGATGCACGGTGGCGTTGGCCTGCGGGTCGCAGTCGATCAGCAGCACCCGCCGCCCCGAGCCGGCGAGCAACCACGCGACGTTGACGCAGGTGGTCGTCTTGGCCACTCCGCCCTTCTGGTTGGCGGCGCAGAACACCACGGGGGCCGCGCGCACCGCCGCGGCGGCAGGGATGCCCACCGGTTCCGTCCCGGTCTTCAGGGCGCCCGCGACGATCTGCGGAATCCGCTCCGCCCCGGTTTCCCAGCGGGAGATCTTGGCGCGGTCGTAGCGCCGGTTCAGCCGTTCGTTCAGCCAGCCGACCAGGGCCTGCTGGTTCATGCCGCGCTGTTCGCGGTAGCGGCGCAGCTCCTCGCCGCTCATCTCGTGGGCCACGGGGCATCCCTTGTTGCGGGTGATCGCGGCGGCACCTTGAGTCATGTTGATGGTGGTGTCAACATCGGTGATGCACATGTGACGACGAAGCGGAGCGGACAGGCAAGCATGGTCCAGCGTGGAACAAGGGGGGCGCTCTGCGGCTTTCCTGTGTGACGAAAGGCCGCTATGGTCGCGGCCAACAAACCTGCGTCAGGACTTGCGGCCAGTTTTTGCTAGGGAGACCCCATGGACGCCGACTCCATCCGCGCCGCCTACCGGCGTTACGCGCGCTTCTACGATCCCGTGTTCGGGAACCTGCTGGCGTCGGGCCGGCACGCCGCCGTGAAGTGGATCAACCGGCGGGGCGGCCTGCGCGTTCTGGAGGTGGGCGTGGGCACGGGCATCTCCCTGTCCGACTACCGCAAGGACAACCGGGTGGTCGGCATCGACCTGTCGTCGGACATGCTGCGGGTCGCCCAGGACCGGGTGGACCGCGAGCGGCTGGAGAATGTGGAAGGGCTGCTGGAGATGGACGCCGGCAAGCTGGCCTTCGCCGACGGCAGCTTCGACCTCGTGGTCGCCATGTATGTGATGACGGTGGTTCCCGACCCGCAGGGCACCATGAACGAGCTGGAGCGCGTCTGCCGCCCCGGCGGCGACATCCTGATCGTCAACCACTTCGCCGCCGACAAGCCGGGCATCCGCCGCTCGGTGGAGAACTGGATGGCGCCCTTCTCCAAGAAGCTGGGCTGGCGGCCCGACTTCACGCTGGACACGCTGATGTCCGGCTCCCGCCTGAAGGTGGAGGAGTTGCAGACCGTTCCGCCCTTCGGCCTGTTCAGCCTGCTGCATTGCCGCCGCGAGGCCGCCGTCCCCGCCTGACGGGCCGGGGCATAAGCGCAGGGAACCCGGCTGCGGCCATGGGAGTTTCCCATCCGGACCTGGATCAACCGGGAGCGGATGGAGCCCGATGGCGCGGCGGTGCGCGTTGCTTCTGGCTGGTGTGCTGACGGCCCTTCCGGCGCTCCCCGCCGCCGGGGCGACGGTGACGCTCGTCTGCAGCGGGCTCGGCATGAGCTTCGACCTGTGCCGCGACGGCGCGCAGGACTGGGCGCGGCGCAGCGGGAACGAGGTCCGCTTCGTCTCCCCGCCCAAGGGGGCGGGCGAGCAACTGGCGCTCTACCAGCAGCTTCTCGCCGCCGGGTCGCCGGACATCGACGTGTTCCAGATCGACGTGGTCTGGCCGGGCATCCTCGGCAACTACTTCGTCGATCTGACCGGCCGGGCCGGGCCGGACACCGTGCGCCGGCACCTTCCGGCGATGGTCGAGGCGGCGACGGTCAAGGGCCGGCTGGTCGCCCTGCCCTGGTTTGCCGACGCCGGGCTGCTCTACGTCCGCAAGGATCTTCTGGACGCCTACGGACGCCCGGTGCCGGAGACGTGGGAGGCGCTTCAGGAGACCGCCGCTCTGATCCAGCGGGGGGAACGCGCCGCCGGGCGCGAGCGGATGTGGGGCTATGTCTGGCAGGGCCGCGCCTATGAGGGGCTGACGGTCAACGCCCTGGAATGGATCGCCAGCCGCAACGGCGGCACCATCGTGGACCCGGACGGCGCCATCACCATCGACAACCCGCGCGCCGCGGAGGCGCTGGCCATGGCCCGCGGCTGGGTCGGCTCGATCAGCCCGCCTGGAGTTCTCAATTACATGGAGGAGGAGGCGCGCGGCGTCTTCCAATCCGGCAACGCCGTCTTCATGCGCAACTGGCCCTACGCCTGGACGCTGGTCAATGCGGCGGACAGCGCGGTCGGCGGCAAGGTCGCCGTGGTGCCCCTGCCCAAGGGCGGGCCGGACGGGCGCCACACCGCCACGCTGGGTGGGCAGATGCTCGCGGTCAGCAAATTCTCCGCCCATCCGGATGAGGCCGCCGATCTGGCGCTGCACCTGACCGGCGAGGCCGAGCAGAAGCGCCGGGCCATTCACGGCGCCGCCAACCCGACCATTCCCGCGCTCTACGAGGATGCGGAGGTGCTGGCCGCCAACCCCTTCTTCGCGGAACTGGCGGAGTCCGTCGCCGGCGCGGTCAACCGCCCGGCCCAGGCGACCGGCATCCGCTACAATCAGGTGTCCGCGGAGTTCTATGCCAACGTCCACGAGGTGCTGACCGGGCGGCGGGACGCCCAGGCGATGCTGCCCGGCCTGAAGGAGGCACTGGTCCGCATCAGCCGGGGAGGGCGCTGGTGAACGCCCACCGGACCCCCAGCCTGGAGCGGCAGAGGCGCCGGGCGGCGTGGCTGTTCCTGCTGCCGATGCTGGTGGTGCTGGCGGGGGTGGCGGGCTGGCCGCTGGTCCGCACCGTCTTCTTCTCCTTCACCGACGCGACGCTCGGCACGCTGGACGGCTTCCGGGGGGTGGGGCTGGACAACTACCTGTGGCTGATGCGCGATCCCGTCTGGTGGCGGGCGGTGTGGAACACGCTGCTGTTCACGGTGGTGTCGGTGGCGGTCGAAACGGCGCTGGGGCTGGGAATCGCGTTGATCCTGAACGCGCATCTGCCGGGGCGCGGGCTGCTGCGCGCCGCCGTGCTGATCCCCTGGGCGATCCCGACCGTGGTGTCGGCCCAGATGTGGGGATGGATGTTCCACGACCTCTACGGCGTGGTGAACGCGATCCTGCTGGGAATCGGGCTGATCGCCGAGCCGCGGGCCTGGACCGCCGATCCTGATCTGGCGCTGCCGGTGGTCATCGCGGTGGATGTGTGGAAGTCCACGCCCTTCATGGCGCTGCTGATCCTGGCGGCGCTCCAGATGCTTCCCCGCGACCTCTACGAGGCGGCGCGGGTGGACGGGGTGCATCCGGTCAAGGTCTTCTTCCGCGTCACCCTGCCGCTGATCCGCCCGGCGTTGATGGTGGCGGTGCTGTTCCGCACGCTGGACGCGCTGCGCGTGTTCGACCTGATGTATGTGCTGACCGGCAACAGCCGGTCCACCATGTCGATGTCGGTCTACGCCCGGCAATATCTGATCGACTTCCAGGACGTGGGCTACGGTTCCGCCGCGGCGACGGTGCTGGTTCTGGTTCTGGCGGCGGCGACCGTGCTGGCGGTGACGCTGGGCCGCGTGCGCGTCGATGCGGGGGGGTGAAGGATGGTCCTGAAACGCATCGCCTTCGGCCTTCTGATTCTGGGGATTGTCGTCTGGGCGGTGTTCCCCTTCGCCTGGGCCGTCATCACCTCCCTGAAGGTGGGCAGCGCGCTGTTCACGGTGGAGGCGTGGCCGTCGCAGCCGTCGCTGGCGAACTACACGGCGATCTTCAACGAACAGCCTTTCGGGCGGAACATCCTGAACTCTCTGCTGGCCGCCGCGTCGGTGGTGGCTCTGTCGCTGGGGCTGGCGGTGCTGGCCGCCTATGCGCTGGGGCGGGTGGGGTTCCGCGGGCGGGGGCTGCTGCTGTTCGTCGTGCTGGGCGTGTCGATGTTCCCGCAGGTCGCCGTGCTGTCCGGCCTGTTCGAACTGGTGCGCTGGCTCGGCCTCTACAACCGGATCGGATCGCTGATGCTGTCCTACCTGATCTTCACGCTGCCCTTCACCGTCTGGGTGCTGACCACCTTCATGCGCGAGCTGCCGAAGGAGCTGGAGGAGGCCGCCATGGTGGACGGCGCCGGTCCCTTCGTGATCGTGACGCGGGTGTTCCTGCCGCTGATGGGGCCGGCGCTGGCGGCGACCGGGCTGCTCGCCTTCATCGCCGCCTGGAACGAGTTCCTGTTCGCCCTGACCTTCACCCTGACCGACGACGCACGCACGGTGCCGGTGGCCATCGCGCTGATGTCCGGGGCCAGCCAGTACGAGCTTCCCTGGGGGCGGATCATGGCGGCGTCGGTGGTGGTGACGGTGCCGCTGATCGGGTTGGTGCTGCTGTTCCAGCGGCGGATCGTCTCCGGCCTGACCGCCGGCGCGGTGAAAGGGTAGGGCGATGGCCGGCGTCACGCTGCGCGGGGTGCGCAAGAGCTTCGGGCGGATCGAGGTCATCCACGGCGTGGACCTGGAGGTCGCGGACGGCGAGTTCGTCGCCTTCGTCGGCCCGTCCGGCTGCGGCAAGTCCACTCTGCTGCGCCTGATCGCCGGGCTGGAGGAACCGAGCGCCGGGGACCTCTTCATCGGCGGCGTGCGGGTGAACGACCGCCCTCCCGCGGCGCGCGGCATCGCCATGGTGTTCCAGTCCTACGCGCTCTACCCCCACATGACGGCCTACCAGAACATGGCGTTCGGCCTGACTCTGTCGCGGACCGACAAAAGGACCATCGAGGAGCGGGTGCGCGCCGCCGCCCGGCTGCTGCGGATCGAGGAGCTTCTGGACCGCAAGCCGCGCGACCTGTCGGGTGGGCAGCGCCAGCGGGTCGCCATCGGGCGGGCCATCGTCCGCGAACCGCAGGTCTTCCTGTTCGACGAGCCGCTGTCGAACCTCGACGCCGGCCTGCGCGTCCAGATGCGCCTGGAGATCGCCAGGCTGAAGGCGGACCTGCGGGCCACGATGATCTACGTGACCCACGATCAGGTGGAGGCGATGACCCTCGCCGACCGCATCGTCGTGCTGAACGCCGGGCGGGTGGAGCAGGCCGGCACGCCGCTGGAGCTGTACCACCACCCGCGCAACCGCTTCGTCGCCGGTTTCATCGGTTCCCCCGCCATGAATGCCCTGGATGTGGTCTCGGAAGGGCGGGCCGACGGGGCGGTGCGGGTGTGGCTTCCCGGCGGGGTGCCGCTGGAGGTCCCGGTGGACGGCGCCGCTCCCCCGGCGGGCACGCGCCTGACGCTCGGCGTCCGCCCGGAGCATGTCGGGGTGACGGACGGCGGGGCCGGGCTGGTCGCCACGGTGACCGCCGTGGAGCGGCTGGGCGGCGAAACCCACTGCCACGTCGCGCTGGAGGACGGGCAGCGCCTGCTGGTCCGCCGCGACGGCGACCGGCCGGTGACGGCGGGCGAGCGGTTGCGCTTGAACCTGCGGGGCGAAACCGCGCATCTCTTCGGTCCGGACGGACAAAGGCTCTGACCGCGGGAACCGGTGAGGCCCGGCGACTTTCGAATGAACTTGCGGGCGAAGCGGCGGTCCGCTTGAATGCCGCCATGGACATCATGACCCCCCGGCAGACCGACATCCTGGCGCTCGCCCGCACGCAGGGGCGCGTGGTCGTGGAGGATCTGGCCGCCCGCTTCAACGTCACGCCGCAGACCATCCGCAAGGACCTGAACGAGCTGTGCGACCGCCGCCTGCTCCAGCGGGTCCACGGCGGCGCGGTCGCCGGGTCGGGCGTGGAGAATCTCGGCTATGAGGCGCGGCGGCTGATCGCCCAGGACGAGAAGCGCGCCATCGGGCGCCGCGCCGCGGAACTGGTGCCCGACAGCTCGTCCCTCTTCATCAACATCGGCACGACGACGGAGGAGGTGGCCCGCGCCCTTCAGGGGCGCAGCGGGCTGGTGGTCATCACCAACAACATCAACGTCGCCAACCTGCTGCGCCCCGAACCGCACATCGAGGTGATCGTGGCCGGCGGCGTGGTGCGGCGGTCGGACGGCGGCATCGTGGGGGAGGCCGCCATCGACTTCTTCAACCAGTTCATGGCCGATTTCGCGGTAATCGGCGCCTCGGCCATCGACGAGAGCGGGGCGCTGCTCGACTTCGACTACCGCGAGGTGCGGGTGTCGCAGGCGATCATGGCGAACGCCCGCCACGTCATCCTGGTCGCCGACCGCGGCAAGCTGGAGCGCACCGCCCCGGTCCGCATCGGCCACATCTCGCAGGTCCACACCTTCGTGACCGACGTTCTGCCCTCCGACCGCCTCGCCCGCATCTGCCGCGAGTCCGGCGTGCGGGTGGAGGAGCTGTTCCCCGACCGCGCCGCGGAGCCGGACCCGCAGGACTGACCGTCACCGCACCAGCCAGACCCAGGCGGCCACGACGGCGAGCAGCGACGCCGTGGAGGCGGCGCCGATGGGCAGCGCCAGCCGGTAGATCGCCGACTCCGACCGGCTGAGCCCCAGGATGCTGGAGGCCAGAACGATCCGGCCCGGGGTCAGCAGGGTGCAGACGCTGCCCGCCACCACCTGGACCGCGGCGGCGGCGATCACCGGCAGGCCGCTGCCGGAGGCCAGATTGATCTGGATGTGCATCATCAGCGCGTTCGACGCCGTGTTGGAACCGGTCAGCATCCCGGTCGCCGCCCCCAGAACCGGCACGGCCAGCACGGCGGCGGAGCCCGCCACCTCCTGCCACGCCTGCCCGAAGGCCGCCGCCCCGCCGGAGGCGGCCATGAAGGCGGCCAGTTCCACGAAGACCAGCGTCGCCGCCATCGGCACCAGCGCCGCGCGCAGGGCGGGTCCCGCCACCCGCAGGGCGCGCCCGGGCGGCAGGCCCGCCAGAAGGACCAGGGCAATGGCGACCAGCCACGTCGAAGGGTGGCGCAGCAGGGGCATCGGCGCCAGCCCGCCGAAGGGGTCGAGCACCAGCCAATCCGCCGTCCAGCCGTCCAGCGGCGGCAGCAGGCGGGTCGCCATCAGCCCGCCGACCAGCACCACATAAGGCCACAGCAGGGCCAGCAGACGGAGCAGGCCGGCGGCGTCGCGCGGCAGCCGCCGCGCCTCCACGGCCAGCAGAAGCACCGCGGTCGCCAGTCCGCCGCCGAGTTCGGGGGCCACGAACCGGTTGGTCAGCCAGAGCAGACCGGCCAGCGCCAGCATCAGGGCCACGTCCTTGGCCCGGTCCGTCAGGCTGGAGGTCAGTCCGGCTCCATGAATCAGCCGCCAGAACACCAGCAGCAGGCTGGGCAGCACCACCGCCATCAGCGCCGCGGCGGTGCTCCCCAACTCCACGAAGGGCACGCCGATCAGCTCCGCCCCGACCCGCGTTCCGACGCCCAGCGCCCCCCAGGGGGCGAGCATCTGGCTGAACAGGCCCAGCGCCGCCGCGTGCGCCGGCGGCAGGTTCAGCGGGCGCAGCATGGCGAGCGCCACCACCAGCCCGACGCCGAAACCGGTCACCGATTCCGCGAAGGGTCCGGCCAGCAGGCAGGCGACGAAGACGGCGCGGCGGCGGTCCGCCGGGGTCTTCACCTCGGCCCGGGCGGCTTCGGCCTTGATGGCGCGGGCCTCGAAGGCGCGGTGGAACAGCAGGCCCGCCGCGATGATCGACATGGCGTGCCACGCCAGCCACGCCCCTTCCCCGGCCTTCAACGCCACGGCGGGCAGCAGGGAGGGCAGCCGGGCGGACCAGTCCGGAGCGGCCATGCCGCCGGGCTGTCCCGCCATCAGCACCGTCAGGAGCACGCCGGCGGCCAGCGCCATCCCCGCGGTTCCGGCGGTCAGCATGCTGACGCGCCGCGACACCAGCAGGGCGACGGTGGCGGCGAGCGGCAGCAGATGGAGGGTCAAAGGCATGATCGACACTGGGGAGCCGTGAGGGAAGTGTGCTGATATACTAATATCCTCACGCTTGGGCCAGCCCCTTCGGTCTTTGCGTTGCAGCCCCGCCCTTTCCGGGGGTCAGGAGCCCGCCGCCCCGCGCAGGAGGGCGATCTCCGCCAGCAGGTCGTCGATGGCGGCCAGCGCGAAGTCCAGCGCGGCCCGGTCGGTCAGGCGGCCATCCCGGATCTTCTCGTGCACCAGGCCGATGACCACCTGCGGGCGGGCGATGACCCGGCCCATCATGCCGGCCAGCGTCTCGCGCATCTCGTGCTGGGCGCGCACGCCGCCGGTGAAGGCGGGGGAGGCGGTCATGATCAGGATCGGCTTGCCCCGCACCGGCGACTTCATGGCCGGGCGCGACGCCCAGTCCAGCGCGTTCTTCAGCACGCCCGACATGCCGTAATTGTATTCCGGGGAGATGACGACCAGCCCGTCGGCCCCGGCGATGGCTTCGCGCAGCGCGGTGGCCGGGGCCGGGGTGTTCTCCGCGTCCAGGTCGGGATCGTAGGGCGGGATGTCGTTCAGCGGGAACAGCGCCATCCCGGCCTTGCCGTTCAGCGAATCGGCGAGCGTGCGGAGCACCGCGCTGCAGTGGGATTGGCGGCGGATGCTGCCGGAAAGGCCGAGAAGGCGGACGGGCTTGGCGGTGTCGGTCATCGCGGGGGTCCTGTTGCGGTGTGAAGAGTTGCCCGTTTCAACGGTCCGGACGGGCGATGGTGCCCCCCTGTCGTCGCCGCCGTCAGGCGGTGCCCCGCGGCCCGAGCAGGATGATCGCGGCCCCCACGCCGCAGACGGCGGCGCCGATGAGGTCCCAGCGGTCCGGCGTGCGTCCTTCCGCGATCCACAGCCACAGCAGCGAGGCGGCGATGTAGACCCCGCCATAGGCGGCGTAGGCGCGCCCGGCGAACTCCGTTTCCACGCGGGTCAGCAGCCAGGCGAAGGCCGCCAGGCAGAGCAGGCCTAGGGGAATCCACAATGGCGATTTTCCCAGCCGCGACCACGCCCAGAAGGCGAAGCAGCCGGCGATTTCCCCAATGGCAGCAGCGGCGTAGAGGGCGAGCGTGCTCATGACGGGTCCGGGACCATGGTCGGATGTGCTGCGATATTATGGGGATGATTTTCTGCCATTAATACAGTAGAAACAGAACTTAAGTAGTGTTTTATGCGTGTTCTCCGCGACGGGGTGCTGGCTTATGCGCGACAATGGACCGGTTACGAACCGCGAAATCGAAATGGCTGACGACGTGCTGCTTGTGTCGCGTACCGACACGCGCGGCAAGATTACCTTCGTCAACAAGGCTTTTGTCGATATTAGCGGTTTCTCAGAAACAGAATTACTCGGCGCGCCTCACAATCTTGTGCGGCACCCGGACATGCCCCCGGCTGCTTTCGCCAATCTGTGGGAAACCATCAAGGACGGGCGCGCCTGGGAAGGGCTGGTCAAGAACCGTTCCAAGAATGGCGATCACTACTGGGTGAAGGCGAACGTCACCCCGATCACTGAAAAGGGCGTGGTGACGGAGTACATCTCCATCCGTTCCAAGCCCAGCCGCGACGCGGTGGCGGAGGCGGAGCGCATCTACGCCGAGATCCGCGCCGGGCGCGGCCAGCAATATGGGCTGCTGGACGGCCAGATCGTCCGCCGCGGCTTCGGTGTCTGGCTCGGCAATCTGGCGTCCAGCATCGCCGGCCGCATCCTGGCGACCAGCGGCCTTCTGCTGCTGACGGTGATCGCGCTGGGTGTGCTGAGCCTGACCGGCAGCGACAGCGCCGCGGCCTTCGCCGGGCTGATGGTGTTCGGCCTGCTGGTGGCGGGCATCGGCACGTTCAGCGTGCTGGGCACGGTGCGGCGCCCCCTGGGTCTGGTGGAAACCCATCTCGACGCCATCGCCCGCGGCGACCTGATGGCGAACATCCCCAGCTCCGGCGTGGCCGAGTTCGCCCGCATCCGGTCGCAGATCCGCGCCGTGAAGGCGAAGCTGAACTACTCGACCCAGGAGCGGGTGGAGCGCCAGCGCCAGGCGGAGGAGGAGCGCATCGCCGCCCTCCAGGCCATGGCCGAGACGGTGGAGCGCGAGGCGAGCCACGCGGTGGAGCAGGTGGCCCTGCGCACCGGCGGCATGGCCCAGGACGCCGACGCCATGGCCAGTTCCGCCGAGCGCGTCAGCGTCAACGCGCAGAACGTCGCCGCGGCGGCGGAAGAGGCGCTGGCCAACGCCCAGACCGTGGCGGCGGCGACCGAGGAGCTGGCGGCCTCCATCCGCGAGATCTCGACCCAGATCGCCCATTCCAGCGCGGTCACCCGCCGCGCCGTGGAGAACGGCCAGCGCACCCAGGGCACCATCCAGTCGCTGTCCGAGGCGGTCGGGCGCATCGACGAGGTGGTCAAGCTGATCACGGACATCGCCAGCCAGACCAACCTGCTGGCGCTCAACGCGACCATCGAGGCGGCGCGTGCGGGCGAGGCCGGCAAGGGCTTCGCCGTGGTCGCGCAGGAAGTGAAGAACCTCGCCAACCAGACCGCCCGCTCCACCGAGGAGATCACCCGCCAGATCGCGGAGATCCAGGGCGTGACCAGCACCGCCGTGGGCGCCGTTGCGGAGATCGGCAACACCATCGGCGAGATCGACCAGATTTCCAGCGCCATCGCCGCCGCGATGGAGGAGCAGGCCGCGGCCACCCAGGAAATCAGCCGCAACGTCGTGGAGACCTCCAACGCCGCGCAGGAGGTGTCGGTGCGCATCGCCGCCGTGTCCAGCGACGCCGACCAGACCGGCGCCCAGGCGTCCGGCGTGCGGGCCGGTTCGGACGAGGTGGCGAGCAGCATCGACGAACTGCGCCGCGTGCTGGTGCGGGTCGTCCGCACCTCCACCAGCGACGCCGACCGCCGCCGCAGCCCGCGCTACCGCGTGAACGAGGCGTGCGGCGTCGTGGTCAACGGGCGCGACCAGTCTGGCACCCTGACCGACCTGTCGAGCGGCGGCGCCATGCTGAAGGGGCTCGTCGGCCTCGGGGCCGGCGACCGCGGCACCCTGCGGCTGGACCGTTTTGGCCTGTCCGTCGCGTTCGAGGTCCGGGCGATCGACAAGACGACCACCCATGTCCGCTTCGCCGACAGCGACGCCGCCAATCCGCGCTTCCGCGAGGCGTTCGGCCAGTTGACGCGCGGTCTCCAGCCGGTGACGACCGCCGCGGCCTGAGGCCGAGGCATTCCCGGAAAAGCGACGGGCCGGCGTTCCGCACGCCGGGCCGTCGCCGTTTCCGGGCCTTGCGTGTCAGCCCTCAGCCTTCCGGCTTGTCCACGGTGTAGCGGAAGTCGCAGTGCGAGGCGCCCTGCATGATGGTCTGCGTGCGCTCCATCCGGATCGACGGGTCGTAGCCCGTGCAGAAAGCGGCGTCGCGGTTGCAGGACAGCAGATGCCCGATGTGGCCCAGCCCCATGTCCCGGTACATTTCCGCGTAGCGGCAGCGGGTGACGTTGTAGTCGAAGCGGGACTCGTCCTGGTGCAGCACCTCCAGCCGCAGGGCGTCGTCCTTCGTCCACAGCGGCTGGAGGTCGGCGAAGCTCTTCAGGCTGGTGCCGTTCGGCTCGGTCGCGGCGAAGGCCGCGGCGGACTCCACGGCGGCGCGGGTGATGGCGGTGCCCAGGATCTCCTGCGCCACCGCCTCGCCCAGCCGGGCGGCCATCTCCTCATAGACCGGCTTCAGGATCGCCGCCTCGATGCCGCGGCGCTCCAGCATGCCCATCACCGGCTTGGCCGGGGGCGCCTGGGTCGGATCGGTCATTGCGTTCTCCGTTTCAACAGCCATCAGTGGGTGTGCCCGCCGAGATAGGCTTCGGCGATTCGGGGATCGTCGCGGAGCTGGGCGGCGGGGCCGGCCAGCACGATGCGCCCGTCCTCCATCACCGCCGCATGGTCGGCGACCCGAAGGGCGGCGCGGGCGTTCTGCTCCACCAGCAGGATCGACACGCCCTCATCCCGGATTCGCTGCACCAGATTGAAGATTTGCGCGACCACCATCGGGGCAAGCCCCAGAGACGGTTCGTCCAGCAGAAGCAGGGCGGGACGGCGCATCAGGGCGCGGGCGATGCACAGCATCTGCTGCTCGCCGCCGGACAGGGACCCGGCGTTCTGGCGGAGACGCTCCCGGAGGACCGGAAACATGTCCAGCATCCGGTCGAGTTCCCCCAGACCGACGTCGCCGCCGCCGAGAACCAGATTCTCCCGCACGCTCATGTTGGAGAAGATCTGGCGGCCCTCCGGCGCCTGCGACAGGCCGAGCTTGACGATGCGGTGGGCCGGCAGGTTGGCGATGGGCTGGCCGCGGAAGGCGATGCCGCCCCGGCTCGCCCGGTAGACGCCGGACACCGCCCGCATCAGCGTGGTCTTGCCCACGCCGTTGGAGCCCAGCACCGCGACGATGGCGCCTTCCGCGACCGTCAGGTCGATGCCGTGCAGGATCTCCTGCGGCCCCATGGTGACGTGCAGGTTCTCGATCGTGAGAACAGGAGCGCTCATGCGTCCACCCCCAGATAGGCTTCCAGGACCGCCGGATCGCGGCGGATGGCGTCGGGCGGGCCGTCGGCGATCTTGCGTCCGGAGGCCAGAACCAGGATGCGCTGGCAGATGCTCATGACCAGGGTCATGTCGTGCTCGACCAGCATGATGGTCAGGCCGGTGCCGTGCAGCCGCTTGATGAAGTCGGCCAGCGCGCGGGTTTCCGTGTCGTTCAGGCCGGCGGCGGGCTCGTCCAGGATCAGGAAGCGCGGCTGCATCGCCAGCGCGCGGGCGATCTCCAGATACTTGCGCTGGCCGTAGGGAAGGTTGGCGGCCAGTTCGCCCGCCACATGGGTCAGGCCGACGGCCTCCAGCGCCTCCCAGGTGCGGCGGCTGATCTCGGCGGAGCGGGCGCCGCCCCCTGCGAAGGAGCCGAACAGGGCGCCCAGAGCCCCCTGCGGCAGGGCGCCGACCGCACCCACCGACACGTTGTCGAACACCGACATGTTCGGGAAGACGCGCAGGTTCTGGAAGGTGCGGCTGATGCCCAGCCGGGCGACCTGGTTGGTCTTCAGGCCGCTGATGGTCTTGCCGTCGAAGCTGACGGTGCCGGAGGACAGCGGCGTGAAGCCGGAGATCAGGTTGAACAGGGTGGTTTTGCCAGCGCCGTTCGGGCCGATCAGCCCGACCAGTTCGCCCTCGTCCACATGGCCGGTCACGTCGTTCACCGCCAGCACGCCGCCGAAGCGGCGGCTGACGTTGCGGATGTCGAGAAGATGGGTCATCGCCAGCCGATCCCTTCGCCCTTGACGGTGTTGCGCCACGCCGCCCCCAACTGGCGCCGCGCGAGCTGGAGGGCGGACACTTCGCCCAGCAGGCCCTTCGGCAGCAGCAGGATGGACAGGAACATCACCAGACCGACCATGATGTTGCGGAAGTCGCCGAAGGCGCGCAGCCCCTCCGGCAGCAGGATCAGCAGAAGCGCGCCGATCACCGCGCCGGGCAGGCTGCCCAGGCCCCCGACCACCACCATCGCCAGGATCAGGATGGACTCGGAGAATTTGAAGTCGCCCGGCGAGATGTAGCCGGTCATGTGCGCCCACAGGCTGCCCGCCACCCCGGCGAAGAAGGCCGACAGGGTGAAGGCTTCCATCTTCAGCCGCGCGGTGCTGACGCCCATGGCGTCGGCGCACTGGTCGTCCTCGCGGATCGAGCGCAGGGCGTTGCCGTAGTAGGAGTGGCTGAGCCGCCCGATCGCCAGCACGCACAGCGTCACCACCGCCGCCACCGTGTAATAGGTGGCGAGCCGGCCTGACAGGCTGAAACCGAACAGTTCCAGCCCCTTGGTGACGATGATTCCGTTGGGACCCTTGGTCAGCTCCACCCAGTTCAGCATGACCAGATAGAGCATCTGCCCGATGGCGAGAGTCGCCACGGCGAAATAGATGCTGACCAGCCGCATGGTCGGCAACGCCACCAGGAAGGCGATCAGCGCCGCCACCAGCCCGGACAGCGGCAGCGTCGCCGTGAAGCCCAGCCCGAACTTGGTCGAGAGCAGGGCGGCGGTGTAGGCGCCGACCCCATAGAAGGCCGCGTGCCCCAGATGCAGCAGCCCGGCCACCCCGGTGACCAGATGCATGGAGGCGGACAGCAGCACGAAAATCAGCGCCAGATTGGCGATCTGGTAGAAATAGCCGCGGTCGAAGCCGGCCAGCAGGGCGGGCAGTCCGACGAAGACCAGCAGGGCGAGCAGGAGCGGGATCAGCACGCCTTGCCCGCGCGGCGGCGCCGACAGGTCAGACACGTTCACGGCGCGCTCCGAACAGTCCGTTGGGGAAGAAGATCAGCGTCAGGATCAGGAAGCCGTAGGCCACCATGTCCGACCAGCCCGACGACACGAAGGTCGTCGCCATGCTTTCCGAGATGCCCAGGATCAGGGCGCAGATCACCGCACCGGGGATGGAGGACAGCCCGCCCATCACCATGGCGACGAACGCCTTGATGCCGGGCACGAAGCCCATGGCGGGGAAGATCGCCCCGTAATAGAGCCCGGTCAGGATGCCCGCCGCCGCCCCCATCATGGAGCCGACGACGAAGGTCATGATGATGGTGCGGTCGGTGTCGATGCCGACATACTTGGCGCCCAGCGGGTTGTTCGACACCGCCCGGATCGACAGGCCGATGCGCGTGCGGGTCAGCAGATACTGGAGACCGGCCAGCATGGCCGCGGCCACGCCGAAGATGATGAAGTCGCCGGTCACCAGGATCACCGGCCCGACCCGCACCGGCGTGTTGATGAGATACTCGAACGGGACGGAGCGCATCTGCGACCCGAACACGATCTCCAGCGCCTCGCGCACCACGATGGACACGGCGAGCGAGGAGAGCAGGGTGGATTCGCGCATCGCCCGCGACTTCAGCGACGCCTCGTCGGTGAAGCGGCGGAAGGGCTTGAAGGCCACCCTCTCCAGCGAGAATCCGGCCAGCGCGCCGATGGCCAGGGCGGCGAAGATCACCGCGAAGACCGGCGGGGCCGTCGCGGAAATCAGCACCAGCCCGGCGAAGGCGCCCAGCGTGTAGACCTCGCCATGGGCGAAGTTGACGACGTTCAGCACGCCGAAGATCAGCGTGAAGCCGATCGCCATCAGCGCGTAGGTCATCCCCAGCGACAGCCCGATGGCGAGCTGCTGGAGGTAGTAGGGATCGATCATGCGGGCCGTTCGCTGGAGATCGTTAGGCTATCGGGTCGTTGTCGGGTTCAGGCGGGTCAGTCGGCGACCGGCACGAAGGCGCCGCCCTTGACCTCGACCTTCACCAGCTCCTTCTCGGCCTCGCGGTCGGCGCTGAAGCTGGTCTTGCCGGTCACGCCGGGGAAGTCCTTGGTCTGGGCCAGGGCGTCGCGCACCTTCTCGCGGGTCGGGTTCGGGTAGGCCTTCTCGACCGCGGCCAGCATGATGCGGACGGCGTCGTAGGCTTGCGCCGGGAACTGGCCCGGAACCGCGCCGTTGGAGGCGGCCTTCCACTCCGTCACGAAATGCTGGATGTGCGGGGCCGGATCGGTCGGCAGGAAGTTGGAGGTCAGGTGCACGCCCTCCGCCGCGTCGCCGGCCAGCTCGATCAGCTTCGGACTGTAGGCGGCCGACGTGGAATAGACCGGGGTCTTGATGCCGAGCTGCTGGACCTGACGGAGGAACTGCGCGCCGTCCTCATAGAAGAAGCCGGTGTAGATGGCGTCCGGCTTCGCGCGCTCCAGCTTGCTGATCAGCGAACGGTAGTCCTTCAGGCCGCGGTTGAAGAACTCCGAGAAGACCACCGTGCCGCCGTTGGCCTTCACGCCCTCGGTGAAGCCGGAGACGACGGACTGGCCCCAGTCGGTCTGCTCGGCGATGACGGCGATGTTCTTGTAGCCCTTGGACAGCATCCACTTGGCGTTGTAGGGGCCTTCCTGCGCCTGGGTGGCGATGTTGCGGAACTGGTACTTGGAGATCTTGGTGTAGTCGGGGTGCGAGGCGGTCTGCGAGAGCTGCGGCAGCCCGGCCTCCTTGTAGACCTGCGCCGCGGCCATCGACACGCCCGACGTGAAGTCGCCCAGGACGCCGACGATCTCCTTGTCGTCCACGAACTTGCGGGCGATGTTGGTGCCTTCCTTGGCGTCGGAACGGCTGTCCTCGAAGACGATCTCGGCCTTGAAGGGCTTGCCGGCGGCGTTGAACTCGGTCAGCGCGATCTCGGCGGCCTTGCGGAAGTCCTGGCCGTACTGGGCGGTCTCGCCGGTCAGCGGGAGCTGGTAGCCGAGCTTCACGGTGTCGGCGGCGAGCGCGGTGCCGGCCAGCGCGCCGGTCACAAGGGCGGCGAGGGAGGCGGTCTTCAGGAGCGACGAACGGGCGGTCATGACAGGGGAACCTTTCTTGTCGGGGCCGGCTTCGGCACCGGTGTTGGGCAGCGTCGTTCGATTGGGCAGGATCAGGCCGCGGCCTTGGGGCCGGGCAGCACCTTCAGGCGGCAACAGCCTTCGTCGCCGGGCTTCCAGGTTTCGCCGCGGAAGACGAAGCCCGCCGCCTCGAACAGGCCGCCGTCGATGGCGCCGGCCATGTTGCACAGCAGCTCCAGATCCTCGTCGGACCGGCCCTGGGCCTGCCACGCCTCCTTCAGGGGGCAGCGGTGGAAATGGATCTCCAGCGCATCGCCGTCGCAGCGCTTGATCTCCGGAGCGAACATGGAGTCGCGGTTGGGAATGCCGTCGAGGAAGGCGTGGCACAGGCCGGTGAGGTCATCGGGGCCGTGCGCCGCGAACTTCACGCCCATCGCCTCGCCCAGGCGGCGGGTCGCCTCGCGCCCGACGTCCAGCGCCGTTTCGGTGCCGTAGCGCTCGCGCAGCACGTCGAACATGTGGGCATAGGACGCGGCCCGCATCGCGTAGGCGTTGCGGAGCTGCGTGGCGTGATCGGGGGTGGGGGCCTTGGTGTCGTCAGCCATCGTCAGATCTCCTGGATGTCGTTCCAGCGGTATTGAAGGAGTTTGAACGGACCGATGCGTTGCAGCAGGTCGTTGAAGGGCAGGGGCCGCGGCTCGGTCAGCGGCAGCGCCAGCTCCGCGGGATCGCGGCCCAGCGCGGCGCAGGCCAGCTCCCGCCCCAGCGAGACGGACAGGGCGACGCCGCGCCCGTTGCAGCCGGCCCAGGTGAAGGCGTTGGGGCCGAGCTGGTGGACCCGCGGCGTGTAGTCGGTGGTCATGGCGATCCGCCCGTTCCACACATGGTCGAACCGCAGGCCGCGCAGCGTCGGGAACATCGAGGCCAGCCGCAGCCCGACGATGCGCCGCAGCCGGTCCGCCCCGTCGATGGGAAACAGCAGCGCGCCGCCGCTGACCAGCCGGTGGTCGGCGGTCCAGCGCATGAAGCGCAGGTCGCCGTGGGTGTCGGACATGGCCTGACGGCCCGGAAGGATGCTGCGCCGCTGCGCCTCGTCCAGCGGCTGGGTCGCCATCTGCCAGGACAGGACCGGCACGACCTCCGTCCGGATCTCCGGGAAGACCGCGGCGGCGTAGCCGTTGGTGCCCAGCACCAGAGCATGGGCGGTCACCGTGCCGTCCGGCGTCCGGGCGACCCAGCGGTCGCCGCGCCGCTCCACCGACAGGACGGGGGAGTTGACGAAGACCGATGCGCCGGCCTCCACCGCCTTGCCGGCCAGCCCGCGGGCCAGGGCCAGCGGGTTGATGTGGCCGCCGCTGCGGTTCATCCAGCCGCCGTGATAGGCGTCGGTGCCCAGCAGGGCCGAGACGGCCGCGCGGTCGAGAAGCTCCACCGGGGCGCCGCGGCGGCCCCATTGCGCCGCCCGCCGTTCGGCGATGGCGATGCGGCCCGGCGAATGGACCGGCTGCACCCAGCCGGTCTGCTCCGCCGCGCAGTCGATGCCGAGACGGCGGATCAGGGCGAACAGGGTCTCGGCGCTGTCGCGGATCAGCGCGACGAAGCGCTCGCCCCGCTCCGGCCCGAAGCGGGCGACGAGATCCTCGGGGTCCGGGCGGGTCAGGGTCGGGATGACCTGCCCGTTGTTGCGCCCCGACGCGCCGCGCCCGATCTCCGACGCTTCCAGAACGACGGCGCGCTTGCCCGATTCGGCGGCGTGCAGAGCCGCCGACAGGCCGGTGAAGCCGCCGCCGATCACCAGCAGATCGGCCTCAACCGAGTCCTTGAGCACCGGAAGGTCCGGCGGCGGCGGGGCCGTGGCTTCCCACAGGGAGTCGGGCCGCTGCCAGATGCCGCCGGTACCGGGAACACCGCTTCTGTTGTCTATCGCCTTCACCGTGCCTTGTCCCACGTCTGTCGGGTGAAATCGGGCGGATCATGGGACAAATTGCATACCCGGGCAATTCCCATGGAGAGGACGCGGTAATTTTCCTGTTTCATATACAAACCATAGGGATATAGGAATGGTTTGTACAATTCTGCTCACCCTTCCTAAACCCTCTCCCCAGAGGGGAGAGGGGATTTAAGAAAGAGCTGCTCTCACGCAGCCCGCGGCAGCACCGTTTCGGCCAGCCGCACCCAATAGCTGAGGCCGATGGGCAGCACCGCGTCGTTGAAGTCGTAATGCGGGCTGTGCAGGTTCCGTCCGCCGTCCGACGGACCGGCGCCCACCCAGACATAGCAGCCGGGCCGCTGCTGGAGCATGAAGGCGAAGTCCTCCGCCCCCATGCTGGGCATCGGGTCCAGATCCAGCCCCGATTCCCCGACGACTCCGGCGGCGGCGCGGCGGGCCAGCTCGGTCGCCGCGGCCTCGTTCACGGTGGAGGGGTAGCGGCGCTCGTAGCGCAGCTCCGCTTCCACCCCGTAGCCGGCGGCGATGGCCTTCGCCAGCTCGCCCATGCGCCGCTCCACCATGTCCTGGACCTCCTTGCGGAAGGTGCGGGTGGTTCCACGCAGGACGGCGGTGGCGGGCAGGACGTTCCACGTATCGCCCGCGTGGAACTGCGTGACGCTGACCACGGCGGAATCGACGGGATGGACGCTGCGGCTGGGAATGGTCTGCCAGGCGTTGACGATCTGGGTGCCCGCCAGGATCGTGTCGGTGCCCAGATGGGGCATGGCGGCGTGGGTGCCCTTTCCGGTCAGGGTCAGTTCGAAGATGTCGTAGGCGGCCATGATCGGACCGGGGCGCAGAGCGATCTTGCCGACCTCCAGCCCCGGCCAGTTGTGCATGCCGTAGACCTGATCGACGGGGAACTTGTCGAACAGCCCCTCCTCGACCATCACGCGCCCGCCGCCCTCGTTCTCCTCCGCGGGCTGGAAGACGAAGGCGATGGTGCCCTGGAAGTTCGGCTTCGCCGACAGGTGCCGCGCCGCGCCCAGCAGCATCGCCGTGTGCCCGTCATGCCCGCAGGCGTGCATGCGCCCGGGATTGCGGGAGGCATGGGGCAGGTTGGTCTGCTCGTGGATGTGCAGGGCGTCCATGTCGGCGCGGAAGGCGACCGCCGGCCCCTCGCCGTTGCGCAGCAGGCCGACCACGCCGGTCTTGGCGAGGCCGCGGTGAACCTCCAGCCCGAAGGAGGCCAGCTTCTCCGCCACGAAATCGCTGGTCCGCTGTTCCTCGAAAGCCGTTTCCGGGTGGGCGTGCAGGTCGCGCCGCCACGCGGTCATGTCGGCCGTCAGCGCCTCCGTCCCGTCGATCGTCCTCACCATGTCCCTGTTTCCCCGTGTTTTGAGCGTGTGTTTCGAGAATGTGTGCGAACGATCCTGCCGCAAACCGCCGCCCCCGCAAAGCGCACGGTGGATGCGGTTCTGGCACACCACCCTTGCGCCACCCTTGCATGGCCCGGCGATTCCATGCAGGATGTGAGTGAACGTTCACTCATGATACCGACCAGGAACGGGACCGCCATGTCCAACGATGTCCGCAGCAAGGTCCGGGACGCCGCCATTGCGCTGTTCGCCCAGAAGGGGGTGAAGGCGACCACCATCAAGGACATCGCCCGCGCCGCCGGGGTGTCCGAAGGGGCGCTGTACCGGCATTGGGCCAGCAAGGACGACCTCGCCGCCGCCCTGTTCGCCGCCGAATACACCGCCCTGTCGGACAGCCTGCGGGCGGCGGCGGGGAGCGGCCCGGCGCCGGAGCGGCTGCGCCGCGTGATCGCCTGGGCCTTCGGGCTGGTCGAGGCGGCGCCGGACCGGGCGCGCTTCCTCCTGCTGTCGCAGCACGACGCGCTTCCCCTGGTTCCTGACGGGCTGGAGACGCCGGTGGACGTGGTCTGCGCCATCGTCGGCGACGGAATCGCGGAGGGAAGCATCGTCGATGCCGACCGCGAGGCGCTGGCCCACACCGTGATCGGCGCCATCGTCCTGAACGTCCAGTCGCACGTCTACGGACGGCAGACGGCCCCGCTCGGCACGCTGGCCGGGACGGTGGCCGACGCCCTGCTGCGCGGCCTGTCCACCGGAAAGGGAGCCTGAGCCATGAGCGAACTCGGCCTTCTCGCCACGCGGCGCTTCCTGCCGCTGTTCGTGACGCAGTTCCTGGGCGCCTTCGGCGACAACGTGCTGCGCGGCGCCATCGCGGTGCTGGCCGTCTACGGCATGGCGGGGACGGCGGGCGACGGCGCGCTGATCTCGACACTCGCCGCGGCGGCCTTCACCGTGCCGTTCCTGCTGTTCTCGGCGACCGCCGGGCAGTTGGCCGACCGGTTCGACCGCACGCTGATCGCCCGCGCCGTGAAGGTGGCGGAGATCGGCCTCATGGCCATCGCCGCCTGGGGCATCCTGCGCGCCGACCTGGGCGTGCTGATCGTCGCGCTGGTCGGCATGGGCGCCCACTCCACCGTCTTCGGGCCGGTCAAGTACGGGCTGCTCCCCGACCTGCTGAAACCGCAGGAGCTGACCGCCGGCAACGGTCTGGTCGAGGCCGGGACCTTCGTCGCCATCCTGCTGGGCACCATCGCCGGCGGATCGCTCGCGCTGGCCCATCCGCTGGCGGTTCCGGGGCTGCTGGGGGCGACCGCGCTGGGCGGGCTGGCGGCGTCGCTGCTGATCCCGCGGGCGGGCAACGCCGACCCGGCGGTGCGCGTCGGGCTGAACCCGCTGTCGGTCACCCTGCGGGTGCTGCGCGACACCGCGCGGGACCGCGTGTCGATGCTGGCGATTTACGGCATCTCGGTCTTCTGGGGGGTCGGCGCCGTCGTCATGGCGCAGTTCCCGGCCATCGCGCGGGAAACGCTGGGGACCGACAGCGAGGGGGCGACGCTGCTGCTGGCGGTCTTCGCCGTGGGCGTGGCGGTCGGCTCGGTCCTCGCCGGGCTGGGGCACCGGGTGCCCTCGCGATCCGACGCGCGCCGCGCCGCCCTGGCGGGGCTCGTGGCGGTGGCAGATGGACAGATACTCGTGGAAGGTCA
>NZ_JAUJFI010000060.1 GCF_030849505.1 Azospirillum isscasi | reverse complement strand
CGACAGCTCCTGCCCGGCTTCATTGGCGAGCTGTTTCAGGCGGATGGCCGCGCTCAGGCCCGACGGGCCGGCACCGACGACGAGGACGTCGTACTCCATCACCTCGCGCGGGTCGCGAGCCATCTCGTCAGCCATTTCTTCTTCTTTCCTTTTTTCGTGCAAACAACGTCAGTGCGACAACAAAACGGGAAGGGTCATCTGGCGCAGGATCTGGCGGGTGTTGCTGCCCCGCCCGAACAGCGGGAACAGCGATCCGCCGTAGCCGCCGAAGCCGCCCATCACCAGAAGATCGGCGCCATGGTCCGACGCGCGGGACAGGACGGCGTCCATCGGCGTCATGCTGGCGATGGTCATGCGCTCCTGCGTGGCCTTCACGCCGTGGCTCGCCAGATGCTCCAGGATGTCCACCTGGGGCACGCCGCCGCCCCCTTCCGCCCGCGGCTGGCTGTGGAAGGCGAGCAGCAGCACGGAATTCGCCTGCTTCAGCAGCGGCAGCGCGTCGTTGACGGCACGGGCGGCCTCGCGGCTGCCGTTCCAGGCGATCACCGGACGGTCGCCGAGCTGCGCATAGCTTCCGGCGTGCGGCACGACCAGGATCGGGCGCCCGGCGTTCAGCACAACCTCTTCGATCAGGTCCGCCGGGACGCGGCTGTCGTCCGGATCGTGCTGCCCGAAGACGGCCAAGTCCACGTAGCGCGAGCAGATCACCGTCTCGGCGATGACATGGCCGTACTCGCCGTGGCTGAGCTGCCACCAGCGCGTCGTCACGCCGGCCTCGCGGGCCTTCTCCTCGAAGAGGTCCCGCGCCCGCTGCGCCGCCTGGGTCAGCGCCGGGCCGGCCTTGCGCGTGACGATGCCGGCGCCGGAACTCTCGCTCTGGGCGAACAGGCCGGTCAGCGCGGCGCCATGCTTCTGGGCCAGCGTCAGGGCGACGTTCAGCCGTTCCTCGCAGCGGTCGCCGTCGTCCAGATGCACCAGCAGGTTCGTGAAGCTCATGGCGCCCTTCCCTTCCCTCGTCCGATGTTACGCACAGCCCCGCGCACGGGCGACCTTCGAAGCGGTCGGGCGGGCGATGGCCTCGCTGATGTAGGCCCCCGCCGCCACCAGCCGGTCCAGGTCCACCCCCGTCGCGACGCCCAAGCCGTTCAACATATAGAGCACGTCCTCGCTCGCCACATTGCCGGACGCCCCCTTGGCGTAGGGGCAGCCGCCGAGCCCGGCGACCGAGCTGTCCACCACCGCCACGCCCATCTCCAGCGCCGCCAGGATGTTGGCGAGGGCCTGACCGTAGGTGTCGTGGAAATGCACGGCAACGCGGTCCATCGGCACGCGCTCCGACACCGCGGCGATCATCGCCTGGGCCTTGGACGGCGTGCCGGTGCCGATGGTGTCGCCGAGCGAGATTTCGTAACAGCCCATCGCCAGCAGCCGGCCCGCCACCTCGGCCACCGCCTCCGGAGCGATCTCGCCCTCGTAGGGGCAGCCGAGCACGCAGGAGACGTAACCGCGCACCGGCACCCCCTGCGCCTTCGCCTGTTCCAGCACCGGAACGAAGCGGTCCAGGCTTTCGGCGATGGAGCAGTTGATGTTCTTCTGGCTGAAGCTCTCCGACGCGGCGGCGAAGACCGCCACCTCGTCGGCCCGGGCGGCGAGCGCGCCCTCCAGCCCCTTGGCGTTCGGGGTGAGCGCCACGTAGCGCACGCCCTCCCTGCGCCGGATGCCGGCGAAGACGTCAGGCGTGTCGGCCATCTGCGGCACCCATTTGGGCGATACGAAGCTGCCGGCCTCGATGGCGGTCAGGCCGGCCTCGGTCAGCCGGTCCACCAGCCCGATCTTCACCGCGGTCGGAACGATCTGCTTCTCGTTCTGGAGGCCGTCGCGCGGGCCGACCTCCACCATGCGGACGCTCCTGGGCAGGCGCATTCTCATCCCCCCTCCGCCACGTCGAGGACCAGCAGGTCCACGCCCTCGGACACCTGATCGCCCGCCGCGAAGTTGACGGCGCTGACCGTGCCCGCGGCGGGGGCCTTGATGGTGTGCTCCATCTTCATCGCCTCCAGCAGCATCAGCGGCGCGCCGGCCTCCACCGTCTGGCCCGGCTCGACCAGCACGCGGACGACGGTTCCCGGCATCGGCGCGGTCAGGCGGCCCGAGCCGCCCTCCTGCTCCGCCGCGCGGGCGGTCGGGTCGTCCAGATGCAGGCGCCACACCGCTCCGTCCGACAGGATGGTCAGGTCCAGCCCCTGGCAGACCACCGTGGCGCGGGTGCGCACCGCGTCGATGGTGGCGGTCAGGGTCTCGCCCTCCAACGTCACCCGCTCCGCCTTGATGGCCGGGCGGCCCTCCACCTCGATCTCATAGCCGTCGGGACGGAAATGCAGGGTCAAGCTGCGCGGCGTGTCGCCGTCGAGCAGGCGCAGGTCGTGGTGGTTGTCGTCGTTGAGGCGCCAGCCGCTGGCCGACAGCCAGGGCGACCACGGGTCCGACGCGGCGCGGCGGGCCTTGCGGGCGTCCGCGTTGCGGCGCAGAAGCACGCTGAGCGCCGCGATGGCCAGCCCGCGGTCCGGCACCGGGGCCGGCGGGGGAAGCAGGTCGGCGCGGTGCCGCTCGATGAAGCCGGTGTCGATCTCCACCGCCCGGAAGGCCGGATGGCCGGCGATGGCGCCCAGGAACCCCACGTTGGTGGTCACCCCGACCACCTCGTAGGCGGCGAGCGCCACGCGCAGACGGCGCAGAGCCGCGTCGCGGTCCTCGTCCCAGACGATCAGCTTGGCGATCATCGGGTCGTAGAACATGGTGACCTCGTCGCCCTCGCGGACGCCGGTGTCCACCCGGACATGCTCGTTCTCGGCGGGCGGGCGCAGGCGGACCAGCTTGCCGATGGCGGGCAGGAACTCGCGCTGCGGGTCCTCGGCGTAGAGGCGCGCTTCGAAGGCGTGGCCGCGGCGGGTGAGCTGGTCCTGCATCAGCGGCAGGGTGCCCCCCGCGGCGACGCGCAACTGCCACTCCACGAGATCCTGGCCGGTGATCTTCTCGGTCACCGGATGCTCCACCTGGAGGCGGGTGTTCATCTCGATGAAGTAGAAGCCGCCGTCCTCGTAGAGGAACTCGACCGTGCCGGCGCCGACGTAGTTCACCGCCTTGGCGGCGGCCACGGCGGCCTCGCCCATGCGGCGGCGCAGGTCGTCGGGAAGGGCCGGGGCCGGGGCCTCCTCGATCACCTTCTGGTGGCGGCGCTGGATGGAGCAGTCGCGCTCGAACAGATAGACGCCGTTGCCGTGGGTGTCGCAGAAAACCTGGATCTCCACATGGCGCGGGCGGCCCAGATACTTCTCCAGCAGCACGCTGTCGTCGCCGAAGGCGGCCTTCGCCTCGCGCTTGGCGCCGGCCACCGCGTCGGCGAACTCGGACGCCGCGCGCACCACGCGCATGCCCTTGCCGCCGCCGCCCGCCGATGCCTTGACCAGCACCGGATAGCCGATGCGCTCGGCCTCCGCGGCCAGCGTCTCCAGATCCTGGGCCTCGCCGTGGTAGCCGGGGACCAGCGGCACGTCGGCCTGGGACATCACGCGCTTGGATTCCGCCTTGGAGCCCATGACGCGGATGGCCTCGATCGGCGGGCCGATGAAGACCACGCCGGCTTCGGCACATGCCGCCGCGAAGCCGGCGTTCTCCGACAGGAAGCCGTAGCCGGGGTGGATGGCCTGGGCGCCGGTGCGCTTGGCGACCTCGAGAATCGCGGCGCCGCGCAGGTAGCTTTCGCCGACCGGCGCCGGGCCGATGCAGACGGCCTCGTCGGCCATTTCCACATGCATGGCGCGGGCGTCGGCCTCCGAATGGACGGCGACGGTGCGGATGCCCATGCGGCGGGCGGTGCGGATGACGCGGCAGGCGATCTCGCCGCGGTTCGCGATCAGAATCTTGTCGAACATATGAGTCAGCTCCGCCACGCCGGTTCACGCTTTTCCAGGAAGGCACCGACGCCCTCCTTGCCTTCGGCGCTCGCGCGCTGGCGGGCGATGCGCTCCGCCGTGTCGCGGGCCAGGGCGTCGTCCAGCGGACGGCGCGCCACGGCGCGGACCAGTTCCTTCGCCGCGGTCTGCGAGGCCGGGCCGCATTGCAGAAGGTTGCGCACCATCACCTCGACGCAGGCGTCCAGCTCCGACGCCTGCACGGTCTGGTGAAGCAGGCCGAACCGCAGCGCGTCGGCGGCGGAGAAGCGCTCCCCCGTCAGGAAATAGCGGCGGCAGGCGCGCTCGCCCATCGCGGCGACCACATAGGGGCTGATGACCGCCGGGATCAGGCCCAGCCGCACCTCGGTCAGGGCAAAGGTGGCGGTGTCGGCGGATATCGCGATGTCGCAGGCGGCGACGAGCCCCACCCCGCCGCCGAAGGCCGGACCCTGCACCACGGCGATGGTCGGCTTCGGGCATTCGTCCAGAGTGCGCAGCATGGTGGCGAGGCCCATGGCGTCCTGGACGTTCTCCTCGTGGCTGTAGCCCGCCATCTTCTTCATCCAGCCGAGGTCGGCGCCGGCGGAGAAGCTCTTGCCCGCGCCGCGCAGCAGGATGGCGCGGACGTTGGGATCGTTGCCAAGGCTGCGGAAGGCGTCGGTCAGCCCGGCGATGACCTGTTCGTTGAAGGCGTTGTGCACCTCCGCCCGGTTCATGGTGACGGCGGCCACACCGCTGGGGGCGATGTCGATCAGAATGTCGCTCATGGTTCGCTTCCCCCGCTCACATCCGGAACACGCCAAAGGTGGTTTTTTCGACCGGGGCGTTCAGCGACGCCGACAGGCCGAGGCCGAGCACCATGCGGGTGTCCGCCGGGTCGATGATGCCGTCGTCCCACAGCCGGGCGGAGGCGTAGTAGGGATGGCCCTGGTGTTCGTACTGCTGGCGGATGGGGGCCTTGAAGGCCTCCTCCTCCTCCGGCGCCCAGCTTTTGCCCTGGGATTCCATGGCGTCGCGCCGGACCTGGGCGAGCACCCCCGCCGCCTGTTCCCCGCCCATCACGGAGATGCGGGAGTTCGGCCACATCCACAGGAAGCGCGGGGAATAGGCGCGCCCGCACATGCCGTAGTTGCCGGCGCCGTAGCTGCCGCCGATGATGACGGTGAATTTCGGCACCTTGGCGCAGGCGACGGCGGTGACCAGCTTCGCCCCGTCCTTGGCGATGCCGCCGGACTCGTACTTCCGCCCGACCATGAAACCGGTGATGTTCTGAAGGAAGACCAGCGGAATGCCACGCTGGCAGCACAGCTCCACGAAATGCGCACCCTTCAGGGCGGATTCGCTGAACAGGATGCCGTTGTTGGCGATGATGCCCACGGGATAGCCGAAGATGTGGGCGAAGCCGCAGACCAGCGTCGTGCCGTAGAGCGGCTTGAACTCGTCCAGCACCGAGCCGTCCACCACGCGGGCGATGACCTCGCGCACGTCGAAGGGCTTGCGCGGGTCGCTGGGGATCACGCCGTAGAGTTCGCGCGGATCGTAGGCCGGCTCCTGCGGTTCGCGCAGGTCCATGTCGATGCGCTTGCTGCGGTTCAGGTTCGACACGACCTTGCGCGCCATGGCGAGCGCGTGGGCGTCGTTCATCGCGTAATGGTCGGTCACGCCGGACGTGCGGGAATGCACGTCGGCGCCGCCGAGATCCTCCGCCGACACCACCTCGCCGGTCGCCGCCTTCACCAGCGGCGGGCCGCCCAGGAAGATGGTGCCCTGGTTGCGCACGATGATCGCCTCGTCCGACATGGCGGGCACATAGGCGCCGCCCGCCGTGCAGCTTCCCATCACCACGGCGATCTGCGGGATGCCCGCCGCCGACATGTTGGCCTGGTTGAAGAAAATGCGCCCGAAATGGTCGCGGTCGGGAAACACCTCGTCCTGGTTCGGCAGGTTGGCGCCGCCGCTGTCCACCAGATAGATGCAGGGCAGGTTGTTCTGCTGCGCCACTTCCTGGGCGCGCAGGTGCTTCTTGACGGTCAGGGGGAAGTAGGTGCCGCCCTTCACCGTGGCGTCGTTGACGACCACCATGCATTCCTGCCCGGCCACGCTGCCGATGCCGGTGATGATGCCCGCCGCCGGAATGTCGTCGTCATAGACGCCGTAGGCGGCCATCTGCGACAGCTCCAGGAAGGGCGATCCCACGTCGAGAAGCTGGCGGATGCGCTCGCGCGGCAGCAGCTTGCCGCGGGACAGGTGCTTGTCGCGGGCTTTCGCCCCGCCGCCCTGCTTGATCGCCCCCACCTTCTCGCGCAGGTCGGCGACCAGGGCGGACATGGCGTCGGCGTTCGTCTGGAACTCGGCGGAGCGCGGGTTCAGGGCGCTCTTCAGGACGGTCATGGCCGTCGTCCTCCCGTCTCTTCTTGTTCTACTGCATCAGGGCGCGGCTGATGACCAGCCGCTGGATGTCGCTCGTACCCTCATAGATCTGGCAGACGCGCACGTCGCGGTAGATGCGCTCCACCGGGAAGTCGTTCAAGTAACCGTAGCCGCCGTGGATCTGGATGGCGTCGGAGCAGACGCGCTCGGCGATCTCCGACGCGAACAGCTTGGCCATGGCCGCTTCCTTCAGGCAGGGCTCGCCCGCGTCGCGGAGGCTCGCCGCGTGGAGGACGAGCTGGCGCGCGGCCTCCACCTTCGTCGCCATGTCGGCCAGCCGGAAGGCCACCGCCTGATGCTGGATGATCGGCACGCCCATGCTCTGCCGCTCCTGGGCATAGCGCGTGGCGTGGTCGAGGGCGGAGCGCGCCATGCCCACCGACTGCGAGGCGATGCCGATGCGCCCGCCTTCCA
The DNA here is from genome assembly GCF_030849505.1 of Azospirillum isscasi. GTDB lineage: Bacteria > Pseudomonadota > Alphaproteobacteria > Azospirillales > Azospirillaceae > Azospirillum > Azospirillum isscasi. The sequence continues at coordinate 23,848 of NZ_JAUJFI010000060.1, read as the reverse complement.
GATTGGCGAGCGCCACCCGGTAGCCGCCACCCTCCGCCCCCAGCATCAGGTCGGCGGGGATGCGGCAGTCCTCCAGAACGATCTGGCAGGTGTCGGAGCAGCTCTGGCCGAGCTTTTCCTCCACCCGCGCGACCTGGAAGCCGGGCGTGTCGGTCGGCACGACGAAGGCGGTGATGCCTTTCTTGCCGGCGTCGGGGTCGCTGACCGCGAAGACGATGGCGACGTCGGCGTTCTTGCCCGACGTGATGAACTGCTTGGTGCCGTTCAGGACCCAGTGGTTGCCGTCGCGGCGGGCGCGGGTCTTGATGGCCGCGGCGTCGGACCCCGCCTGGGGCTCCGTCAGGCAGAAGCAGCCGAGCTGCTCGCCGCGCGCCATCGGCTTCAGGAAGCGCTCCTTCTGCTCGGCGCTGCCGAACTTCAGGATCGGCATGCAGCCGACGGAATTGTGAACGCTCATGATGGTGGAGATGGCGCCGTCGCCCGCCGCGATCTCCTCGATGGCGAGCGCGTAGGCGATGTGGTCGGTGCCGGCCCCGTCGAACTCCTCCGGCACCAGCATGCCCATCAGGCCGAGCCGGCCCATCTCGGCCAGCTCCTCCTTCGGGAAGGCGCCGCTGCGGTCGCGCTCGGCGGCGGTGGGCGCCAGCCGTTCCGCCGCGAAGTCCCGCGCCATGTCGCGCACCATCCGCTGCTCTTCCGTCAGCCGCATTGCTTTCCCTCCCGTAGCCGCTCCCCCCTCCCCGGCCCTCCCCCGCGAACGCAAGGGAGGGTTAGGGCGGGGGCAACACTCCCCCTTACACCAGCTCCACCGCCACCGCCGTGGCCTCGCCGCCGCCGATGCACAGCGAGGCGACGCCGCGCTTCAGGCCGTTCTTCTTCAGCGCCGCCAGCAGCGTGACGAGAATGCGGGCACCCGACGCGCCGATCGGATGGCCGAGCGCGCAGGCCCCGCCATGCACGTTGATCTTGTCGTGCGGGATGTCGAGTTCGCGCATCGCCGCCATGGCGACCACGGCGAAGGCTTCGTTCAACTCATAGAGGTCCACGTCCTTGGCCGACCAGCCGGCGCGCTCCAGCACCTTGTTGATCGCCCCCACGGGCGCGGTGGTGAACCAGGCCGGGGCCTGGGCGTGGTTGGCGTGAGCCTTGATCTCCGCGAGGATCGGCAGGCCGAGCTTCTCCGCGTTGGACCGCGTGGTCAGCACCAGAGCCGCCGCACCGTCGGAGATGGAGGAGGCGTTGGCCGCCGTCACCGTGCCGTCCTTGGCGAAGGCCGGCTTCAGCGTCGGGATCTTGGCCGGGTCGGCCTTCAGCGGCTGCTCGTCCTTGTCGACGACCGTATCGCCCTTGCGGCCCTTGACGGTGACCGGGGTGATCTCCTTGACGAAGCTGCCGTCCTCGGTCGCGCGGCGGGCGCGGTTCAGGCTCTCGATGGCGTAGTTGTCCTGCGCCTCCCGGGTGAACTGGTAGTGGGTGGCGCATTCCTCCGCGAAGGTGCCCATCAGGCGCCCGCGGTCGTAGGCGTCCTCCAGCCCGTCCAGAAACATGTGGTCGAGCACGCGGCCATGGCCCATGCGGTAGCCGCCGCGGGCGCGGTCCAGCAGATAGGGGGCGTTGGACATGCTCTCCATGCCGCCGGCCACCATGACCGTGGCCGAGCCGGCCTTGATGAGGTCGGTGGCGAGCATCACCGCCTTCATGCCCGACCCGCAGACCTTGGAGATGGTGGTGCAGCCCGCGGCCTCCGGGATGCCGGCGCCGAGCGACGCCTGGCGGGCCGGCGCCTGCCCCAGACCGGCGGGCAGGACGTTGCCCATGAACACCTCGTCCACGGCGTCCGGCGTCAGGCCGGCGCGCTCCAGCGCGGCCTTGATGGCGGCGGAGCCGAGCTGCGGCGCGGTCAGGCCCTGCAGGTCCCCCTGGAAGCCGCCCATCGGGGTGCGGGCGGCGCCCGCGATCACAACGGTATCGGTCATGGTCCTTCCCTTCCCTTCCGGCCTTACGCCGTTTCCTTGAACAGCTCGCGCCCGATCAGCATGCGGCGGATCTCGCTGGTTCCGGCGCCGATCTCGTAGAGCTTGGCGTCGCGCAGCAGGCGGCCCGTCGGGTATTCGTTGATGTAGCCGTTGCCGCCCAGCGTCTGAATGGCCTCCAGCGCCATCCAGGTGGCCTTCTCGGCGGCGTAGAGGATCGCCCCGGCGGCGTCCTTGCGGGCCGTCTCGCCACGGTCGCACGCCTTGGCGACGGTGTACACGTAAGCCTTGGCGGCGTTCATGATGGTGTACATGTCGGCCAGCTTGCCCTGCATGAGCTGGAATTCGCCGATCGGCTGGCCGAACTGCTTGCGGTCGTGCAGGTAGGGGATCACCACGTCCATGCACGCCTGCATGATGCCGAGCGGCCCGCCGGCCAGCACCGCGCGCTCATAATCGAGGCCCGACATCAGCACGTTCACGCCGCGCCCCAGCCCGCCCAGGATGTTCTCCTCCGGCACCTCGCAATCCTCGAACACCAGCTCGCCGGTGTTGGAACCGCGCATGCCCAGCTTGTCCAGCTTCTGCGCGACGGAGAAGCCCTTGAACGATTTCTCGATCAGGAAGGCGGTGATGCCGCGCGGCCCGGCGTTGACGTCGGTCTTGGCGTAGACGACCAGCGTGTCGGCGTCCGGCCCGTTGGTGATCCACATCTTCGTGCCGTTCAGCACGTAGCGGTCGCCCTTCTTCTCGGCGCGCAGCTTCATCGACACCACGTCGGACCCGGCGTTCGGCTCCGACATGGCGAGCGCGCCGATGTGCTCGCCGGAGATCAGCTTCGGCAGGTAGCGGCGCTTCTGCTCCTCGGTGCCGTTCTTGCGGATCTGGTTGACGCAGAGGTTGGAGTGCGCGCCGTAGCTGAGGCCGACCGAGGCCGAGGCGCGGGAGATTTCCTCCATCGCCACGACATGCTCCAGGTAGCCCATGCCGGCGCCGCCGTACTCCTCCTCCGCCGTGATGCCGAGCACGCCGAGGTCGCCGAACTTCCGCCACAGCTCGTTCGGGAATTCGTTGGTCCGGTCGATCTCCGCGGCGCGGGGCGCGATCTCGTCCGCGGCGAAGCTGCGCACCGAATCGCGCAGCATGTCCGCGGACTCGCCGAGGTCGAAATTCAGGGTCGGATACTGGTTCGACAGCATGGTGTTGGCGCTCCCCCCGGAGGTCTGTTCTTCGTTCCCGCCATACGGCGGCGTATGGGGCCGTACGGTAGCGTATGGAAATGGGCGTGGCAAGGGGTTGTGGGGGAGTCGTCGCGGGGAGCCCCCACCCCAACCCTCCCCCGCTCCGCAGGGGAGGGCTTTTTCTTTCTCCTCCCCCTGCGGAGCGGGGGGAGGCCGGGAGGGGGGCCCGACGCGACCACTTCCCCCCACCCCGCTCACTTCATGTTGATGATGATCGTCTTCTTGTGCGTGAAGTGCTCCAGCATCGCTTCCAGCGAGGCTTCCTTGCCCAGCCCGGAGGACTTCACGCCGCCGTAGGACAGGTTCGGCTGCACGACCAGATTCTGGTTCACCTGCACGAACCCGGCCTCCAGCCGGTGCACCGCGTCCATCGCAAGCTTCAAATCGCGGGTCCAGATCGTCGCGGCGAGGCCGTACTCGGTGTCGTTGGCCTGGGCGATGACCTCCTCATAGTCGGTCCAGCGGATGACGCAGCAGACCGGCCCGAAGATCTCCTCCTGCGCGATGCGGTCGCTGTTCTTCACCCCGGTGAAGATGTGCGGCTGCACGTACAGGCCCTTGCCCAGCTTCGCGTCGGACGGCATGGCCGAGCAGACATGCGGCGTCGCCCCACCCTCCTTGCCGATGGCGATGTAGCTCTGCACCCGGTCCAACTGCTGCGGCGACACGATGGTGCCGATGTCGGTCGACTCGTCCAGCGGGTCGCCCATCTTCATCGCGTTCACCTTCTCCTTCAGCTTTTCCACGAAGGCGTCGTGGATGCTGTCATGGACGAAGATGCGCGAGGAGGCGGTGCAGCTCTGGCCCTGGCGGGTGAAGCGCATGCCGGCGATGGCGCCCGCAATGGCCTGCTCCAGGTCGGCGTCGCCGCAGACGATCATCGGGCTCTTGCCGCCCAGCTCCAACGTCACCGGGATCAGCTTCTCGGCGGCGGTCTTGTAGACGATCTTGCCGGTCTCGACCGAGCCGGTGAAGGTCACCTTCTTCACGTCCTTGTGCGCCACCAGCGGGGCGCCGCATTCCGGGCCGTAGCCCGAGAGGATGTTCACCACCCCCGCCGGAATCACCGTGTTGATGAGCTGCACGACACGCAGGACGGCAAGCGGCGCCTCCTCCGCCGACTTCACCACCACGGCGTTGCCCGCCACCATCGCCGGGGCGATCTTCAGCGCCATCAGCAGGAGCGGGACGTTCCAGGGGATGATCGCCCCGACCACGCCCACCGGTTCGCGCACCGTCATGGTCAGCATGTTCGGGTTGAAGGGCACCGTCTCGCCCTTCAGCTCCGGCGCCAGACCGCCGAAGAAGACGAAGGCGTCGGACAGGACGCCCGCCTCGATGCGCGATTCGGTGCGCAGGGCCTTGCCGGTCTCCAGCGCGATCAGCTTGGCGATTTCCTCCTTATGGGCGTCCAGCACGCGCCCGCATTCGGCCACCAGCTTGCCGCGCTCCCGCACCGGGCGCTTGGCCCATTCCTTCTGCGCGGCCTTGGCGGCGGCGACCGCGGCGTCCACGTCCGCCGCCTCGCCGAAGGCCGCCTCGGCCACCGTCTCGCCGGTCGCCGGATTCACGACGGGGAAGCCCTTGCCGGAGGAGGCCGGGCGGAAGTCGCCGCCGAAGAAATGCTTGCCCGACAGCTCCCTGGCGAGCGCGAAGGGGTCGAGCTGGAGGTCGGTGCTGACGCTCATGTCACGGTGGTCCTTGTGTGTATCGGGTCGGTTATCGTTGTTTTATCAGGTGCGGGCGTCTTCGATGACCTTGCCGTCGTTGGGCAGGCTGCCGGGGGCCGCGAACTCCACGATACCCTTCAATTTGGTGACGGCGGCCAGAGTTTCACGCACCGCCGCCGCCAAAGCCTCGCCGGACTCGGGCGACTCGCAGCGCAGGGTCATGGTGTCGTTGGCGTCCTCGCGCCCGACGACGAGGCGGGCCTTGCCGATCTGCGGGTGGCGGCGCACCACCTCGGCGATCTGCTGCGGGTGGACGAACATGCCCTTGACCTTGGTGGTCTGATCGGCACGGCCCATCCAGCCCTTCAGCCGCATGTTGGTGCGCCCGCAGGGGCTCTGGCCCGGAAGCACGGCGGACAGGTCGCCGGTGGCGAAGCGGACCAGCGGGTAGGCGCGGTTGAAGGTCGTGACGACGACCTCCCCCACCTCGCCCTCCGGCACGGGGTCGCCGGTGCCGGGGCGGACGATCTCCACGATCACGCCCTCATCCACCACCAGCCCGGCGCGGGCCGGCGTCTCGTAGGCGACGATGCCGAGGTCGGCGGTGCCGTAGCTCTGGTACACGGCGATGCCGCGCCCTTCGTAATAGGCGCGGGCGTCCGGCAGGAAGGGGCCGCCCGTGACGTGGCCGACCGCGATGGAGGAGAGGTCCAGCCCCAGCTCGTCCCCCTTCTCCAGGATGATCTTCAGGAAATCGGGCGTGCCGATGTAGGCCCGGGGCTTCAGATGGGCGGCCACCTGGGCCTGCATCTCCGTGTTGCCGACGCCCGCGGGAATGACGGCGCAGCCCAGCGCGTGCGCCCCCGTCTCGAACATCGAGCCGGCGGGGGTCAGGTGGTAGCTGAAACAGTTCTGCACCAGATCGCCGCCGCGGACGCCCGACGCGAACAGCGCCCGCGCGGTGCGCCAGGGGTCCTTGCCGTGCGCCTCCGGATCGTGGATCGGGCCGGGCGAGGCGAAGACGCGGGCAAGCTGCCCAACGGCCACGGTGGTCAGCCCGCCGAAGGGCGGCACGTCCCTCTGCAGCGCGATCAGGTCCGACTTGCGCGTGACCGGAAGGGCGGCGAGCGACGCGCGGTCACGGACGGAGGCGGGGTCCACATCGGCCAGCAGGCGGGTGAAATAGGGCGCGTTCGCCTTGGCGTGGGCGATCTGCGCCGGCAGCGCCGCGAACAGCTCCGCCTCGCGCCGGTCGGGGGAGCGGGTTTCGAGTTGATCGTAAGTGTCGGACACCGATGCCTCCCGGCTGTTTTTCTTCTTCTCCCCTCTCCCGCCCCGGGAGAGGGTGGCCCGAAGGGCCGGGTGAGGGTGCCGCCAACGGTCGGCACCTTTCTTCCTGCAAGACCCTCACCCTTCCCACTTCGTGGGCCCCTTCCCTCTCCCGGGACGGGAGAGGGTTAAAATTCAGATCCAGCGCTTCCGGCGCTTGAAGCTCTTGAGATTCTTGAAGCTCTTGCGCTCTTCGTTGCCGCCGCCGAGGTAGAATTCCTTCACGTCCTCGTTGTTGCGCAGCTCTTCGGCGGTGCCGTCCAGAACGACCTTGCCGTTCTCCATGATGTAGCCGCGCGTCGCGGCCTGGAGCGCCATGCGGGCGTTCTGCTCGACCAGCAGGATGGTGACGCCCAGATCCTTGTTGATCTGCCGGATGATGCTGAAGACCTCCTTCACCATCAGCGGCGACAGGCCCATCGACGGCTCGTCCATCAGGATCAGCTTCGGCCGCGCCATCATCGCGCGCCCGATGGCCAGCATCTGCTGCTCGCCGCCCGACAGGTAGCCGGCCAGACCGGTGCGCTCCTTCAGGCGGGGGAAATAGTGATAGACCATCTCGATGTCGTCCTTCACGCCGCCGTCGCGGCGGGTGAAGGCGCCCAGGCGCAGATTCTCCAGGCAGGTCATGTCACCGATGATGCGGCGGCCCTCCATCACCTGGAAGATGCCCCGGCGGACGATCTGGTCGGGGTCGATGCCGTTGATGCGCTCACCCCCGAAGGAGATGTCGCCGCGCGTCACCTCGCCGTCCTCGGTCTTCAGCAGGCCGGAGATGGCCTTCAGCGTCGTGGATTTGCCGGCGCCGTTGGCACCCAGCAGGGCCACGATCTCCCCCTCTGGCACCTCCAGGCTGAGGCCGCGGAGCACCAGGATCACGTCGTTGTAGACGACCTCGATGTTGTTGACGGACAGCAGCGGCGCTTTGGCCGTGCCGGGAACCGGCGCGGGAGCGATGCCGGTCGCGGCGGCGGTCGCCATGGCAGTGTTCATCTTGCGGCACCCGTTGCCAAGAAATGCGGGGGAAGCCCCCGCCGCCGTCCACTCACGGCGGCGGCGGGGGCGGTCCGGCTTACCAGCCCAGCCACTCCGGCTTGCGCGGGACGTCGACGGTGGCGATCTTCTCCAGCTTGATCGTGCCGGCCTTCACCAGATCGTCCACCGAACCGCCGGTGTCGCCGCTCACGTTGGCGCGGTACAGATTCACCTTGTCCATGCCGCGGTGGTCGGTCTCGGTCCAGGTGGAGGGCACGCAGACGCCCTCAAGACCCGCCGGCACCCAGTCCTTCTTCTGGTACATGCCCTTGCGGATGTTCGGGCCGTTCACGCCGCCGTTCTGCTTCGCCCAGTCCATCGCTTCCTTCATGTAGAAGGCGGAGCAGATGCCGGAGACGTAGTGCACCGGGCGGTAGGCGGTGCCGGCGGCGTCGGAGATCTTGGAGATTTCCTTCACGATCTTCATGCCCGGCGCGTCGCCGCCCCAGATCGCCGCGGTGCGGACCGGGAAGATCACGCCGTTGGCGGCGGAGCCGGCGGCCTTGGCGGCGTTCTCGTCCATGCCCCAGACGTTGCCCATGAACTGCACCTGCGCGCCGACCGTCTGGCAGGCCTTCAGCACGGAGATGTTGGAGCCCGCCGTGTTGCCGAGATAGGCGTAGTTGGCGCCGGCCTCCTTCAGCGTCAGGCACTGGGCGGTGTAGTCGCCCGGCGTCAGCGCGAACTGCACCGCCGGCAGGACGTCGAAGCCCAGTTCCTTGGCGAGCGCCTCACCGGCTTCCTTCGGGGCGTTCGGGTAGGGGTGGTTGGCGCCCATATGGACGTACTTCGGCTTGCCGGCGCCGCCCTTCTTCTTCCAGTCGTCCGCCGCCCACATCAGCATGGCGCGCAGGCCGTCGGAGTAGGACGGGCCGTAGAAGAAGTTGTAGGGCGCCGGCTTGGAACCGTGGGTTCCCTTGCCCGTCGGGTCGGTCAGGTGGCCCGAGTAGGAGCCGGAATAGTAAGGGATCTCGTCCTTGCCGACGAAGCCGGTCAGCGCTTCGGTGTCGGCGGTGCCCCAACCCTGGATGGCCGCGACCTTGCCGCTGCCCGACGACCACTTCTTGTACTGGCTGATGGCACGCGGCGCCTGATAGCCGTAGTCCACCGTCTCGACGTCCATCTGCGTGCCGCCGATGCCGCCGTTCTTGTTGAGGTAGGCGAGCGCGTCGGCCACGCCCTGGCCAAAGGGCACGCCCACGTCCGACGTGGCGCCGGACTGGTCGGCGAGGTGGCCGACCGGGATCTTCTGGGCGTTCGCGGCCCCGGTGCCCAGCAGGACGACGGCGGCGGTCGCGAGCAGGACGGTCTTCATAGTCATGGTGCGTTTTCTCCCAGTCGTTATGTTTTTCAGAAGCCTAGTGCGAAAAAGGATAGAGCTTCCAGTAGGCTTTGATCTGCTTCCAGCGGTGGGCCAGCCCGTCCGGCTCGAAGACCAGGAACAGGATGATGACCAGACCGATGGCCATTTCACGCAGGAAGGCGATCGCGTCCTTCAGGTTCAGCGCGGCGTCGATGGCGGTGCCGGACAGCGCCGTGGTGATGGCCTGCATCACCTCCGGCAGCAGCACCATGAAGGCGGTGCCCATCAGCGACCCCATGATCGAGCCCAGGCCCCCGATGATGATCATGCCGAGGAACTGGATCGAGAAGAGGATCGTGAAGCCCTCCACCGACACGAACTGGAGATAGTGGGCGTAGAGCGCGCCGCCGATGCCGGCGTAGAAGGACGAGATGCCGAAGGACATCGTGCGGTACTTGGTCAGGTTGATGCCCATGATCTCCGCGGAGAGATAATGGTCACGCACCGCCACCAGCGCCCGCCCGTCGCGGGACCGCATCAGGTTGGTCGCCAGGATGAACATGACGACCATGTAGACCAGCACGACGTAGAAGTAGCTCTCGTCGGTGTCGAAGGCGAAGCCGAACAGGGTGAAGGGCTCCGCGATCGTGCCGGCGGTGCCGCCGGTGAACCAGTCGGCCCGCGCGAAGAAGTCCTGGAGGATGTACTGCGCCGCCAGCGTGGCGATGGCGAGGTACAGGCCCTTCAGCCGCGCCGCCGGGATGCCGAACAGCATGCCGACCGCGGTGGTCATCACGCCGGCCAGCGGGATGGCCAGCGCCACCGGGATGCCGAAGCTGTTGGACAGCCACGCCGAGGAGAAGGCGCCGAAGCCGAAGAAGGCGGCGTGCCCGATGGAGATTTGGCCGGTGAAGCCGACCAGGATGTTCAGCCCCAGCGCCGCGATGCCGAGATAGCCGATCTGGATGCACAGGTTCAACCAGTAGCGGTCCATGAAGGCCGGGCAGAGCAGCAGGAGCAGCACGCCCAGGATCGCGAAGTTGCGGCTGGTCGTGGTGGGGAAGATGGTCGTGTCGGCGGCGTACCGGGTCTTGAAGTCGCCGCAGGGGATGAGACTGATGTTCGCCATGGTTGCGGCCGCTCCTTACACGCGCTCGATGTCCTTGGTGCCGAAGAGGCCGTAGGGCTTGATCATCAGGATGACGATCAGGACGTAGAAGGGGGCGATCTCGTACATGTTGCCCCAGTTCAACCACTGGCTGTCCAGGTAGTGCGCGAGATTCTCCAGCACGCCGACGATCAGACCGCCCAGCACCGCTCCGGCCACGCTGTCCAGCCCGCCCAGGATGACCGCCGGGAAGACCTTGATGCCGAAGAAGGAGAGTGCGGAGGACACACCGTTGACGACGCCGACCGTGACGCCGGCCACCGCCGACACCATGGCGGAGATGGCCCAGCTCATCGCGAACATGTGGCGGACGGAGATGCCCAGCGACTGCGCCACCTGCTGGTCGAAGGCGGTCGCCCGCATCGCCAGACCCATCCGCGAGTATTTGAAGAACCAGCCGAAGCCCGCCATGATCAGCAGCGAGATGACCAGGCTCATCACATAGACGGTCTGCACGTCGAGCCCGAGGATGTTCACGGTCGGGCTGGCGAAGATGGTCGGGAAGGGCTTGGCGAAGACGCCGAACATCCACTTCATCATCGCCTGGAAGAAGATCGACAGGCCGATGGTGACCATGATGACGGAGATGATCGGCTCCCCGATCATCGGGCGCAGCACGACGACCTGAAGGACGATGCCGAACACCATCATGAAGGCCAGGGTGATCGGGAAGCCGATCCAGAAGGGCAACTGCCAGGAGGTCAGCAGCCACCAGCAGGTCCAGGCGCCGATCAGCAGGAACTCGCCCTGGGCGAAGTTCACGATGCGGCTGGCCTTGTAGATCAGCACGAAGGACATCGCCACGACGCCGTACAGCGCGCCGACGATCAGTCCGTTGACGAGAAGCTGGAAGAGCAAGGTCATGGCGTGGCCCCTAGGTGATCCCCTCTCCCCCCTGGGGAGAGGGTCAGGGTGAGGGGGAATGGGTTCCAAGGGCCCTGCCCTTGGCCGGGGGTTGCGAGGGGGCCGGTTGCCCCCTCGCGGCGCCGTTTGGCGCCGGCCCCCTCACCCATCCTCTCCCCGGGGGGGAGAGGGGTTTTCATCAGCATCCTCACCCCCCTCATGCCGCGGCCTGCGCCGGCTTCTTGGCCGGTGCCGGCAGCAGGTCCACCACCTTCAGCACGGTGCGGATGCGCTGCTTGGTGCCGTCCTGGAAGGTGATGGTGGTGTCCACGTCGATGGCCGGCTGGCCCGCGTAGATGGAGTCGATGATCTCGCCGTACTTCTCGGCGATCACGCCGCGGCGCACCTTGCGGGTGCGGGTCAGCTCGCCGTCGTCGGCGTCCAATTCCTTGTAGAGCAGCAGGAACTTGGTGATGCGCTGGTATTCCGGCAGCGTCGCGTTCACCCGCTCCACCTCCTGGCGCAGAAGCTCGTAGACTTCCGGCTTGGAGGACAGGTCGGAGTAGGTGGTGAAGGCGATGCGGTTCTTCTCCGCCCACTTCGACACGATGGGGAAGCGGATGCAGATGATCGCCGACAGGTAGGGGCGCTTGTTGCCCAGGATCACCGCTTCGGCAACATAGGGGCTGAACTTCAGCTTGTTCTCGATGTATTGCGGGCTGAAGCGGTCGTTGTTGCTGGTGGTGGCGATGTCCTTGATGCGGTCGATGATGACCAGATGACCCTTCTTGTCGAAGAAGCCGGCGTCGCCCGTGTGCATCCAGCCGTCGCGCAGATCCGCCGTGGTCGACGCCTCGTTGCGGTAGTAGCCGGCGAACATGTTGGGGTGGCTGACCACGATCTCGCCGACGCCGTTCTGGTCGGGCTCGATCACCTTGACCTTCACGCCGTCGTCGAAGGGCACGCCCACCGTGTCGAAATCCACGTCGTCGGCGCGGTGCACCGTGTAGGCGCCCATCGTCTCCGTCTGGCCGTAGATCTGGCGCAGCGGCACGCCCAGCGCCTGGAAGAACTTGAAGGTGTCGGGGCCGAGCGCCGCACCGCCGGTCGCCGCCGACTTCAGGTTGGTGAAGCCCAAACGGTCTCGCAGCGCTGCGAAGAGAATGCGGTCGGCAACGGCGGAGCGGGTTCCGTTGGCGAGCGCCTCCAGCCCCAGCTTCATGCCGTAGTCGTACATCTTCTGCTTGAAGGGCGAGGCGTCCATCATGCGCGCCCGCACGTCGGCGGCGATCTGCTCCCACAGGCGGGGGGCGAACAGGACGAAGCTCGGCCCGATCTCGCGGAAGTCGTTCATCATCGTCTCGGCTTCCTCGACGAAGTTCACGCGCATCCGCGACACCATGCCCATGCCGACCGCGTAGATCTGCTCCATGATCCAGGACAGCGGCAGCACCGACACATACTCGTCCGCCGGCCCCTTGGGGTCCACCGACAGATAGCTGGCGACGTGGCGGATCAGCCGCCCCGCCGGCAGCATGGCCAGCTTCGGGTTCGAGGTGGTGCCCGACGTGGTGCAGAGCACCGCCACGTCGTCGCCCTTGGTCGCGCCGACCATCTCTTCATAGAGGTTCGGCTTTTCCGCGTGCAGCGCGTTGCCCAGCTTGACCAGCTCCGACGCCTCCATCAGGCGCGGGTCGCTGTATTTGCGCATGCCGCGGGGGTCGGAATAGATGATGTGCTTCAGCGTCGGCAGGCGCTCGCCGAGATTCAGCAGCTTGTCGACCTGCTCCTCGTCCTCCGCGAAGATGACGTGCACGTCGGCGTAGGTGATGAGGTAGGCGACCTCCTCGTCCATGGCGTCGCGGTAGATGCCCAGGCTCATCGCGCCCATGGCGTGGGCGGAGATTTCGCCCATCACCCAGTCGGGCCGGTTGTCGCCCAGCAGGGCCACCACATGCCCGCGCTCCACCCCCAGCGTGATGAGGCCGAGCGTGAAGGCGCGCACGCGGGCGTGCATGTCCGCCCAGGTGAATTCGCGCCAGATGCCGAAGTCCTTCTCGCGCATGGCGACGTCGCCGCCATGCTCGCGGGCGTGCAGGGACAGCAGCTTCGGCAGCGTGTCGTTGATCTTGATATCCGGAAGAGACATCACGCGACCTCCTGCGTCTGCGGCGGGGCCGCGGCCTCGTCCTCCTCGTCGTCCTCGCCGAGATAGGCGCGCTTGACGCGCGGATCGGCCAGAACCTCCTCGGGCGTGCCCTCGGCGATCTTCTTGCCGAACTCCAGCACGATGACGCGGTGGGAGATGTCCATCACGACGCCCATGTCGTGCTCGATCATCACCACCGTCATGCCGAACTCCTCGTTCAGATCGACGATGTAGCGGGCCATGTCCTCCTTCTCCTCCAGGTTCATGCCCGCCATGGGCTCGTCCAGGAGGATCAGGTCGGGCTTCAGCGCGATGGCGCGGGCCAGTTCCACCCGCTTGCGCAGGCCGTAGGACAGCGTGCCGGCGGTGGCTTTGCGGACATGCTGGATTTCCAGAAAGTCGATGATCTCCTCGACCTCGCGGCGGTGGGCCAGCTCTTCCTTGCGGGCGCCGGTCAGCCAGTAGAGCGAGCCTGTGAAGAAGTTGTTCTTCAGCAGGTGGTGCCGCCCGACCATGATGTTGTCGAGCACCGTCATGTGGCCGAACAGCGCCAGATTCTGGAAGGTGCGCCCGATGCCGAGCGAGGCCCGGTGGTTGGGCGTCATGCCCGTGATGTCCTGGCCCTTGAAATAGACCTTTCCGTCGGTGGGCCGGTAACGGCCCGAGATGCAGTTGACCATCGAGGTCTTACCCGCACCGTTCGGGCCGATGATGGAGAACAGCTCCCCCTTGCGGATGCTGAAACTGACGTCGGTCAGCGCCTGCACGCCGCCAAAGCGCAAGGACACGCCCCGGGCTTCGAAGATGGTGTCCGATGGGGAGGCCGCGCGGGTGGCGTCGGCCGGGTGGGCGTAACCGCGTGGCGATGCGACGGGCGCGCCTGACATTTCCTCCTCCGTTGCTGTGGAACTGCCTTTTTATCGTTCGCCTGATTGTTTGGTCGGCGAAGTGGTCCATATTGTGGACCGTTCTTTGTGCAACGTCTGAACTATAACCCGCGCTGCGCACGATTTTCAACACGGACATTCCGTGTATGCATGTTTTTTCCGGCGACATTCGGCCGCAAGGTCCATAATATGGACCGCGCGATGACCCGATCCGACTCCGACACCGAAACCGCCCCCGCCGGAGCCTCCGGCGGCACGCAAAGCCTGGAACGCGCGCTGGCCCTGCTCCGCGCCGTCGCGTCCTATGGAGAGGATGGCGCGCGGCTGGCCGACCTGATGGGCGACACCGGCCTGTCCAAGGCGACCGCGCACCGGCTGCTGACCGCCCTGGCGCGGGAACGCTTCATCGACCAGGACCCGCGCAGCCGCCGCTACCATCTGGGGCCGGAACTGGATTCGCTGGGCCGGATCGCCGCCGCCCGCCACCGCACCGCGGACGGCGACACGGCGGCGCCCGGCCCCGCCACCGTGCAGCCGACCGCCTTCCTGCGCCCGGACTACCAGGGCGACGCGATCCCGCTGGCCGACCTGCTGTGCGACCGCCACGCCCGCGCCGACGGCGCCCGCGCCGCCCTGCTGCACGAGAGCGTGGCCGGACAGACGACGGAACTGAGCTTTGCCCGGCTGGCCCGCGATTCGGCGCGCTTCGCCGCGGTGCTGCGACGCCTTGGGGTCGGGCGCGGCGACCGGGTGGCGGTGCTGCTGCCCAAGGGGGCGGAGCTGCTGATCGCGGCGCTGGCCATCTGGCGGCTGGGCGGAGTCTACATGCCGCTGTTCACCACCTACTCCGCCGCGGCGGTCGCCTACCGGCTGGCCGACAGCGAGGCGCGGGCGATCGTCACCACCGGCTTCCTGCGCCGCAAGATCCCGCGCGACAACAGCCGCCCCGTGGTCATGGTGGAGGGGGACGAGGCGTTCGGCCCGGGCGCCGACGCGGTTCCCTTCTGGTCCGCCCTTCATGAGTCCGCTCCCCTGGGCGACGTCGCCCGCTATGCCGACCGCGACGCCTTCGCGCTGATCTACACCTCCGAAGCGGAGCCGAAGCCGCTCGGCGTCTCGCTGCCCGTCATGGCGCTGGCGGGGATCGAGCAGTACATGCGCATCGGCCTCGACCTGCGCGACGACGACATCTATTGGAACATGGCCGACCCCGGCTGGGCCTACGGCGCCTATTACGGGCTGGTCGGGCCGCTGCTGCTGGGTCGCACCACGATCTTCTGCGACGGCCCCTACGACGTGCGGCAGGGCTACCGGATGCTGACGAAGTTCGGCGTCACCAACCTGACCTGCGCGCCGTCCCAGATCCGCGCCTGGCACAGCGCCGATCCGGAGGGCGGCCCGAACAAGCTGGCGCTGCGCATCCTCTCCGTGGTCGGCGAGCCGCTGCCGCCGGAGCTGATCGGCTGGGCCAACCGGGTGGTCAGCGTTCCCCTGCTCGACCAGTACGGGCAGCGCGAGACCGGCATCTTCATGATGAACCGCTACGACCCCGGCCACGCCGACCGCAACGCCGGCGCCTCGCTGGGGCGGCCCATGCCGGGATTCCGGGTGGTGATCCTCGACCCGCAGGGCCGCGAGGCGCCGGTCGGCGGAGCGGGCGAGATCGCCATCGACGTGGACTCCTCGCCGCTCTTCTGGTTCGACGCCTACGCCAACGATCCGGGGCGCACCGCCGCCCGTTTCCGCCATGGCCGCCGCTACTACCTGACCGGCGACTGGGCCTTCCTGGACAGCGACGGCAACATCCATTTCCGGGGCCGGGCGTCGGACGCCATCGTCATGCAGCAGGCGGATTGAGGGGGTAACCTCCCCCCCTCCCCGGCCCTCCCCCTCTACGAGGTGGAGGGTTAGGGAGGGGGCAAAGTGAACGCCCTTACGGCTTCCCGCGCAGCATGTTGACGATGCCGGAGAAGTCCTTGCCGCCGGAGCCGGAGTTGCAGAACATCGCGTACATCTGCGCGGCCTCGCCGCCCAGCGGCAGCGGGCTGCCGGTGCTCTGCCCGGCCTCCACGGCCAGCTTCAGATCCTTCAGCATCAGCGCCGCCGCAAAGCCCGGCTGGTAGTCGCGGTTGGCCGGCGAGGTCGGGACCGGACCCGGCACCGGGCAATAGCTGGTCAGCGACCAGCACTGGCCGGACGACTTCGACGCCACGTCGAACAGCTTCTGCGAATCCAGACCCAGCTTCTCGGCGAGCGCGAAGGCTTCCGACACGCCGATCATCGAGATGCCGAGGATCATGTTGTTGCAGATCTTGGCCGCCTGACCGTTGCCCGGCCCGCCGGTGTGCACGATGGCCTTGCCCATGGCGGACAGGATCGGCTCGGCGCGGCGGAAGGCGGTGTCGCTGCCGCCGACCATGAAGGTCAGGGTCGCCGCCTCCGCCCCGCCGACGCCGCCGGACACCGGCGCGTCCACCATGGCGTGGCCCGCCGCCTCCGCCGCCGCGGCGACGGCGCGGGCGCTGTCCACGTCCACAGTGGAGCTGTCGATGAACAGGCTGCCCGGCTTGGCCTTGGCGATGATGCCGTCCGGCGCGGTGTAGACCTCGCGGACGTGCTTGCCGGCGGGCAGCATGGTGACGACCACCTCGGCCTCCCCCGCCGCGGCGCCGGGGCCGGTGGCGATGGTGGCGCCGGCGTCGCGCGCGGCGTTGCAGGCGGCTTCCGACAGGTCGAAGGCCAGGACGGAGTGGCCGGCCTTCAGCAGGTTGCGCATCATCGGCGCACCCATGTTGCCCAGACCGATAAAGGCGATCGTCGCCATAGCGTTTCCCCCTTGTTTTATTGCGACGCGCTCAGCCGCCGGTCAGTTGGCGGGCGATGATGACGCGCATGATTTCGTTGGTGCCTTCGAGAATCTGGTGGACCCGCAGGTCGCGGAAAATCCGCTCGATCGGGTATTCCTTGATGTAGCCGTAGCCGCCATGCAGTTGCAGCGCCTCGTTCACCACCTGGAACCCGGCGTCGGTGGCGAAGCGCTTGGCCATCGCGCAGTGCATGGTGGCGTCGGGCGATCCCGCGTCCAGGCTGGCGGCGGCGCGGTGCAGCATCAGCCGGGCCGCGTCCAGCTCCGTCGCCATGTCGGCCAGCTTGAACTGCAACGCCTGGAAGGCGTTCAGCGGCTTGCCGAACTGCTTGCGCTCCGCCGTGTAGGCCACCGCCTGCTCCAGGCAGAAGCGCGCCCCGCCGACCGAGCAGGCGGCGATGTTCAGGCGCCCGCCGTCCAGCCCCTTCATGGCGATGCGGAAGCCCTCCCCCTCCCCGCCGATGCGGTTGGCGACGGGGACGCGGCAGTTCTCGAAGATCACCGCGGCGGTCGGCTGGCTCTTCCAGCCCAGCTTGTGCTCCTGCTTGCCGAAGGACAGGCCGGGCGTCCCCTTCTCCACCACGAGGCAGGAGATGCCCTTCGGGCCGGGTTCCCCGGTGCGGACCATGCAGACATAGACGTCGGACGTGCCGCCGCCGGAGATGAACGCCTTCGACCCGTTCAGGACGTAATGGTCGCCGTCCCGCTCCGCCCGCGTGCGCAGGGAGGCGGCGTCGGATCCCGCCCCCGGCTCCGTCAGGCAATAGCTGGCGAAGTGCTCCATGGTGGTCAGCTTCGGCAGGAAGCGCTCGCGCTGCTCCTGATTGCCGAAGCGGTCGATCATCCAGGAGGCCATGTTGTGGATGGAGATGTAGGCCGCCGTGGACGGGCAGGCCGCCGCCAGCTCCTCGAAGATCAGCGCCGCGTCCAGCCGCCCGAGGCCGGAACCGCCCACGTCGTCGCCGACATAGATCCCGGCGAAGCCCAGCGCGGCGGCCTGGCGCAGGGTCTCGACCGGAAAGACGCTTTCCTCATCCCAGAGGGCGGCGTGCGGCGCCATCTCCTGCTGCGCGAAATCGCGCGCGGTGTCGCGGAACGCCTGCTGATCCTCCGAAAGCGCAAAGTCCATGCGCATCCTCCCCAGAACCGCTTCCGCCCGGAGTCCGTCGCGGATCTCCGGTTCCCATTGTTGGTGCGAAGGACTATCATGCTGGATACGCGCTGTCCATCTCTTGTATACAGAGAGGGGAGCGGCGGAAGGCCGCGGATGAGGAAGGGGACACGCTCGGGATGAGCGACCGGATTGCCGCCAGCAAAACCGCCGACAAAGGCGCCACCCGCGCCGACGAGGTGCGGCTCGCCATCGAGGAGGACATCTTCCTGGGCCGCCTGCGCCCCGGCACGCGGCTGGACGAGGAAAGCCTCGCCCAGCGCTTCAACATCTCGCGCACCCCGATCCGCGAGGCGATCCTCCAGCTCGTCCACGCCGGGCTGGTGGAGAAGCAGCCGCGCCAGGGGGCGGTGGTGGCGCCGCTGAAGCTGCACCGCATGGTGCAGATGTTCGAGGTGATGTCGGAAATCGAGGGACTCTGCGCCCGCTACGCCGCCCGCCGCATGTCGGAGGAGGAGAAACAGGCCCTGAAACGCCTGCACGACACCTCGAAGGCGCACATGGAGGCGCGGGAGCTGGACGCCTATTACGCGGTGAACCGGGCCTTCCACGAGGCCGTGCAGGCCGGCAGCCACAACGAGCCGCTCCAGGAGATCGCCCGCGGCCTGTTCGCCCGGCTGGCCCCCTACCGCCGCTACCAGCTCAACCACCCGTCCCGCGTCAAGGACAGCTTCACCGAGCACGACGATGTGGTGGAGGCGATCCTGGCCGGCGATCCGGAGGCCGCCTACACCGCCATGCGGCGGCATGTGACCATCCAGATCGACATCTTCACCGAATTCGTGTCCATCATGGGCGGCAACGAAATACAATAAGCGCGTCCTTAGTATACAAAGAGGTGGCCCAGCCAGCACGCCTGTGCTACATCCGGACACCGAATTATGGGGCGCATGGAGGGAGTCCACATGTCCGACGCGGGTGACAATCTGTTCGAGCTGTTCCGCTCCCGCTTTCCGGCGGAGCGCAGCCGTCCCTTCGCCGAAACCGATCCCGGCACCGAAGGCGCCCGCACCGTCACCTATGGCGACCTGGAGGCGCTGACCGGCCGCTACGCCAACCTGCTGGCCGATCTGGGCCTGAAGAAGGGCGACCGCGTCGCCGTGCAGGTGGAGAAATCGGTCGAAAACATCATTCTGTACCTCGCCACGGTGCGGGCGGGCGGCGTGTTCCTGCCGCTGAACCCGGCCTACACCAAGGCCGAGGTCGAGTATTTCCTGACCGACGCGGAGCCGCACGTCTTCGTCGCCCGCCCCGAATCGGCGGACGGCCTGCGCGAGGTCGCCGACAAGGCGAAGGTCGCGCATCTGCTGACGCTCGGCACCCACGGCGACGGCACGCTGCCGGAGATGGCGGCGGGCAAGGGCACCGATTTCGCGACCGTTCCGGCGCAGGCCGACGACCTCGCCGCGATCCTCTACACCTCCGGCACCACCGGGCGGTCGAAGGGCGCGATGATGAGCCACCGGAATCTCGGCTCCAACGCGCTGACGCTGCACAAATACTGGGGCTTCCGGCCCGACGACGTGCTGCTGCACGCCCTGCCGATCTTCCACACGCACGGCCTGTTCGTGGCGACCAACTGCGTGCTGCTGAACGGCTCCTCCATGCTGTTCCTGCCGAAGTTCGACGCCGATCAGGTGATGGGGCTGCTGCCGCGCGCCACCGTGATGATGGGCGTGCCGACCTTCTATACCCGCCTGCTCGCCCATCCCGGCCTGACGCGGGAGGCGACGGCGCACATGCGGCTGTTCATCTCCGGCTCGGCGCCGCTGCTGGCCGACACCCACCGCGACTTCTCCGCCCGCACCGGCCACGCCATCCTGGAGCGCTACGGCATGACGGAAACCGGCATGCTGACCTCCAACCCGCTGGACGGCGACCGCATCCCCGGCACCGTCGGCTTCCCGCTGCCCGAGGTGTCCCTGCGCGTGGTGGACCCGGAAACCGGCACGGCGCTCGGCACCGAGGAGATCGGTATCATCGAGGTGGCCGGGCCGAACGTCTTCTCCGGCTACTGGCGGATGCCCGAAAAGACCAGGCAGGAGATCAAGCCGGACGGCTTCTTCATCACCGGCGACGTCGGCAAGGTGGACGGGCGCGGCTACGTGCACATCGTCGGGCGGGCCAAGGACCTCATCATCTCCGGCGGCTTCAACGTCTACCCGAAAGAGGTCGAGACGGTCATCGACGGCATCCCCGGCGTGGTCGAATCGGCGGTGGTCGGCGTGCCGCACCCCGACTTCGGCGAGGCGGTGACCGCCGTCGTTCTGCGCAAGCCGGGCGCCGCCGCGCCGGACGAGGCCGCCGTGATCGCCGTCTGCAAGGAACAGCTCGCCAACTTCAAGGTGCCCAAGCGCGTCTTCTTCATGGACGAGCTGCCGCGCAACGCCATGGGCAAGGTGCAGAAGAACCTGCTGCGCGACGCCCACAAGGACCTTTTCACTCCGGCGAAGGCGCCCTGACGGGCGCCCGCGTTCCCCATCCCGTCGAATCCGTATATGGTGCGGCGCTTTTCTCCACCCGGCTGGTTATGGACAGGTCATCGGTGAGCCGATACGCTTCCGTATGGTTTTCGGAGTCTCCCTGATGGAAGCGAAGACGCTGAACCGCGAGTCCTGGCTGTCCGCCGCCTTCTCCGCCCTGGCGGAGGGAGGCGTCGAACAGGTGCGGGTGGAGGTGCTCGCCAAGCGGCTGAAGGTCACCAAGGGCAGCTTCTACTGGCACTTCCGCGACCGGATGGAGTTGGTGGAGGCGATGCTGGAGGGCTGGAAGACGGGCCGCATCGAGGCGATCAAGATGCAGACCCGGCTGGACGGACGCACGCCCGCCGAAGGGCTCCGCTACGTCCTGTCGCTCTACGGGGGAAGCAGCAACCCGCGCGGCATCGCCATCGAACTGGCGATGCGCGACTGGGCGCGCCGCGACCCGCGCGCCGCGGAGATCGTGGCGGAGGTGGACCGTGAGCGTCTGCGCTGCGTGTCGGAGCTGTTCGCCGGGATGGGGCTGGAATCCGACGAGGCGTTCGCCCGGGCCTATCTGTTCTATTCGTTCATTTTCGGCGAAGGGTTGCTCGCCCGTTCGGCGGCGCCGGACCGGTTCGAGAAGGCGCGGGACATTTGCGGACGGGTGCTGGTGCCCGGGGAGGCTTTCTGATGCTGCTGGATGACGCCGTCGACCGCGTGCTCCGCGATCTTGAGGGGTTCGGGCGCGACAACGACGCGCGCGAGGGCGACCGCGCCCGCAAGATGCTGAATCTGGAGCGCGAGACCGCGGAGCTTCTGCACGTCCTGGTGCGCGGCGGACGCCGCCGCCGGGTGCTGGAGATCGGCACCTCCAACGGCGTCAGCACCCTGTGGCTCGCCGCGGCGTTGCAGGCCGTCGGCGCCACGGAGCCGCTGACCAGCATCGAGCGCGATCCCGGCAAGAGCGCCCAGGCCGCCACCAACCTGGAGCGCGCCGGGCTGGCGAGCCGCGTCCGCCTGCTGGTCGGCGACGCGACGGAGACGGTGGCGGCGCTGGACGGTCCCTTCGACTGCGTGTTCTTCGACGCCGACCGCTGGAGCGCCCCGGACCAGCTCCGCCTTCTGCTGCCGAAGCTGGAGCCGGACTGCCTGCTGCTGGCCGACAACGCCCTGTCCCATCCGGAGGAGATCGCCGGCTACATCGCGGCGGTGGAGGCCCTGCCCGGCTTCGGCTCCACCGTCTTCTCGGTGGGCAAGGGGCTGCACGTCGCCTGCCGCCCCTGATCCCTGCCCCGGCTACGCCGCTTCGTTCGCCAGAGCCTCCGCGGCCAGCCGCGCCACGGCGGGGTAATCGGTCTTGCCGGTGCCCAGCAGGGGGATGCTCTCCACCCGCAGCACGTCGCGGGGAATGGCAAGCTCCGGCGCTCCCCTGGCCTTGGCCGCCGCCGCCAGCGCGTCGCGCGTCGGGGTGCTGCCGGCGGTGACCAGCACGATCCGCTCGCCGCGCCGGGCGTCCGGCAGGGCGACGGCGGCGTGGGCGGCCCCCGGCTCGGCCTGCAGGGCCAGCTCCTCCACCAGCCCCAGCGGGACCATCTCGCCGGCCACCTTGGCGAAGCGCTTGACGCGCCCGACGATGCGGATGAAGCCGTCGGCGTCGATGTCCACGATGTCGCCGGTGTCGTGCCAGCCGTCCTCCGGCGGCTCCACCACACCGGGGTTGCCGGCGCGCATATAGCCCTTCATCACGTTCGGCCCGCGCACCCGCAGCCGTCCGCCCACGGGGACGCCGGGGACCGGCATCAGCTCCGTCTCGATGCCGGGCAGCGCCTGGCCGACCGTGCCGGGGCGGAAACGGGCCGGCGTGTTGACAGCGATCACCGGGGAGGTCTCGGTGGTGCCGTAGCCCTCCAGCAGATGCACCCGCAGCCGCTCCGTGTAGGTGCGGCGCGTTTCCTCCTGCAACCGCTCCGCCCCGGCGAAGACCAGCCGCAGCGAGCGGAAATCGTAAGGGTCCGCCGCCCGCGCCCAGGCGTTCAGGAAGAAGTCCGTGCCGAACAGCACCGTGGCGTTGGTCTGGTAGACCAGCTCCGGGATCAGCCGGACGTGGCGCGGGTTGGGATAGAGCACCGTCTTCACCCCGTTCAGGACCGGCAGCAGCATCCCGCCCAGCAGCCCGAAGGAGTGGAAGACCGGCAGGCAGTTGAACACCACGTCCTGCCGCGTGAAGTCCACCACGGAGGCCACCTGCGCCATGTTGGCGAGCAGGTTGCCGTGGGTCAGCGCCACACCCTTGGGCGGCCCTTCCGAGCCGGAGGTGAAGAGGATCGCCGCCACCTCGTCCGGCCCGCCTTGCGGCGGCAGGAAGCGCTCCGGCGCCACCGACGCGGCGAGCGCGCGCAGCTTGTCGCCGATGCCCAGCCCGCGCTTCACGTCCTCCAGATAGACGATGAGGCACTCGGCGGCCAGCGCCTCCACCAGCGGGCCGAGCCGCCCCATCTCCACGAAGCGGGCCGAGGTGACGATCCGGCGCAGACCGGCGGCACGGCAGGCCGCCTTCACGGACTCCACCCCGGCGGTGAAGTTCAGCATCGCCGCGGGCCGCCCATGGGCCGCCAGCCCGAAGAACACCGCCGCGGTGGGCGAGGCGGTCGGCAGCAGCACCCCCACCGCCTCCCCCGGTTCGGTGCCGCGGGCCAGGATGCGGCCCAGCACCAGGGAGCGCGCGGTCAGGGCCCGATAAGAGAGCGTGGTGAAGTCGCCGTCCTGCACCGCCGCCATGCCCCAGCCGGTCCTCCGCCCGGCCTCCAGCAGGGCGAGCGCCAGCGTGTCGGGCCGCTGCCCGGCGGCGAAGACGGTCTCCGTCATGACGCGCGACAGCCAGGACTTCAGCGCCGCCCGCCGCGTCTTGCCGAACAGCCCCGTCACGTCCGGCGTGGCGACCGGCGGCATGACCGTGATGGTGATGCGCGGGAACAGGCCCAGCCGCAGCCGCCCATGCATCCGCGACAGGAAGGAGCGCTGGGCGCCCTCGATGCAGACGGGCACGATCGGGCAGCCCGCCTTGTCGGCCAGCATGCCGGGGCCGCCGTTGATCTTCATCAGCGAGCCGGTGACGGTGATCCGCCCCTCTGGAAAGATGCAGATCCTGTGGCCCTCGGCCAGGGTGCGGGCCAGCAGGCGCGTGCCCATCGGCTTGGTCGGGTCGATGGTCACATGGTCGGCCAGCGCCAGGAAGGGCTTGGCCCAGGCCCGCTGCGCGATGAAGCTGTCCACGGCGAAGCGCATCCCCGGCAGGAAGGCGGCCAGCAGCGCGCCGTCCAGGAAGGACTGGTGGTTCGGGGTGACCACCGCCGCCCCTTCCAGCCGCTCCAGATGCTCCGCCCCGCGCAGCTCGACCCGGAAGGCCAGCCGGAAGACGGCGCGGGCCAGCGCCCGCCCGATGCCCACCGCGTCGATGGCGAGCGCCAGCACCACCGCGGCCAGCATGCTCGCCCCGCCCCAGGCGGCGACGGTCAGCGGCGTCACGCCAAGCGCCAGCATGGCGGCGGCGATGCCCGAACCGACCACCATGAACAGCGCGTTGACCACGTTGGCCGCCGCGATCACCCGGGCGCGGGCCGAGGCTGCCGCCCGGTGCTGGATCAGCGCGTAGAGCGGCACGGCGAAGGCGCCGCCCGCCGCGGCGATCAGGAACAGGTCGGCCAGCAGCGGCATCGCCCAGGGCTGGGCCAGCAGCGCCAGCGCCGACAGC
>NZ_JAUJFI010000006.1 GCF_030849505.1 Azospirillum isscasi | reverse complement strand
GCAGCCCGCCGGTCTGGCGGGCGGCGTTGCGGGCGCCCTCGGCCCCCTTGTCGCGGCCGAACGACACGCTGGCCCGCGCCCCCCGCCCGAGGCGGGCGATGGCGGCGGCGGTCTCGCGCAGGCTGGCCGCCCATTCGCGGATCGACAGGCCCATGGCGACGAACAGGATCAACCCGCCGGCCACCCCCGCCACCGTGCCGACCGCCGGGTTGCCGGGGCCGCCGAACAGCAGCTTGCTGACGCCGTCCAGCAGCACGATGCCGAAGCTGCCGCCGGGGTGGCCGTTCAGCGGGTCCTCGCCCCCCATGCCCATCCCGGCCAGGAACATCGCCACCAGCAGCACGCCCCACACCGCCAGCACGCTGCGGAACAGCGGGTGGCGGACGCTCTTCTGGAGGCTGAGGCGCCAGCCCCACATCATCGGGACCAGAGCCAGCAGATAAGCCGCCCAGCCCAGCGACTGGATCAGGACGTCGGCCAGATAGGCGCCGAACCGGCCGAACAGGTTGTGGACATGGGCGCCGGTCGCCGGCACCGCGTTCCAGGAAGGGTCGGACGGGTTGTAGCTGCCCAGTATGACCATCAGGACCAGCCCGACCACGCCCAGCGCGAAGCCCGCCAGCTCGCGCGCCCGCGCCACCACGAAGGCGCGCGTGGCGGGCGAGAAGAAGGGCGGCTTCTCGGGCCGTCCTCCGGCGCTTTTGCCGCTTGCGCTGCGGGGACTTGCGGGTCGTGCCATGGGCAGAAGGTCCTCAGGAACGTGCTGTACCGGACCCGGCCTTTGGAAAACGGGCCGGGGCGATGGGATGGCCGAAGGCCCTTATCCCAGAATGCGGGCGATGGCGGCGCAGGCGTGGCCGACCGTCTCGGCGTCGTTCACCAGCGCGATGCGGATGAAGGGCGCGCCGGGATTCGCCTCGCCGGGGTTGCTGCGGGTCAGATAGGCGCCGGGCAGCACGCGGATGCCGCCCTCCGCCCACAGGCGGCGCGTCGCCTCCTCGCCGTCGCCGACGTCCAGCCACAGGAAAAAGCCGCCGTCCGGGCGGTAATAGCCGTAGCGCCCCTTCAGCGACGCCTCCGCCGCGTCGAACTTGGCGCGGTAGAGCGCGCGGTTCTCCTCGACATGCACCTCGTCCCGCCACAGCGCGGCGCTGGCCGCCAGCACCGGCAGCGGCATCCCGGCGTTGGAATAGCTGCGCAGGCGGGTGAAGCGGGACATCAGTTCCGGATCGCCGGCCACGAAGCCGGAGCGCAGCCCGGCGGCGCTCGACCGCTTGGACAGGGAATGGAAGACCAGGATGTTGGCCCAGGGCTTCCCCTCGTGGGCCAGCCCCGACGCGACCTGGAGCGCGCCGACCGGCGGCTTGTCCAGGTAGATTTCGGCGTAGCACTCGTCCACCGCCAGGATGAAGCCGTAGCGGCGCGCCAGCCCGATGGCCCGCTCCAGATAGGCGGCGTCCGCCGCCGCCCCCTGCGGGTTGGCCGGGGTGCAGAGATAGAACAGCGCCGTGCGCTCCAGCAGCTCCGGCGTCAGGGCGTCGAGGTCGGGCAGGAAGCCGGTTTCGCGCGTGGAGGGCAGGAACACCGGCTCCGCCCCGGCCAGCAGGGCCGCCCCCTCGTAAGGCGCGTAGAAGGGGTTGGGCATCAGCACCGCCGGCGGACGGCCCGCCTTGCTCTGCGGCACGGCCAGCAGGGCCAGCAGGAACAGCGCCTCGCGCGTGCCGGACACCGGCAGGACCGACTTCTCCGCGTCGAACAGCCCGTCCGGCAGGGCGTAACGGCGGGCCAGCCAGCCGCCCACCGCCTCGCGGAACTCCGGCGTGCCGCCGACCGGCGGGTATTTGCCCCACAGATGGGCGTTGGCGCGCAGCGTCTCGTCGATGATGGCCGGCGGCTGGTGCTGCGGCTCGCCCACCGACATCATGATCGGCTCGGCGTTGGTGCGCGGCGTCACCCCGGACAGCAGCGCGGCCAGCCGGGTGAAGGGATAGTCGGACAGCCGGTCGAGCCGGTCGTTGACGAGAGCGAAGGTGCCGAGGTCCGGGAGCGACATGCCGCCGAAGATCCTTTCCATGAGGACGGCCCGAAAAGGCCGGGCCGGCCCAAAAGGGCACGGCCCGATACGAAACGGAAACGATCCTACCGGCGGTGGAGTCCCGGCACAAGGGCACAAAACCGGACAAGGCCCGGTCAAGGGAAAGCAAACGCCGCCCGTTCCGGCGGCCTTGGCGCCGCGGCGGAAAGACTGGCGTCCCCGGCCTCAAGTCACCGGGCAGATCATCGGTGCCCCGCGGCAAGAAAAAGCGGACGAGCCTTCCCCCCGGGCGGGAGGGGCCGGGCCGTGACGCCCCGCCCTGTCCGCTTCGTCCAGCCCGTCTCAGAGAGCTTCGGTGTTGGTCTCGCCGGTGCGGATGCGCACGGCCTGGGCGATGTCCAGCACGAAGATCTTGCCGTCGCCGATGCGGCCGGTGTTGGCGGCCTTCTGGATCGCCTCGACCACCTGCTCGTACTGGTCGTCGGACACCGCGACCTCGACCTTCACCTTGGGCAGGAAGCTCACGGAATACTCGGCGCCGCGGTAGATCTCGGTCTGACCCTTCTGGCGTCCGAAGCCCTTCACCTCGCTCACCGTCAGGCCCTGAATCCCGAGCGACGTCAGCGCCTCGCGCACTTCGTCGAGCTTGAACGGCTTGATGATGGCCATAACCAGTTTCATGTGGCTTCCCCTTGGTATGCGTGTTTGCGGGCCCTTGCGGTCGCCCGGTCCCCCCTCGGCCGATCCCGCC
Organism: Azospirillum isscasi; assembly: GCF_030849505.1. Taxonomy (GTDB): domain Bacteria; phylum Pseudomonadota; class Alphaproteobacteria; order Azospirillales; family Azospirillaceae; genus Azospirillum; species Azospirillum isscasi. The sequence continues at coordinate 78,191 of NZ_JAUJFI010000006.1, read as the reverse complement.
TTGCCGGCGGGTTTTCCGAACGTGACTCGAGCGTGTTCGCCTCGACCGCAAAAATCAATGTCTTCAAAAATCGTGCCGGTTGCAGAATCGGCCCTTTTCGGTCTTTTCCGACTGTTTCGCCGTTCGATTGGGCAGCATGTGCCTATTAATTACGCAGACTGGGTGCCGCGACGTAGCGCCTCTGGACATCCGGACGAAGCGGAACGATTGTTCGTACCCGTCTACACTGATCGAAGGGCAGCGCCATCATGACCGAATCGGGCACCACCGCAGCGCAGGAGATCACGACCGAAGTCGTCGTGTTGGGCGGCGGACTGGCCGGGCTCAGCATGGCGGCGGCGCTGGCCACCGCGGGCGTTCCGGTCGTCTGCATCGACCGCGACAGCCCGGACCGGCACGCGGAGGACGGCTTCGACATCCGCACCACGGCGGTCGCCTACGCCTCGATGAAGGTGCTGGAGGGGGCGGGCGTGTGGAAGCACATGGAGCCCGACGCCGGCCCGATCCTGGACATCCGGGTGGCCGACCAGTTCTCGCCCCTGTTCGTCCATTACGACCACAAGGACCTGACCTGGGACGGCAAGAACCAGCCCTTCGGCTGGATTCTCGACAACAAGGATATGCGCCGCGCCCTGTTCGCCCGCGCGGCGGAACTGCCCGGCCTGCACCATCTGGCCCCGGCCCAGGCGGTGTCGATCGAGCGCAACCGCAGCGGCGCCACGGTGACGCTGGCCGACGGGCGGGTGGTCAAGGCGCGGCTGGTCGTCGGGGCCGACGGGCGCCGCTCGCTGGCGCGGGAGAGCGCGGGCATCAAGCTGCGCACCTGGGCTTACGACCAGACCGCCATCATCTGCACCATCCGCCATTCGGAGCCGCACAACGGCGTGGCGGTGGAGCATTTCCTGCCCAACGGCCCCTTCGCCGTGCTGCCGATGACGGAGAACCGTTCCTCCATCGTGTGGAGCGAGAAGCGGTCGCTGGTGGACATGTACCTGAAGCTGCCGGAGGACCAGTTCATCGACGAGCTGACCCGGCGGTCCGGCGGCTATCTGGGCGACATCGAGCTGCTGACCCGGCGCGACGCCTGGCCGCTGTCGGTGCTGCTGGCCGAGCGCTTCATCGCGGAGCGCGTGGCCCTGATCGGCGAGGCGGCCCACGCCATCCACCCCATCGCCGGGCAGGGGCTGAACCTGGGCCTGCGCGACGTGGCAGCGCTGGCCGAGGTGATCGTGGACGCCCACCGGCTGGGGCTGGACGTCGGCTCGCCGGAGGTGCTGGCCCGCTTCCAACGCTGGCGCCGCTTCGACACGGTGCTGCTGGCCGCGGTGTGCGATGGTCTGGTGCACCTGTTCTCCAACAACATCCCGCCGCTCAAGCTGGCCCGCGACGTCGGCATGGCCGTCGTCAACCGCCTGCCGCCGCTGAAGCGCTTCTTCATGCGGCACGCGATGGGCGTGGTCGGCGAGCTGCCGCGGATGATCAAGGGCGTGCCGCTGTAAGGCCCTGTTGCCCGACAAGAATCCGGAACCTTAGCTCACCCCAGCCCGTATTCCGACAGCGCCTCGTACACCGCGGCCCCCTTGCCCAGGTGGCTGCGGTAGAGCGTGAAGTGGTCCATCCGGATCGGCCCGGCGCGGAACAGCCCACGCTCCTCGACGAAGCGCCCGATCCGGTCCTTCGGCGCGTCCTTCAGCCGGGCGAGCGTGACGTGGGGGGAGAATTTGCGCTCTTCCGCCGGCAGGCCGCAACGGACCACCGCCGATTCGATCTTGGACTGGAGGTGCGACAGGGCCTCGCTGCGCTCCACGCCGGCCCAGAGGACGCGGGCGCTCCGGCCGCTGCCGAAGACGCCCACGCCGTCCAGAACCAGATTGAAGGCCGGGGCCGCGATCTGCGCCAGCGCCTCGTCGATCTCCGCCGCCTGATCCCCCGGCACCTCCCCGATGAAGCGGAGCGTCAGGTGGAGGTTGTCCGCGTCGGTCCAGCGGGCGCCGGGCACGCCGCCGCCCAGCCCCGCCAGCCGCTGGCGCACATCCTCCGGAAAATCGAGCGCGACGAAGAGACGAATCATAGGCTTACGAACCGGTTACGGGCAGGGGTCGGGGTAGCGGGCGTTCACCGCCTCAAGGTCGTTCCATACCTCGTCCGACAGCGTGACGTTCACCGCGGCGATGTTGGACTTCAGATCCTCCATGTTGGTGGCCCCGATCAGCGAAGACGTCACGAAGGGCTGCTGCAGGGTGAAGGCGATGGCCATCTGCGTCGGCGACAGGCCGTGGCGCCGGGCGACATCCAGATACTCCCGGGTGGCGAGGTCGGCGTTGACGGTGGCGTAGCGCGACTTGCGGTGATCCAGGGAGCGGCGGCTGCCGGCGGGCATGGCGCCGTCCAGATACTTTCCCGACAAGGTGCCGGCGGCCAGCGGCGAGTAGGCCAGAAGCCCCACATCCTCGCGGATCGACACCTCCGACAGCCCCTGCTCGAAGGTCCGGTTCAGCAGGTTGTAAGCGTTCTGGATCGAGGCGACGCGCGGCAGGCCCTTGTTCTCCGCCAGCTTCAGGAACTGCATCACGCCCCAGGGCGTCTCGTTGGACAGGCCGACATGGCGGACCTTGCCGGACTTCACCAGGTCATCCAGGACGGACAGCGTCTCCTCGATGGGGGTGCCGTCCTTCTCGGGCCGGTGGACGTAGTTGCGCGCGCCGAAGCGGTTGGTGGGGCGGTCGGGCCAATGGAGCTGGTACAGGTCGATGTAGTCGGTCTGCAGCCGGCGCAGGCTGGCCTCGACCGCCGCGAAGATGTTGGTGCGGTCCAGCCGCGCCTGACCGTTGCGCACCCAGGGGAAGCCGCCGTCGGCGAAGCCGATGACCTTGGACGCCAGGATCACCTGGTCGCGCTTGCCGGTCGCCTTGAACCAGGTGCCGATGACCTCCTCCGTACGTCCGTACGTGTCGGCGGTCGGGGGGATCGCGTACATCTCCGCGGTGTCCCAGAAATTCACACCCTCGCCGAGCGCGTAATCCATCTGGGCGTGGCCTTCGGCCTCGGTGTTCTGGCGGCCCCAGGTCATGGTGCCGAGGCCGATGGCGCTGACCGAAAGGCCGGTGCGGCCGAGCGGACGGTATTGCATTGGATATGACCCTCAAAGAAACAAGGTGAGCACGCCCGTGTATCCGTACAGGCGTGCGTTGGAAATCTCGCCGCTGGCGAAGAAACCGGCCAGCGGGATGTCGCCGAAGGTCTCGCGGATCAGCGCCAGCTCCTGGCTGCCTTCGCCGAACAGGCTGGGGCCGCGGGCGATGCAACTGACATAGATGGCGCCCTTCGGGGTGGTCTTCACGCGCTTCTTCAGGTTCGCCAGCATGCGGCGCATGTCGGCTTCGGCGCTCTGCTGGTCGCGGCGGGTGAACAGGATGGGCTGGCCGCTCTGCACATGGTGGGCGACGGCGATCCAGCCGGCGCGCGGGTCGATGGCGATCAGGTCGCGGACCAGATAGTCCGCCGTGTCGGTCCCGGCGATGGGCAGGCCGGCGAAGATGTAGCCGGACACCCGCTTCAGGTCGCGGGCCAGCAGCTCGCCGATGTCCTCCTTGAAGACCTCCAGCGCGGGGCGCCCGTCGATCTCCAGGACGACGTTGTCCTCCGCCGCGGTGATGGTGCGCACCGGGCCGATGGGCGTGCAGCCCTGGCTGAGGCCGGTGGCGACCGGAACCTGCGGGGCGAACAGCACGCCGGACACCCCGCCGTCCGCCACCGGCCCGCCGGTCATGGTGGCGGTGTTGCCGGGGATGGTGAATTGCGGGAACTCCGAGCGCGAGGCCGACAGGCCGCCGACCAGGAAAGCCCCCGTCGATTCCGCCAGCGAAACGACCAGCCCCGCCAGATCCTGGTGGCGCGGGTCGGCGTGGGCGAGCGCCAGCATGGCGCCGTGCTTGTCCAGCCAGCCGCCGGCCATGCGGCGCAGCGGCTCCATGTCGCCCGACACCACCGGGAACGGGCGGAAGCCGTCCGGCGGCAGGCGGGCCACCATCACGGCGATGCCCGGCTTGTCGAAGATTTCCTCGTCGTTGGCGCAGACGCCGATGCCGACGGTGCCCACCCAGTCGCGGATGCCGGTGACGCCGCGCAGCAGCGTGACCATGCTGGTCGCGTGCTCGGCCAGCGCGTCGGTGATGTAGAGGAAGCCGAGGTTGCAGCCCTCCACGGCCCCGAGCTCGTCCAGGCAGGACTTTACGACGGCGCCCCATTCGGTGCCGGTGGCCGAGGCGGCCTTGAAACAGGTGTCGGTGGTGGCGGTGTTGCCGGCCAGGGTCGCCATGGGTCTTCAGCCTCCGTTCTTGGCGATGCCGTCCAGAAGGCGGGCGACGTGGGGCGCGATGCGCTCCACGATCACCTTCACGCCGGCCGCGTTGGGGTGGATGCCGTCCGGCTGGTTCAGCGCGGCGTCCGCCGCCACGCCGTCCAGAAAGAACGGATAGAGCTGTACGTTGTACGTGCCGGCCAGATCCGGGTAGATGGCGTTGAAGCGTTCGCTGTACGCGCGCCCCAGGCTGGGCGATGCGTACATCCCGGCGAGGAGTACGGGCAGCTTCTCGCCGGTCAGCCGCTTCAGGATGGCGTCCAGGTTGGCGCGCGCCGCGGCGGGATCAAGCCCGCGCAGCATGTCGTTCGCCCCCAGTTCCACCAGCACGGCGTCCGGCCGGTCGGCCAGCGCCCAGTCGAGCCGCGACAACCCGCCCGCCGTGGTGTCGCCCGACACGCCGGCGTTGACGACGGTCACGCCGTAGCCCTTCGCCCGCAGCGCGGACTGCAACTGAACGGTGAAGGACTGCGCTTCGGGCAGGCCGTAGCCGGCGGTCAGGCTGTCGCCGAGCGCGAGCAGGGTGAAAGGCCCCTTCTCCGCAAGGGCAGGCGCCGTCACGCCCACACCCGCAAGGGCGGCGAGGGCGGCCAGCCCCGTCCTGACGAGGGCCATGTTGAAATGGCGGCGCACCATGCCATATGGCGAAAGGTTTTCCCGCCCGTTCCAGAGACGCATGCCAATGTCCCGACCCGATTCCGTTGCCTCTGCCATCGTCGATCTCGACGAGGTGCATCTGAGATTGGACAGCGCGGCCGGACCCGTCAACATCCTGAGAGGCTTGAGTCTCCGCATCCAGCCCGGCGAACGGGTCGGCGTGGTCGGCCCTTCGGGCTCCGGCAAATCGACCATGATGATGGTCATGGCCGGTCTGGAACGCCCGACGGGCGGGGCCGTGCGCGTCGCCGGACAGGATCTGGGACGGCTGGACGAAGACGGGCTTGCGCGCTTCCGCCGCGACCATGTGGGGATCGTCTTCCAGGCTTTCCACCTCGTGCCGACGATGACGGCGCTGGAGAACGTGGCCATCCCCCTGGAATTCGCCGGGGCCGCCGACGCCTTCGACCGCGCGCGGGACGGGCTGGAGGCGGTCGGGCTGGGCCACCGGCTGAGCCATTATCCGGGCCAGCTGTCCGGCGGCGAGCAGCAGCGCGTCGCGCTGGCGCGCGCTTTCGTCGCGGAGCCCTCGCTGCTTCTGGCCGACGAGCCGACCGGCAACCTGGACATCGGCACCGGCGCCACCATCGTGGAGCTGCTGTTCGACCTCGCCGAGCGGCGCGGCACGACGCTGGTTCTGATCACCCACGACCCGTCCCTGGCCGACCGCTGCGACCGGACCGTGAGGCTGATGGACGGGCGCATCGTGGACGACGGCCTCGCCGCCCGCGCCCAGCGCGTCCGCGTGGCGGGGGATTGAGCGTTCGGGGGCCCGACACGACCACACCCCACCCACACCCCCCACACACCCCGCCGGACGCACCCATGACCGACCTCGCCCTTGCCTTCCGTCTGGCCCGCCGCGAGCTGCGCGGAGGGCTGAAGGGGTTCCGCATCTTCCTTGCCTGTCTGACTTTGGGCGTTGCCGCCATCGCGGCGGTCAATTCCGTGTCCGGCGGCGTCCTGTCGGGTCTGCAGGCGGACGGGCGGGCCATCCTGGGCGGCGATGTCGCGCTGCGGCAGATCTACACACCCCCAACCGACGGACAGCGCGTCTATCTGGAGCAGGCCGGGCGCCTGTCGCAGTCGGTGGAGATGCGCGCCATGGCCCGCTCCGCCGACGACCAGCGGTCCACGCTGGTGGAGCTGAAGGCGGTGGACGGCGTCTACCCGCTCTACGGCACGGTGGCCCTGACGCCGGAGGGCGACCTGCACACGGCGCTCGCCAACCGCGACGGGCGCTGGGGCGCGCTGGTCGAGGACGGGCTGCTCGACCGGCTGGGGCTGAAGACCGGCGACACGCTGCGGCTGGGCGAAGGCGAATTCGCCGTCCGCGGCGTCCTGACGCGGGAGCCGGACCGCGCCTCCAACGGCGCCTTCTCGCTGGGGCCGCGGGTGATGGTCGGCCTGCCGGCGCTGGAGGGCACCGGCCTGCTCCAGCCCGGCAGCATCGTCTATTGGACCGCCAAGCTGGCCCTGCCGCCGGGCACCGACGTGGCGGCGTGGCAGGACCGGCTGCGCGAGCGCTTCCCCGATGCCGGCTGGCGGGTCCGCGACTTCACCAACGCCTCCCCGCAGATCGAGCGCTTCATCGACCGCATGACCCTGTTCCTGACGCTGGTCGGGCTGACCGCCCTGCTGGTCGGCGGGGTCGGGGTGGGCAACGCGGTGCGCAGCCATCTCGATTCGCGCGCCCGCACCATCGCCACGCTGAAATGCCTGGGCGCGCCGGGGGATCTGGTCTTCAAGGTCTATCTGCTGCAAATCCTGGCGCTGTCGGGGCTGGGCATCCTGCTGGGGCTGCTGCTGGGCGCGCTGGCGCCGCTGGGGCTGGGGTCGCTGCTCGATTCGGTGCTGCCGGTCCCCGTCCGGATCGGCGTCTATCCGGGCGCGCTGGCCCTGGCCGCGCTCTACGGGCTGCTGACCGCCCTGACCTTCTCGCTGTGGCCGCTGGGCCGCGCGCGGGAGGTGCCGGCGGCGGCGCAGTTCCGCGACGTGGTGGCGCCCGCCGGGGGACGCCCGCGGGCGGTCTATCTGGGGGCGATGGCGCTGACCGTCGCCGCGCTGGCCGGGCTGGCCGTCGCCACCGCCCACAACAAGATGTTCGCCGCCTGGTTCGTCGGCGGCTCCATCGCCACCTTCATCGCCTTCCGCATGGCGGCCTGGCTGGTGGTGCGCGGGGCCGCGGCGGCGGGACGCCCGCGCCGTCCGGGGCTGCGGCTGGCGCTCGCCAACCTGCACCGGCCCGGCAACCCGACCGGGGCGGTGGTGCTGTCGCTCGGCCTCGGCCTGACGGTGCTGGTCGCCATCGCGCTGATCGAGGGCAACTTCTCCCGCCGGGTCAACGAGACGATCCCCAAGGACGCGCCCAGCTTCTTCTTCGTGGACATCCAGCCCGACCAGTTCGAGCCGCTGAAGCGGATGGTCACCGCCCTGCCCGGCACCAGCGGGTTCGAGGCGGTGCCCAGCTTGCGCGGGCGGATCGAGACGGTGGACGGCCAGCCGGCGGAGAAGGCGCTGATCAACCCCGAGCAGTCCTGGGTGCTGTCCGGCGACCGCGGGGTGACCTATTCCGCCAAACTGCCCGAGCATTCGGAGATCGTCGCCGGCTCCTGGTGGCCGGAGGATTACAAGGGCGCGCCGCTGATCTCCATCCACCAGAATGTGGCGAGCGCCTTCGGCATCGGTCCCGGCGCGGTCATGGGCGTCAACATCCTGGGCCGCACCATCGAGGCGAAGGTCGCCAACGTGCGCGCCGCCGACTTCTCGACGCTGGCCATCAACTTCGCCCTGGTCTTCGCGCCCGGCACGCTGGAGCGCGCGCCGCAGACCTGGATCGCCACCATCCGCAGCACCCCGGCGGCGGAGCCGGAGGTGCAGCGCTCCGTCCTGCAACGCTTCCCCAACGTGACGCTGGTGCGGGTGAAGGACGCGCTGGACACGGTGGGCACCATGCTGGGCCACATCGGCACGGCGGTGCGCATCACCGCGGGCATCACGCTGGCCGCCGGCACGCTGGTGCTGGCCGGCGCCGTCGCCGCCGGGCACCGCCGCCGGGTCTACGACGCGGTGGTGCTGAAGGTGCTGGGCGCCACGCGGGCCGACGTGCTGAAGGCGTTCCTGCTGGAATACGGGCTTCTCGGCATCCTGACCGCGGCCATCGCCGGGGTCATCGGCACCGTCACGGCCTGGGCGGTGATGACCTTCCTGATGCGCTGGGACTGGACCTTCCTGCCGTCCGCTGTGCTGACCACCGCCCTGCTCAGCACCGCCATCACGCTGGCCTTCGGCTTCCTGGGGACGTGGCGGGCGCTCGGCCAGCCCTCCGCCCCGCTGCTGCGCAACGACTGAGGGCAACGACTGAGGGCAACGACTGGGAAAGGGAACCGGCGTCAGGCCGGTTCGGGGACGCGGTCGTCGGCGACGATCCGGTTCTTGCCGGTCTGCTTGGCGGCGTACATGCGCTGGTCGGCCAGATCGACCAGCTTTTCCCAGTCCGCCGGGCGGTCGTGGATGTATTCGGCCACGCCGATGCTGGCGGTCTGGGGAATCCCGTCCGGGCGCTTGCCGAACCCCCGCTCGTGCAGCCGCTCCACCGCGGTCAGGGCGCCCTCGCGGGGGGTGTTGGGCATGATGACCACGAACTCCTCCCCGCCCCAGCGCACCAGCACGTCGGACTGGCGCAGCATGGCGCGGATGGCCTCCGCCGCCCGCCCCAACTGCTTGTCGCCCTGGTCGTGGCCGAAGCGGTCGTTGATCGACTTGAAATTGTCCAGATCAAAGAAGACCACGGCCAGCGGGTGCTCCGACCGCTGGGCGTGCGCGAACTGGAGCCGCAGCAGCTCCTCGCCGATGCGGCGGGAGAAGGCGCCGGTCAGCCCGTCGTGCGACGCCTGATCGACCAGGGCCATCATGAAGTGCAACTGGCTCATCGCCGCCAGCGTCGCCACCACCATGATGAGCACCAGCAGCCACAGGGCGCCCAGATAGGAGGGGAAGGGGAAGACCAGCGAGCCGTAGACGCCGGCCAGCATATGGGCCAGCAGCATCGGCGTCGCGAAGGCCAGCCCCTCCATCGCGGTCAGCGGGAAGACGCTGAGCCCCGCCACCATCACGAAGGGCAGGAAGGCGTAGCCGGCGGCCACCGCGAGCGCGCTTCCCGCGATCATGTCCTCGTTCAGCATGGGGTGAGAGGCGAGGAAGAAGATCGTGGGCACCGCCAGCAGCAGGGCCAGCCCGCGCCACGCGCTGCCCATGTCGTCGCAGATCCGGTAGCCCAGCGCCAGCGCGCCGAAGGCGAAGCTGGAGACCAAACGCAGCCCGGCCAGATAGCCCCACAGCGGCCAGGGGAAGATGAAGACGTCGATGACGATCCACAGCGGCGTCAGCACGGCGAAGACCGCCGCGACCATCCGGACGCGGGAATGGATCAGCACGGCCCGGCGACGCTGGATGATCGGGGTGTGTCCACCCGGATGCATCAGGTCGCGCAGTTGCTCGAAGGAGAGATCGCCGCTCACCGCCTGGAATGCCCTCTCCGCGAACTGCCTGAGGAGGTTAAGCGCTTGTTGATACACGCGATGCCCCCCATCGGCAACGGCATTTGCTGTGATTTCCAAGGATACGTGCGTATGTGGCGCGGCCTGTGGCGCCTGCGCATTTGCATGCGAATTGTAGGGACATTCTTCCCGCAATCCGTCCCTGTCAACGCCGGATTGGTCATACCACTGGGGCAAAAGCACGCGGGACACATGAAAAAAGGCCCGGCGGCGGGCCGGGCCTTCTTCCTGCGGTCAAAGCGGATGGAAAACGCTCAGTCCTTCAGGTCCTCCCAAAGTTCCTTCACCTTGGCGAAGAAGCCTTCGGACTGCGGGTGGGAGCCTTCCTTGCCGGCGTTGTCGAACTCGCGCAGAAGCTCCTGCTGCTTCTTGGTGAGGTTGACCGGAGTCTCGACGACGGCCTGGATGTACATGTCGCCGCGCTGCTGGCTGCGCAGCACCGACATGCCCTTGCCCTTGATGCGGAACTGGTGGCCGGACTGGGTGCCGGGCGGGACCGTCACCTTGGTGCGGCTGCCCTCGATGGTCGGCACCTCCACCGTGCCGCCCAGCGCCGCGGTGGTCATGGGGATCGGCACCCGGCAGTGGATGTTGGCGCTATCGCGCTGGAAGATCGGGTGCGGCGCGATGGCCAGGAAGATGTAGAGGTCGCCCGGCGGCGCGCCGCGCAAGCCCGCCTCGCCCTCGCCGGCCAGACGGATGCGGGTGCCGTCCTCCACGCCCGCGGGGATGTTGACCTGAAGGGTCTTCTCCTTGCGCAGGCGCCCGGCGCCGCCGCAGCTTTTGCAGGGGTCCTTGATGACGCGGCCCTGGCCGTGGCAGGCCGGGCAGGTGCGTTCGATGGTGAAGAAGCCCTGCTGGGCGCGCACCTTGCCGTGGCCCTGGCAGGTCGGGCAGGTGACCGGCTGGGTCCCCGCCGCCGCGCCGGAGCCGTTGCAGCCGTCGCAGGCGACGGTGCTTGGGACGCGGACGTTGGCCGTGGTGCCCTTGAAGGCTTCCTCCAGCCCGATCTCCAGATTGTAGCGCAGGTCCTGGCCGCGGCCCGACGCGCCGCCGCCGCCACCACGGCGCCCGCCCATGAATTCCCCGAACATCTCGTCGAAGATGTCGGCGAATCCGCCGCCGCCGCCGAAATCGAAGCCGCCGAAGCCGCCGCCGGCCCCGCCGCGCCCGTTCTCGAAGGCACCGTGGCCGAAGCGGTCGTAGGCCGCGCGCTTCTGCTCGTCCTTCAGAACCTCGTAGGCTTCGCTGATTTCCTTGAACTTGTGCTCGGCGTCCTTGTCACCCTGGTTGCGGTCCGGGTGATACTGCATCGCCATCTTGCGGTACGCTTTTTTGATCTCGTCCGCGCTGGCGCCCTTCGCCACCCCGAGCAGCTCGTAATAGTCCTGTTTCGCCATGGGCCCCGACCGCCTTCACATACAATAGACCAAGCATATCTCCGGCCCGCCACCGCAGGAAGGATGACGGGCCGGACGATACTGCATGGCGCCGGGTTCTCCCGGCTGTGACACCGGAGGCAACGGGCGGCTGCCCAACGATTGCCTCCGGTTCCGAACGCTTACGCCGACTTCTTCTTGTCGTCGTCGACTTCCTCGAAGTCGGCATCGACCACGCCCGGCTCGTTCGGGGCGGCGCCCGCCGCACCGGCGGCACCGGCGCCGGGGGCCTCGCCCTGGCCGGCCTTGTACATGGCCTCGCCCAGCTTCATCGACACCTGGGCCAGCGCTTCGGTCTTCGCCTTCACGGCCTCCAGGTCGTCACCGCCCAGCACGGCCTTCAGCTCGGCGACGGCGGCCTCCGCGGCGGTCTTGTCGGCGGCGGGGATCTTGTCGCCGTTCTCCTTGATCGTCCGCTCGGTCGTGTGGATCAGCGCGTCCGCGTGGTTGCGGGCGTCCACCAGCTCGCGCCGCTTCTTGTCGTCGGCGGCGTGGGCCTCGGCGTCCTTCACCATCTTGTTGATGTCGGCGTCCGACAGGCCGCCCGACGCCTGGATGCGGATCTGCTGCTCCTTGCCGGTGGCCTTGTCCTTCGCCGTGACGCTGACGATGCCGTTGGCATCGATGTCGAAGGTCACCTCGACCTGCGGCACGCCGCGCGGGGCCGGCGGGATGCCGACGAGGTCGAACTGGCCGAGCAGCTTGTTGTCCGCGGCCATCTCGCGCTCGCCCTGGAAGACGCGGATGGTCACCGCGTTCTGGTTGTCCTCGGCGGTCGAGAAGGTCTGGGACTTCTTGGTCGGGATCGTGGTGTTGCGGTCGATCAGGCGGGTGAACACGCCGCCCAGCGTCTCGATGCCCAGCGACAGCGGGGTCACGTCGAGCAGCAGGACGTCCTTGACCTCGCCCTTCAGCACGCCGCCCTGGATGGCGGCGCCGATGGCGACCACCTCGTCCGGGTTCACGCCGCGGTGCGGTTCACGCCCGAAGAACTGCTTCACCGCCTCGATGACCTTGGGCATGCGGGTCATGCCGCCGACCAGGATCACCTCGTCGATCTCGTTGGCCTTCAGGCCGGCGTCGCGGAGCGCGGCCTTGCAGGGCTCGATCGTGCGCTGGACCAGCTCGTCCACCAGGGCTTCCAGCTTGGCGCGGGTCAGCTTGACGTTCAGGTGCTTCGGGCCGGACTGGTCGGCGGTGATGAAGGGCAGATTGACCTCGGTCTGCATGGCCGAGGACAGCTCGATCTTCGCCTTCTCCGCGGCTTCCTTCAGGCGCTGCAGGGCCAGACGGTCCTTGCGCAGGTCGATGCCCTGCTCCTTCTGGAACTCGTCGGCGAGGTAGTCGATGATGCGGGCGTCGAAGTCCTCACCGCCGAGGAAGGTGTCGCCGTTGGTCGACTTCACCTCGAACACGCCGTCGCCGATCTCCAGCACGGAGACGTCGAAGGTGCCGCCGCCCAGGTCGTACACGGCGATGGTGCCGGCGCCCTTCTTCTCCATGCCGTAGGCGAGCGCGGCCGCCGTCGGCTCGTTGATGATGCGCAGCACCTCAAGGCCGGCGATCTTGCCGGCGTCCTTGGTCGCCTGGCGCTGGCTGTCGTTGAAGTAGGCGGGGACGGTGATGACCGCCTGGGTCACCTTCTCGCCCAGATAGTTCTCCGCCGTCTCCTTCATCTTCTGCAGGATGAAGGCGCTGATCTGCGACGGGCTGTACTTCTTGCCGACGGCTTCCACCCAGGCGTCGCCGTTGTCGCCGGAGATGATCTTGTAGGGAACGAGGCCCTGGTCCTTCTTGGTCAGCGGATCGTCGTAGCGGCGGCCGATCAGACGCTTGATCGCGAAGAGGGTGTTCTCCGGGTTGGTCACCGCCTGACGCTTGGCCGGCTGGCCGACCAGACGCTCCGCGTTCTGCGCGAAGGCGACCATGGAGGGCGTGGTCCGCGTGCCTTCGGCGTTTTCGATCACCTTGGCGCTGGAGCCTTCCATGACAGCCACGCAGGAGTTCGTGGTGCCGAGGTCGATGCCAATGACTTTGCTCATGTTCAGCCTCTGTTGTTCGGCAGATGCGTGGCGGCCCGTATGGTCCGGCACCGCCGCGATCCCCTTGGGGTCGGTGGAACGGTTGGGTGGGATCACGTCTGTCGCCGGAGATATAGGCAGGTGCGTTTCGGGCTGCAACGCCCTGGTCATGCAGCCAACCGTCAAAAGGCCGAAAGGTGACGCGCACGCCGGGGCATATCGTCGCGCCCGCGGCTTCGCGCCGCAAGTGAATACCGGGGTATTCAAAAGCATAAGGCGTGCAAGGACGCCCCCTCACCCCACCAGGATGGCGGAAAGCGCTCTGTTACAGGACTTTAACACAAGCAAAACCCCCGCATTCCGGCCATGTTAACTTTTCATTAACAAGTAATGGTGTGCATTCATGCGCGCAATCAATTGCCGGTTGCCCTGTTTCTTTGTTGTCCCAAGATTCTAATAGTGGAGACACCAAGGAAATATGATATATCCATCGGTGGTAAGGGGGCCGCTCTTGTTCGCAGGCATGGCTTCCCGAAGCGGGACCGTGTGCAGTATTCCATGGGGGATCAAGATGATGGACGAACGGCGCGACATGGCTCTGGCCATCAAGTCCTGCCTCGACAGCCTTATGGACGACGCGACGAAGTGCGACCTGGACGATCTGGCGCGCTTCATCAGCCTGGCCGCCATGGCGGCGGAGGAGGCGGCCATGGCCTTCGATCCGAAGGCGGCGCAGTTGAAGGCCCTGATGTCCGGCGGCGCCGGTCACTGCTGACGGCCTCTTGCCGACGGGTTTGTCCGGTGCGGGAACACCGGACAAGAAAAAGCCGCCCTCGATGGGGCGGCTTTCCTGTTTCCGGGGCCTGTTTCCGGGGCCTGTAGCCTACAGGATTTCGGCGTCGCGGATGGCCCGGTCGAGAAGGGCCAGCGTGCCGGCGCAGGATTCGTCCCCGTCCATGACCATGGGCAGGCGGTAGCTGAACATGGCCGCCGCCGCCTTTCCGACCCGCTCCGCCCCGACCAGCCAGAGATAATGGGCGTCGGTCCGGCCATCCTCCTCCGTCACCATCACCGCCTGCGCCAGCACGCCGTCGTCGCCCCAGGGCTCCACGGTGCGGTCGCTGGCCCGCTGGTCGTCGGGGCGCACGAACCGCAGCGCCATCTCGCGCAGGACCGCCACGACGCCGTCCGGCCCGTCCTTCGGCGCCACCCGGTCGGTGACCAGCCGCAGCACGCCGCCCGCCGGCGCCGGCGGGTGGAAGGCCGCGACGGCGTGGCCCTCGTGCTCCTCCACGTCGGCGCGCCAGCCATCCGGCAGCCGGAACCGCACCAGCCCGTCCCATTCCACGCTGTGGCCCCCATCGTTGCCCACGCTGTTGTGGCCGTCCTGTCCACCCGTCACGGCATCCTCCCCCTCGTCCTGAACCGGCACTTTAGGCCGAAGCGTTTGCGAATCCAGCCTTGATCGCGGTCCGCCGAGCCACCATGGTCCGGCGATGATCGTTTCCGCCAGCTACAAGACGGACATTCCCGCCTTTTACGGGCGCTGGTTCCTCAACCGGCTGGAGGCCGGACACTGCCGCATGGTCAACCCCTACGGCGGCCAGACCCACCGCATCGGCCTGACCCGCGCGGAGGTGGACGGCTTCGTCTTCTGGACCAAGAATCTCGGCCCCTTCCTGCCGGCGCTGGACGAGGTGTCCGGGCGCGGCTTTCCCTTCGTGGTGCAGTACAGCGTCACCGGCCTGCCGGGTGCCCTGGAACGCTCCGTCCCCGAGGCGGACCGCGCGGTGGAGCACATGGCCCGGCTGCGCGGCCGCTGGGGGCCGCGCGCCGCCGTGTGGCGCTACGACCCCATCGTGACGGCAGACGCCACGCCGCCGTCCTGGCACCGCGAAACCTTCGCCCGGCTGGCCGGACGGCTGCGCGGCCTGACCGACGAGGCGGTGGTGTCCTTCCTCCAGCCCTACCGCAAGACGGCGCGCAACCTGGACGCCGCCGGTCTGCCCTGGCGCGATCCGGAGCCGGAGGAGAAGCGCGCCCTGCTGGCCGATCTGGCCGGCATCGCCGCGGAGCATGGCATGGCCCTGACGCTCTGCACCCAGCCGGAACTGGCCGGCGTTCCCGGCACGGCGCCGGCCCGCTGCGTGGACGCGCAACGCCTGTCCGACGTGGCCGGGCGACCGATCGGGGCGAGGAAGAAGGGCAACCGGCCCGGCTGCCTTTGCGCGGAAAGCCGGGACATCGGGGATTACGACACCTGCCCGCACGGCTGCGTCTATTGTTACGCCGTCGCCAGCCGCGCCACGGCGCAGCGGCGCTTTGCCGCCCACGATCCGGAGGGGGAGTTCCTGTTTCCGCGGGAACGGGCGGGGTGAATCACAAGGTGAATCACAAGGCATCACACGGATTGAGGAACGGATTTCACGGATTTTCCTGATGCGTGCCTCATTGCGGGCCGATCGGGGAACGACCACCCGGCAAGCTCAGAAAAAATCCGTGAAATCCGTGCGGAGTCTTGCCCGCCGTCTCAGCGGCTTCCCGGTTACGGGCAGACCTTCTTCACCGTCTCGACCAGCTTGTCCGGGTTGAAGGGCTTGACCAGCCAGCCGGTGGCCCCGGCCTCGCGGCCCGCGGTCTTCTTGGCGGGGTCCGCCTCGGTGGTCAGCAGCAGGACGGGGGTCGCGCGGTTCAGGGCGCTGCCGCGGATGGCGCGGGTCAGGGCCAGACCGTCCATGCCCGGCATGTTCAGATCGGTGATGATGCAGTCGAACTTCTGGCGGTTGACCTGGGCCAGACCGGCGGCGCCGTCCGCCGCTTCGGTGACGGCATAGCCGGCCTTCTGCAGCGTGAAGGCGACCATGTCGCGGATGGTCTTGGAGTCGTCGACGGTCAGAATGCTCTTGGGCACGGGTCCGGTTCCCTGAAAAAGCGGCAGCCTGAAACAGGCGGTTCGTTGTGCGCCGTGAAATTCCCCATTTCGAATAGGGGAACTGTCCGTTCGGCGCAAGTCCTTCGATATCTTAGGATCAACGGGCCGGTGCCGCCCATGGGAAAAGAACCGGGCGGATGGCCGGGGTGATAAAAGGCGGCGCGGCGAGCCATGCCGCCGCGCCGCCGCAAGACGTGCCGCTCAGGCGATGGACCGCCTGATCGCGGACCGAACGGTCAGGCTTTGGTATCGACGTGCTGGCCGCCCATTTCGTGAGGACCGGCCTTGGCGACGCCGACCATGGCTTCGCGCAGCAGGCGGCCATGGATGGTGTAGCCGGGCTGCAGCACCTGCACGACGGTGCCGGCGGGCTTGCCGGTGTTCTCGATCTCGAACATCACCTGATGGAAGTTCGGGTCGAACAGCTCGCCGGTCGGGTCGATCTTCTTGATGCCGGCGCGCTCGAAGGCGGCGAAAAGCTGGCGCTCCGTCGCCTCGACGCCGACGGCGAGGCCCTTCAGCCGCTCGTCGCCCTCGCGGCCCTCCGCCGGAACGGCCTCCAGCGCGCGGCGCAGGTTGTCGGCCACGGTCACCAGCTCCTTGGCGAAGCTGGACACGGCGAACTTGCTGGCGTCCTCGCGGTCGCGCTGGGCGCGGCGGCGGGTGTTCTCCACCTCCGCCATCTGACGCAGGAGTTGGTCCTTCAGGCTGGCGACCTCGGCCTCAAGCTGGGCCACGCGCTCCCCGGCACCGGCGGCGTCCGTGTCCTTGTCCTGGACGGCTTCGCTCTGTTCCACCTCGGCTTCGGCGGGCTTGTTCTGCTCTTCGCTCATGGCTCTCTCGTTGTCGTCTCGTGTGTCGTCTGAGTCTGATGGGGTCTGAGTCTGATGGGGTGGTCTGACGGATCGAAGCGTTGCCAAGCCGCCATCACCCGACAAGGCGGCTGATGACCTTGGCTGTATAATCCACAAGCGGGATGATGCGCGCATAATTGATGCGGGTCGGACCGATCACGCCGATGGCGCCGATCACCTGCTCGCGGCTGTTCTGGAACGGCGAGATGATCAGCGAACAGCCGGAATGGCCGAACAGCACATTTTCCGCCCCGATGAAGATCTGCACGCCGTCACCCTTCCCGGTGGCGTCGAGCAGGCGCAGCATGGTCTCCTTGGTCTCCAGCGCCTCGAACAGGGCGCGCACGCGCTCCAGGTCCGACAAGGCGGTGACGTCCTCCAGAAGCTTCGCCTGGCCGCGCACGATGAGCTGGCCGCTGTTCTGCCCGCTGCTGCCCGCCCAGGTGGCGAGGCCGGCGGAGACCACGCGCTGCGACAATTCGTCCAGCTCGGTCTTCTGGTCCTCGATCTCGCGCAGCACGGCCTGCCGCGCCTCGTCCAGCGTGCGGCCCACCAGCTTCGCGCTGAGGAAGTTGGACACCATCTGGAGCGTCGCGGCGGGCACCCCCACCGGCACCTCGATGACGCGGTTCTCGACCAGCCCGTCCTCGTTGACCAACACGACCAGCGCGCGGCCCGGGGCCAGCGAGACGAACTCGATGTGCTTCAGGGGCCGGTCGGTCTTCGGCGCCACCACCAGCCCGGCGCAGTGCGACAGGCCGGACAGCAGGGTGGACGCCTCGCCCAGCACGTCCTGCAGCGACCGCCCGGAGGAGGCGCATTTGGCCTCGATGGAGCCGCGCTCGTCCTCGCTCAGGCTGCCGATCTCCAGCAGGCCGTTGACGAACAGGCGCAGCCCCGCCTCGGTCGGGATGCGGCCCGCCGAGGTGTGGGGGGCGTAGAGCAGCCCCTGCTCCTCCAGGTCGGCCATGACGTTGCGGATGGTCGCGGGGGACAGGGCCATGCCGAGCCTGCGCGAGATGGTGCGCGAGCCCACCGGCTCGCCGGTCGCCACATAGGCGTCGACGATCAGCCGGAAGATCTCGCGGGACCGTTGGTTCAGCTCGGTGATCATGGCGGGGCGGGAACCGGGCACGAAGGTTGGGATAAGGTCGGGTTGCGGAAGCGGCGTCCCGAATTTAGGCAGGTGTCCCCGCCGAATCAACGTGCGCCCCGGTTGCGCGCTGGACGGCGGGGGCATCGGGCGCTAGCTTGCCCGCCGTTTTCAACAAAGCTGCGGATCATGCCCGATGCGTCCCTCCGGCCGCGCCCACGACCAGTTGCGCACCGTTTCCCTTGAGCCCCATTTCAGCAAGCACGCCGAGGGGTCCTGCCTGGTGCGTTTCGGCGACACGCACGTCCTGTGCACCGCCAGCGTGGACGAGGGCGTGCCGCGCTTCCTGAAGAACACGGGGCTCGGCTGGGTCACCGCCGAGTACGGCATGCTGCCGCGCTCCACCCACAGCCGCACCGACCGCGAGGCCGCCAAGGGCAAGCAGTCGGGCCGCACCCAGGAGATCCAGCGCCTGATCGGCCGCGCGCTGCGCGCCGTCACCGACCGCGCCGCCATGGGCGAGAAGCAGATCAAGATCGACTGCGACGTCCTCCAGGCCGACGGCGGCACCCGCACCGCGGCGATCACCGGCAGCTTCGTGGCGTTGCATCTGGCCTTCCAGCATCTGCTGTCGATCGGCGCCATCAAGACCATGCCGCTGACCGACCATGTGGCCGCCGTCTCCTGCGGCATCTACAAGAACGCCAGCGTGCTCGACCTCGACTACCCCGAGGATTCGACCGCCCAGGCCGACGCCAATTTCGTGCTGACCGGCCAGGGGGGCATCGTCGAAGTGCAGGGCACCGCCGAGGAGCGCCCCTTCACCGAGCCGCAGTTCATGGAGCTGCTGGCGCTCGCCCGCAAGGGCATCGACGAGCTGGTGGCCTTGCAGAAAGCGGCGATCGCGGTGAAGTAAGGGCGCGGTTTGCGCTTGCCCCCACCCTGACCCTCCCCTGCGACAGCGGGGGAGGGAGGAATCCGCGAAGCGGGAGGGTGGGGGCAAAGGTTTGAGACGGAAGGAACCCCCATGACCACCCTCCCCCGCCGCTTCACCGGCGGCACGCTGGTGATCGCCAGCCACAACAAGGGCAAGGTCCGCGAGATCGCGGAGCTGCTCGGCCCCTACGCCGCGTCCTTCGTGTCCGCGGGCGAGCTTGGACTGCCGGAGCCGGAGGAGACGGGGACGACCTTCGTCGCCAACGCCGAACTGAAGGCGCTGGCCGCCGCCGGGGCCGGCCATGTGGCGCTGGCCGACGACAGCGGGCTGGTGGTGCCGGCGCTGAACGGCGATCCCGGCATCTACTCCGCCCGCTGGGCCGGTCCCGCCAAGGACTTCCGGATGGCCATGGGCAAGGTGGAGGACGGCCTCAAGGACCAGGCCGACCGCAGCGCGTATTTCGTCTGCGCCCTGTCGCTCGCCTGGCCGGACGGCCATGTCGAGACGGTCGAGGGCCGCTGCACCGGCACGCTGGTCTGGCCGCCGCGCGGCGAACATGGTTTCGGTTACGATCCGATGTTTAAACCGGACGGCCACGACATCACATTCGGCGAGATGGACCCGGCTAAAAAGCATGAGATGAGCCACCGGGCCGACGCCTTCCGCCAGCTTGTGGAGCGATGCTTCAAATGACACCCGATCCCGGCTTCGGGATCTACATCCACTGGCCCTTCTGCAAGTCGAAGTGCCCCTACTGCGACTTCAACAGCCACGTCCGCGAGCGGATCGAGCACGACCGCTGGCGCGCCGCGCTGTTGCGGGAACTGGATCATTACGCAGACGCAACGTCCGGGCGTCGGGTCACCTCCGTCTTCTTCGGCGGCGGCACCCCGTCGCTGATGGAGCCGGCGACGGTCGGCGCCGTGCTGGAGCGCATCGCCGCCCGCTGGCCCATTGGAAGCGACAGGGGCGGCGATGACCTGGAAGTGTCTCTGGAGGCCAACCCGACCTCCGTGGAGGCGGACAAGTTCCGCGCCTTCCGCGCCGCCGGGGTGAACCGCCTGTCGATGGGCATCCAGGCGCTGGACGACACCGCGCTGAAGTTCCTGGGCCGCCAGCACAACGCGGCGGAGGCCACCGGCGCCATCGAACTGGCCGCGAAAACCTTCGACCGTTTCAGTTTCGATCTGATCTACGCCCGTCCCGGCCAATCCGTCGCGGCGTGGGAGGCGGAACTGACCCGCGCGCTGGACTACGCGGTCGGCCATCTGTCGGTCTACCAGTTGACCATCGAGGAGGGGACGGCCTTCTTCCCCCTGCACGCGCGGGGCGATCTGGTGCTGCCCGACGAGGATCTGGCCGGCGACCTGTACGAGGCGACGCAGAGCCTGCTCGACCGCGCCGGGCTGCCCGCCTACGAGATTTCCAACCACGCCCGCCCCGGCGAGGAGAGCCGCCACAACCTGACCTATTGGCGGTACGGCGATTATGTCGGAGTCGGTCCCGGCGCCCATGGCCGGCTGACGCTGGACGGCGAGAAGTTCGCCACCCGCGCCCACCGCGCCCCGGAAATCTGGCTGGAGCGGGTGGAGCGCGACGGCCACGGCGCCGCCACCCCCGAACCCGTCGCCCGCGAGGCCCGCGGGTCGGAACTTCTGATGATGGGGCTGCGCCTGCGCGAAGGGGTGTCCCGCGCCCGGCTGGCCGAGGAGACGGGCCGCGGCCTGGACGCGCTGGTCGATGCCGGGGCGCTGGACCGTCTGGTGAAGGGCGGTTTCCTGGAGGTGGACGAGGCCGCGATCCGCGCGACCCACGAGGGGCGGCAGCGGTTGAACGCCGTGCTGGCGGCCCTGCTGGCGTGAGAGTTGACGGTCTCGGCGCGAGGTCTTGTTTTTTGTCAGGGGGGCACGGATGCGGATCAGTCTGGTGGTGGCCGCCGCGCGCAACGGGGTGATCGGGCGGAACGGCACCCTGCCCTGGTCCCTGCCCGGCGACCTGACGCGCTTCAAGGAACTGACCTTGGGCAAGCCCATTTTGATGGGCCGCCGCACCTGGGACTCCCTGCCCCGCAAGCCCTTGCCGGGCCGCGACAATCTGGTGGTCAGCCGCAGCGTCCCGGCGGGGGAGCGGGACGGCGTGCGTTGGTTCGGCGGGATCGGCGCGGCGCTGGACTGGTGCCGGGCGCAGGGTGCGGCGGAAGCCTGCGTGATCGGCGGCGCCGACCTGTTCCGCGAGACGCTGCCGCTGGCCGACGCCATCCACCTGACCCGCGTGGAGCAGGAGGTGGAGGGC
Source organism: Azospirillum isscasi (assembly GCF_030849505.1). GTDB lineage: Bacteria > Pseudomonadota > Alphaproteobacteria > Azospirillales > Azospirillaceae > Azospirillum > Azospirillum isscasi. The sequence continues at coordinate 57,047 of NZ_JAUJFI010000006.1, read as the reverse complement.
GACACGGTGATGCCGCCTCTGGGAGCCGAGTGGGTGGAAGCGGAACGCGGCCCGCTCCTCACCGAGAACGGGCTGCCCTACCGGTATGTGGACCTTGTGCGGCGCCCTGCCGGCGCTGGGATGTAGCCCCCTTTCCCGCTCCGGGAGAGGGAATTTTCAGTTCCCCTTGCTCTCGCGATGCCGGCGCTCGATGGCGTCCCACAGGGTGGCTTCCAGCGCCGAGCCGTCGAGGCGGTTGATCTCCTGGATGCCGGTGGGCGAGGTCACGTTGATCTCGGTCAGGTAATCGCCGATCACGTCGATGCCGACGAAGACCAGCCCCTTTTCCCGCAGCACCGGGCCGATGGCCTTGCAGATCTCCTGCTCGCGCGGGGTCAGCTCCGTCTTCTTCGCGCTGCCGCCGGCGTGGAAGTTGGCGCGGGCCTCGCCCTCCTGGGGCATGCGGCTGACGGCGCCGGCGGGCTCCCCGTCGATCAGGATGATGCGCTTGTCGCCCTGGCGGATGTCGGCCAAGTACTTCTGCACGATCACCGGCTCGCGGTAGAGCTGGGTGAACAGCTCCAGAAGCGAGCCCAGATTCTCGTCGTCCGGCTTCAGGTGGAAGACGCCGGCCCCGCCGTTGCCGAACAGCGGCTTGACGATGATGTCCTTGTGAAGCGCCCGGAATTCCAGCACGGCCTGCTTGTCGCTGGTGATCAGCGTCGGCGGCATCAGGTCGGGGAAATGGGTGACGAACAGCTTCTCCGGCGCGTTGCGCACCTCCGCCGGATCGTTCAGCACCAGCACCTTGGGCTGGATGTGCTCCAGCATGTGGGTGGCGGTGATGTAGGCCATGTCGAAGGGCGGGTCCTGGCGCATCAGCACCACGTCCATCGTGGACAGGTCCACGACCCGCGGCTCGCCCAGCGTGTAGTGGGCGCCCTTCTGCCGGACCACGGTCATCTCCCGCACGCGGGCGGTCAGGACGTTGCCGGTCAGGCTGAGGTCGCGCGGGTGGTAGTGGTAAAGTGTATGCCCGCGCTTCTGCGCTTCCAGCGCCATCATGAAGCTCGAGTCGGTGTCGATGTTGATGGACTCGATGGGGTCCATCTGGAAGGCGACGGCAAGGCTCATCCTGCGGATCTCCGAAACGGGCTTTGGGAAACGGGCTTTGGGTTGGTCAGTTCAGTCGGTTCTTGAGCTGCTGGATCAGCGCGGCGACCTGATGACGGTGCCGTTCGCTGCCGGTCAGCGTCAGGAAGGTTTCCAGCGCGGCGATGGCGGCGCCGACGTTGCCGGTATGGGCTTCCAGCAGGCCGGTCTCCCGCCACAGCGCCGCCTCGCCCGGCGCGAACAGCCGCATGGCCTCCAGCACCTCCAGCGCGCGGGGCACGTCGTGGGCGGAGAGGTGGCGCAGCTTGATGTTGTTCTGAAGCCGCAGCAGGACCTCGCGGTTGGACACCGGCTGGTAATGGCCGGGCTCCAGCTCCGCGGCGCTGCCGGCGGTGGCCTTCAGCAGGTCGCGCAGGTCCACGGCGGTGCGCACCTGCCCCTCGTTGAAGGGGTCGAGGATGGCGCGGGCGCCGTCGGCCTCCAGCCGCACCAGGAAATGGCCGGGGAAGTTCAGCCCCTGCATCGGCCAGCCCTGCGAGCGGGCGGCGTGCAGGAACAGGATGCCCAGCGCCACCGGCAGGCCGCGGCGGCGGTCGATCACGCGCAGCAGGTTGGCGTTCTGAAGGTCGTCGTAGGTGTCGTGATCCCCGGAATAGCCGTGCCGCTCCACGATGACCTCGTGCAGCCAGGCGATGCGGGCCTCCAGCCCGTCGGCCTCGGGCGAGACGCGCTCCGCCAGATCGTGGGCGATGTCGGCGAGGTGGCGGCGGTAATCGGCCAGAACGGCGCCCGGACTTTCCAGCACGCCCAGCGCCAGGGCGGCTTCGGCCAGATCGATGTCCTCGTCCGGCTGCAGCCCCACGCGGCGCAGGATCTCGCGGGCTTCGGCGCGGCTGGTCACGGGCGGCGTCCTTCCTCTGCTTCAGCCTTCGCGTCAGGCCCGCCACGCGTCCGGCACGTGGCGCGGCCAGGACCAAGGGGTAACGAGCATGACGTCGAAGCGCAAGACATAGCCCGCATACTGGGGGTTGGCCCCCAGATAGACGTGGGCGGCACGGGCGAGGCGGCCCCGCTGGCGGGCGTTGAGCGCCTCGTTCGCGGTGTCCCAGTCGCCGCGGGCCTTCACCTCGACGATGGCCAGAGTGTCGCCCCGCCGGGCCACGATGTCGATCTCCCCCATCGGGGTGCGCAGGCGGCTTTCCAGGATGCGGTAGCCCTTCAGCCGCAGCGCCAGCCGGCAGAGCTGCTCGGCGTAGCGGCCATAGCTCTCGGCCCGGCGGCGCAGCGCGTCCGGCGCGCTCATGGTTTCCCCTCCCGTGACAGCTCCAGCGCGCGGGCATAGACGGTGCGCTTGTTCTGGCCGGTGCGGGCGGCCACGTCGGCGGCGGCGTCGCGGACCGACAGGCGGGCCAGCGCGTCGCGCAGCAGGGCGTCCACGTCGGCCTCGGTCGGGGCCGCCTCCTCACCGGGCGGGCCGATCACCAGGACCACCTCGCCCTTCGGCGGGCCGGCCTCCGCGTAATGGGCGGCCAGCTCCGGCAGGGTGCCGCGCCGCACCTCCTCGTACAGCTTGGTCAGCTCCCGCGCCACCGCGGCCTCCCGCCCACCCAGGATGTCGGCGAGGTCGGCCAGCGACTCGGGCAGGCGCTGCGGCGACTCGAAGAAGACCAGCGTGGCCGGAACGCCCTTCAGTTCCCCGGCGGCGGCGCGCCGCGCGCTGCTCTTGTTGGGCAGGAAGCCGGCGAACAGGAAGCGGTCGGTCGGCAGGCCGGACAGCACCAGGGCGGCCAGCGGGGCGGAGGCGCCGGGCAGGGTGGTGACCTTCACCCCCTCCGCCACGCACTCCCGCACCAGCTTGTAGCCGGGGTCGGAAACCAGCGGCGTGCCGGCGTCGGTGACCAGCGCGATGGCCTCCCCCGCCTTCATGCGGCCGATCAGGACCGGGCGCATCTTCGCCGCGTTGTGTTCATGGTAGGAGACGAAGGGCGTGTGGATGCCGTGGATGCCCATCAGCTTCGCCGTCACCCGCGTGTCCTCGCAGGCGATGGCGTCGGCGCGGCGCAGCGTGTCGAGCGCGCGCAGCGTGATGTCGGCGGCGTTGCCGATGGGGGTGGCGACCACATAAAGGCCGGCGCCGAGTTTACTTGCGGCCTTCGGCTCGCTACCTTCAGCGTCACCAGAGACGCCGGGCCCGGAGACGGGCTCCGGCGCCGGACCGGATGTGGAGATCGTTGGTGGCACGCTTGACGACACCTTTCTCGCGCGCTTGGGGGCGGCAGGCTGCCGCCGCCCTGTTGGTCGTTGGCACGCTTTCGGCCTGCTCGACTGTAAAGGCCCCGGCGCCGCCGACTCAAGCGCCGCAAGCGCCGGTCAGCTCCGTTCCGGCGGCGCCGCAGACCATGAAGGTGGCGATTCTGCTGCCGCTGTCCGGCTCCAGCGCCGCCATCGGGCAGGCCATGCTGGAATCGGCGCAGATGGCGCTGTTCGATCTGGCCGGCGACCGGTTCGAGCTGCTGCCCCGCGACACCAAGGGCACGCCCTCCGGTGCCGCCGACGCGGCGCGGCAGGCCATCGCGGAAGGGGCGAGCCTGATCCTCGGCCCGCTGTTCGCCGCCGACGTGGCGGCGGTGAAGCCGGTCGCCCAGACCGCCGGCGTGGACGTGCTGGCCTTCACCAACGACTGGACCCAGGCCGGCAACGGCACCTATGTGCTGGGCTTCGTCCCCGCCGATCAGGTGAGCCGCGTGGTCGGCTTCGCCCGGTCGCGGGGTGCGACGCGCTACGTCGCTCTGGCCCCGCGCACCGCCTACGGCGACGCCGTGGTCAACGCGGTGCAGGCCGCCTCGCGCCAGTTCGGCGGTCAGGTGGCGCAGGTGGAGCGCTACGACCCGGCGGTGACCGACCTCGCCCAGCCGGCGCGGCAGGTGACCCAGGCCGGCGTGCAGCCGCAGGCGGTCATGCTGGCCGAAGGCGGGCCGCGCGCCCAGGGTCTGGCGGCGGCGCTGGCCGCCAACGGCCTGAACACCCAGCAGGTGAAGCTGCTCGGCACCGGCCTGTGGGATGAACCCGGCCTGGGCCAGGAACCCGCCCTGGCCGGCGCCTGGTTCGCCGCCCCGGCGCCGCAGGCCCGCGCCGACTTCGAGGCGCGCTTCGAGAAGACCTATGGGCGCAAGCCGCCGCGCATCGCCACCCTGTCCTACGACGCGACGGCCATCGCCGCGGTGCTGGCCAAGATGCCCGGCCCGGCGGGCCGCTTCGACCGCGCGGCGTTGAACAACCCCAACGGCTTCGAAGGCATCGACGGCCTGTTCCGCCTGCGCGCCGACGGCGTGGTGGAGCGCGGTCTGGCGGTGCTGGAGGTCACCCCCACCGGCCCCCGTGTGCTCGACCCCGCCCCGTCCAGTTTCGAACTGCTGGGGCAGTGACGGCAAAGTCCTGAGCTGTAAGGGGTTTTAACCACGAAGACACAAAGGGCACGAAGGATTTCACGAAGAACTTTGTGTCTTTGTGTCCTTCGTGCCTTTGTGGTGACTCGCGACCCTACCCGTGCTGCTTCGCCAGACGGCGGGCGTTGGCGCGGACGGTGCGGTAGGCCGGGGTCATGCCCGCGTGGGTCAGCGCCGTGACCGACTCCACCATGTAGAGCGCGGCGTGAATGCCGGCCTCCACCGACTCGGTGACGGTGCGGCGCTGCAACTCCACGAGATCGGCGGGCGTGCGGCACTGGCCGAGGCCGCTCACCATCACCATGGCGGCCTGAAGCTGGCCCTGCGCGAGGGTCATCCAGGCCTGCTGCATTTCCCCGATGCCCTTGGCGACGGCGTGGGTGGCCTCCACCATCGCCTCCACCTTCTCGGAGCCCATGCGGACGAATTCCGGGTTGGCGAGGTCGATGGGGTTGTTCAGGGCCGCCGCCATCATCGCGGTGCGGTAGCCGATGGTCTGCGCTGCCGCCACGCCCATCTCGCCGGTCTTGACGCCGGTCCGGGTCAGATCGCCCGCCACCGCCAGGATGCGTTGCGTCGGTTCGCCGTTGCCGGCCTTGCGTCTCGCCATTCCTTGCACCTCACCAAAAAACCGTGACCCGGACGCCAACGCTGCACTGCAGCATTTGGTTCCGGGTCCGAGTCTTTACAGGGAAGCGAGCGCGCGGTCGAGATCTTCCACGATGTCCTGGGCGTCCTCCAGCCCAACGGACAGGCGCAGCAGGTTCGGCGTGATGTTCGCCGCCGCCTTTTCCTCGGGCGTCAGCTTGGCGTGGGTGGTGGTGTCGGGGTGGGTGACGAGGCTCTTCGAGTCGCCCAGATTGTTGGAGATCATCACCATCCGAAGGTCGTTCAGGGCGGCGAACGCCTCCTGCTTGCCGCCTTTCAGGAAGATCGACAGCATGGTGCCGCCGCCGGTCATCTGGCTGCGGACGAGATCGTGCTGCGGGTGGCTGGGCAGGCCCGGATAGAGCACCCGCTCCACCTTCGCGTGGCCTTCCAGGAACTCCGCCACCGTCAGGGCGGACGCGCTCTGGGCCGACACGCGCAGCTCCAGCGTCTCCAGCCCCTTCAGCAGCAGCCAGGCGTTGAAGGGGGAGATGGTCGGTCCGGTGTGGCGCAAGTAGGGGTGGATCACCTCCGCCCCGTACTGCTTGTCGTTGGTCAGGATGATGCCGCCCAGACAGCGCCCCTGGCCGTCGATGTGCTTGGTCGCCGAATAGACGACGACGTCGGCGCCCATCTCGAACGGGCGCTGCAGCACCGGCGTGGCGAAGGCGTTGTCCACCACCACCTTGGCCCCGGCCTTGTGGGCCAGCTCGCTGACCGCGCGCAGGTCCACGACCTCCAGCCCCGGATTGCTGGGGGTTTCCAGGAAGACCGCCTTGGTGGGCTTGGACAGCGCCTCCTCCCACTGGGACAGGTCGGTGCCGTCGACGAAGACCGCCTCCACGCCGAAGCGGGCCGACAGCTCCTTGATGACCCAGTAGCAGGAAATGAACAGCGAGCGCGGCGCCACGATGCGGTCGCCGGTGCGCAGGTTCGACCACAGGGCGGCGTGCACCGCGGCCATGCCGCTGGTGGTGGCGTAGGCCCAGGCGGCACCCTCGTACTCGCACAGCCGGTCCTCGAACATCGCCGTGGTCGGGTTGCGGAAGCGCGAGTAGACGTGGCGGGCGCCGTCGTTGGCGAAGGCGTGCTCCGCCTCCTCCGCCGAGCCGTAGACGAAACCGGAGGTCTGGTAGAGCGCCTCGCAGGTCTCGTCGAAGGACGAGCGGCGGACGCCGCCATGGACCAGACGGGAGCGCGGGCGAAGCCCCGCGACGTTCGGATTGCGATGATCGGTGCGCGCCATGGCCGCTTGTGACTCCTCTGTCCGCCGGCGGGGCAGACCGGCCAAACAAAAAACGCCCCGACCGATCGGGTCGAGGCGCGGACGCGGCTCGGACCTTTTTAGCGGGTTGTTTTACGTGGCCCGCAAGCCGGTCGACCAAATCACCACGTGATCCCGCTTTTAGGACCGGTGCGCCGCGCCGTCAAGGGGCAAAGGAACCGTGACAAAAAGGCGCGGCCTGCGTCAACATCGCGCAGGAGCGGGCACGACGGCCCGCTTGCCCACCGGTGGCCCGCACCGGATCATGGCCCACGGGAGACAGGAAAGGGTGCAGCCGTGCAGTATCGCAAGGAGAACGAACGGCACTTCGCCCGTCTGGTGCTGACCGGGCGCTTCACCGGCCAGGACGCCGACCCCGTGCGTCAGGCCATCGCCGACGTGAAGGGCGGGCCGGAGCGCCGCCATCTCCTCGACCTGACGGGGCTGGACTTCATCGACAGCGCCGGCATCGGCATGATGCTGGTGATGAACGGAGAGGCCGCGTCGGCGGGCAAGGTCCTGTCGCTGCTGTGTGCGCCCGGCCATGTGGGGAAGGTCGTCGAGCTGACCCGCATCGGCATGATCATCCCCGTGTACGACACGGTGGCGGACTACATCGCCGCCAGCGTGCCCGAAGCGTTGCTGGCCGCCACCCATCCCTGCGCCCCCGGCGAGGACCCGATGGCCGTCGCCGCCCGCGCGCTGCACGCGGCCCCGATTCTTCCGGCCCCAAATCTTCCCCCAAATCTTCCATTGGGCGTCCCGGAACGGACCGGCGCTTCCGGATAGGCGGCTCGCAGCACGGAACCGCGCTTCCCATCTGTCATCCCGGACGAGTCCATTCCACGGTGGGGGAGGCACAGAATGGTTCATCTGCGCAGATCGCTGGAATCCGAAGCGTCCAAGGCCGCCGAGCGGGAAGGCCGGTCGCTCGACCAGTTCGTGAACGAGGCGGTGGAGGAAAAGCTGCGCCACGCGCAGCGCCACGTCACCCCCATCCACGACCGCGGCGCCCCGATGGAGGAAGACGCGGCGGAACGGGCTTGAGCCCGGCCATGGGATGGGATTGCAGCGGCTGTGGTTCGGCGCTATATTTCCCGCACCAGTGGTCAATAGACGACACCTCCGGTACCGCGCGCTTCGGACGGTTTGTATGGCCGAACGGGCGTGCACACGAAAAGAGGGGCGGCGTTGCCGCGCCGCCCCTCCGTCGTCTGGCTTACAGCACGGCGACGACCAGCGCGAGGATCGCGACGACCGTCTGTATGACCGTGCAGATCACCAGGACCTTACCAGGGGTCAATAAACACACCCCCTTCCCGCCGCTTGGATGACAGCGCCCATCCTCAGCGGGACGGGACGCTGCGGCGGCGGTTTTTCATACAATAGCGTGTGACGCTTCGCAAATATTCCCGTTTAACGCATCATGCCGCGCAGCCGGTACAACTCCTCCAGAGCCTGGCGCGGAGTCAGGCTGTCGGGGTCGATGGACTTCAACGCCTCCTCCACCCGTGACGGTTCCGGGGCGGCGGCGGGCGCCGCTGCGGGGGCCGGGCGCTTCAGCGCGGCGCTGAACAGCGGCAGATCCTCGGCCAGACGGTGGATGGCGGCGTTCTGGTCGCCCGATTCCAGGATGGTCAGCACCTCCTCCGCGCGGCCCACCACGGCGCCGGGCAGGCCCGCCAGCTTCGCCACATGGATGCCGTAGCTGCGGTCCGCCGCCCCCGCCGTCACCTCGTGCAGGAACACCACGTCGCCCTGCCATTCCTTGATGCGCATGGTGTGGCAGGACAGGCCCGGCAGCTTGCCGGCCAGCATGGTCAGCTCGTGGTAATGGGTGGCGAACAGCGCGCGGCAGCGATTGACGTCGTGCAGGTGCTCCACGCAGGCCCAGGCGATGGACAGGCCGTCGAAGGTCGCCGTGCCGCGCCCGATCTCGTCCAGGATGACCAGCGCGCGGTCGCCGGACTGGTTCAGGATGGCCGCGGTCTCGACCATCTCCACCATGAAGGTGGAACGTCCCCGCGCCAGATCGTCGGCGGCACCGACACGGCTGTAGAGCCGGTCCACCACCCCGATGTGCGCGCTGTCCGCCGGCACGAAACCGCCCATCTGGGCCAGCACGGCGATCAGCGCGTTCTGGCGCAGGAAGGTGGATTTACCCGCCATGTTCGGGCCGGTCAGCAGCCACAGCCGGTTGTCCGGAGCGAGGTCGCAGTCGTTGGCGACGAAGGGTCCCGCGTTGCCGGCGTCCAGCACCGCCTCCACCACCGGGTGCCGCCCGCCCTTGATCGAGAAGGCGAGGCTGCCGTCCACCACGGGCCGGTTGTAGCGCCGCTCCGCGGCCAGTTCGGCCAACGAGGTGGCGACGTCCAGCGCGGCCAGCGCGTGCGCCGCCTGGGCGATGACGTCGGCGCGGCTGGTCACCTCCTCCACGAGGTCGTTGAACAGCTCCAGCTCCACGGCCAGCGCCTTGTCGGCGGCTTCGGAGATGCGGCGCTCCAGGTCCGACAGCTCGACCGTGCCGAAGCGCACGGCGTTCGCCATGGTCTGGCGGTGCATGAAGACCTCGCGCCCCTTCTCGGACATCAGCTTGTCCGCGTGGGTCGCCGTCACCTCGATGTGGTAGCCGAGCACGTTGTTGTGCTTGATCTTCAGCGCCGGCACCCCGGCGATCCCGGCGTATTTGACCTGAAGCCCGGCGATCAGCCGCCGGCTCTCGTCGCGCAGCGTCACCAGCTCGTCCAGCGCGTAGGAATAGTCCCGCGCGATGAAGCCGCCGTCGCGGGCCAGCAGCGGCAGCTCCGGCGCCAGCGCCTGGGTCAGTTGCTGGACCAGCTCGCCGTGCTCGCCCAGCCCCTTCGCCACGGCGACCAGCCCGTCGGGCAGCGGGCCGCCGGGATGGCCGTTCAGCAGCAGGCGGATGGCCGAGGCCTGGACCAGCCCGTCGCGCACCGACGCCAGATCGCGCGGCCCGCCGCGCCCCAGCGTCAGGCGGGACAGGGCGCGCTCCAGGTCCGGGCAGCGGCGCAGCGTCTCGCGCAGGTCGGCGCGCAGCCGCTCCTCGTTCAACGCGAACTCCACCATGTCCAGCCGCTTGGCGATGGCGGCGGGGTTGGTCAGCGGGGCCGAGAGCTGGGCGGCCAGCAGCCGCGCCCCCGCCCCGGTCACCGTGCGGTCGATGGTGGCGAGCAGGCTGCCCCGCCGCTCCCCCGTCAGGGTGCGGGTCAGCTCCAGGTTGCGGCGGGTCGCCGCGTCGATCTCCATCACGGCACCGGGGCCGAGCCGGCGCGGCGGCGACAGGCGCGGCACGCGGCCCTTCTGGGTCAGCTCCACATAGGCGACCAGCGCGCCCGCCGCCGCGACCTCGGCGCGGGAGAATTGCCCGTAGGCGTCCAGCGTGCCGACGCCGTAGAGGGCGAGCAGCCGCTGCCGCCCGTTCTCGCTGTCGAAGCGCGGGGTCGGCTGCACGGTCAGGCGCGGCTTCCATTCCCCCCACAGCTCGTACAGGTCCGGGCTCTGGCACAGCTTCTCGGAGACCAGCACCTCCTGCGGGTCGAGGCGGCCGAGCGCCGCCCCCAGCCCGGCGCGCTCCACCGGCTGCACGACCAGCTCGCCGGTGGACAGCTCCAGCCAGGCGAGGCCGAGCCCGCCCGCCGCCTCCGCCACCGCGGCCAGCCAGTTGGAAGCGCGGGAATCGAGCAGGCTGTCCTCGGTCAGCGTTCCGGGGGTGACGATGCGGATGACGCCGCGCTTCACCACCGATTTGCTGCCGCGCTTCTTGGCCTCCGCCGGGTCCTCCATCTGCTCGCAGATGGCGACGCGGAAGCCCTGGCGGATCAGGCGCTGAAGGTAGGATTCATGGCTGTGGACCGGGACGCCGCACATGGGGATGTCCTCGCCCAGATGCTGGCCGCGCTTGGTCAGCGCGATGTCCAGCGCGCGGGCGGCGTTCACCGCGTCCTCGAAGAACATCTCGTAGAAGTCGCCCATCCGGTAGAACAACAGGCAGTCGGGATGGGCCTGCTTGATCTCCAGATACTGCGCCATCATCGGGGTGGCATCGGGCGGAATGATGGGGGGCGGGATGATGGCGGGCGGTATGGCGGCGGGCGCGTCGGACACGGGACTTCAACCGGTTGCGTTGTGGCGGGCAAAGGCAGGCGGGCACCCTAGCACGCCCGCTCTGGTGCCGCGATGACCGCTTCGCTAGACTGTTCGGTGCCCGTAGAACGTGCAAGCCGAAGCTGGGAAGGAGACCGCCGTGACGCAAGCGCCCGAGAACACCCCAGAGAACGCCGGTGGCCCGAACGCCAGCGGCCAGGACACCGTCGGCGAGGTGCGCGAGGTCGTCGCCCTGTTCAAGACCCGCGAGGCGTTCGACAAGGCTGTGGCCGCCCTTCTGGATGCCGGTTTCGACCGCGACGACCTGTCGGTGCTGGCCAGCCACACCTCGCTGGAGGCCGCGGACCAGCGCCCGCAGACCCCGACCGACGAGGCGCTGACCGGGCTGGTGGGCGAGATGAAATACGCCTTTCCCCTGACCACCGCCGGGCTTCTCGCCATCGTCGGCGGCCCGATCGCCGCCCCGCTGGCGGCCATCGTCGCCGCCGGGCTGGGCGGCGTCGCCATCAAGGATTACCTGGACGAGCTGACCAGCCACCCCGACACCGACGAGTTCAGCCGCGCGCTGGAGGCCGGAGGCGTCATCCTGTGGGTGCGCACCGCCGAGGTGGAGGACGAGGTGGAGGCCGCGGAGATCCTGGAACGCAACGGCGGCGCCAACATCCACCTGTCGGTGCGGGAAGAGTAAACCCCCAGGCAGCCGTTCAGGCGGCGCAGGCCCGCCATTCGCCTCCGCCGCCCACCACGGACAGGCCGCGCAGGCGGAACTGCGCCCGCACCACCACGGCCCAGCCCTTGCGGATCAGGGCGATCTTGTCGGCGTCGGTGGCCCGGGCGTCCGTCGCGGTGCCGCAGATCTCGAACAGAAGCGCGTCGCCGATGCAGCCGGGGCACAGGGCCAGCGCGTGCACCAGCCAGGCCATCAGTTCGGCGGGGGTGTGACGCGGAAGGCCCCGTTCCGCCAGGGTCAGGGCGTTGCCGAGATTCGCCAGTTCCCGCCGTACCGTTTCGGAATTCGGAATCATCGGTGGCCTCCCTCGCGCGTGTCTCACTGGCAACTCCCTACCCCTTTGGAATGGAGCGTGTCAGTGACGGCCGTCACAGCGGCGCTCCCGGCCGGATCATGCAGCAAACAGACGGCAGCCTCTTTCGGTCTGCCGCGTGCGAATTATCGTCTTTCCCGTTATAGTCGGAACGCCGCACGGTTCGTCGCACCCCTCGCATCCCTGGGAAGGCTCACGTTTTGCCGATGCTCTCCACCCGCGCCGCCTCCGCCGACGCCGCCGACCCTTCCGACGCCGGCGCCGCCAACATCCCCAACAAGCGCGCCATCCTGTCCCGGCGCAAGCTGGCGGAGGACCTGGAAACGCTGGTGACGGAGCATGGGACCGGCGACAAGCTGCGCCCCGCCCTGATCGCCCGGCTGCGCGGCGCGCTGAACGACGGGCGGGCGGAGGTGCGCGCCCGGTTCGAGGCCAAGGGATCGGGCGAGGACTGCGTGCGGCAGAACTGCTACCTCGCCGACGGGGTAGTGCGCTCGCTGGCCGACCTGACGGTCACCCACATCTTCCCCTCGCCCAACCCGACCTCCGGCGAGGTGTTCGACATCGTGGCCACCGGCGGCTATGGCCGGGGCGAGCTGGCGCCCTTCTCCGACATCGACCTGCTGTTCCTTCTGCCCTACAAGCGCACCCCGCGGGTGGAGCAGGTGGTGGAGTACATGCTCTACATCCTGTGGGACCTGGGGCTGAAGGTCGGCCATGCGGTGCGCAGCGTGGACGACTGCATCCGCCAGTCCAAGGCCGACGTCACCATCCGCACCGCCATCCTGGAGGCGCGCTACCTCTGGGGTCCGCGCAAGCTGTTCACCGAACTGCGCCGCCGCTTCGACCGCGAGGTGGTGGCCGGCACCGGGCCGGAGTTCGTCGAGGCCAAGCTGGCCGAGCGCGACAACCGCCACCAGAAGCTGGGCGACAGCCGTTACGTGCTGGAACCCAACCTGAAGGACGGCAAGGGCGGCCTGCGCGACCTGCAAACCCTGTTCTGGATCGCCAAGTACCTGTACCGGGTCGAGGACGTGGACGATCTGGTCGGCAAGAAGGTGCTTCTGCCGGAGGAGGCGCAGCGCTTCGCCAAGGCGCAGAACTTCCTGTGGACCGCGCGCTGCCACCTGCACTACCTGACCGGGCGCATGGAGGACCGGCTGACCTTCGACGTGCAGACGTCGATCGGCACCCGCATGGGCTACACCGACCACGCCGGGACCAAGGGCGTGGAACGCTTCATGAAGCACTACTTCCTGGTCGCCAAGGACGTGGGCGACCTGACCCGCATCTTCTGCGCGGCGCTGGAGGCGGAATCGAAGCGCCCGCCCAAGTTCAACATCCTGCGTCTGGCGGCGCTGGCCCGCCGCAAGGACGTGGACGGCTTCGTGGTGGACGGCGAGCGGCTGAACGTCCGCAACGACCGCCAGTTCAAGGACGAGCCGCTGGACATGATCCGGCTGTTCCACACCGCCCAGCAGAACGACATCGACATCCACCCCAACGCGCTGCGCGCCATCACGCGCTCGCTGTCGGTGGTGGGGCCGAAGCTGCGCGCGGACCCGGAGGCCAACCGGCTGTTCCTGGAGATCCTGACCGGCCAGAAGGACCCCGAGATCACGCTGCGCCGCATGAACGAGGCCGGGGTGCTGGCCCGCTTCATCCCCGACTTCGGGCGGGTGGTGGCGCAGATGCAGTACGACATGTACCACGTCTACACGGTGGACGAGCACACGCTGTTCGCGCTGGGCATCCTGCACAAGATCGGGACGGGCGAGCTGCTGAACGAGCTGCCGCTGTCGTCGGAGGTGATCCACAAGGTGGTGTCGCGGCGCGCGCTCTACGTCGCCGTGCTGCTGCACGACATCGCCAAGGGCCGCGGCGGCGACCATTCCGTGCTGGGCGCGCGGGTGGCGGAGAAGCTGTGCCCGCGGCTCGGCCTGACGGCGGAGGAGACGGAGACGGTCGCCTGGCTGGTGCGCTGGCACCTCGCCATGTCCTACACCGCCTTCAAGCGCGACCTGGAGGACGACAAGACGGTGCGGGACTTCGTGTCGCTCGTCCAGTCGCCGGAGCGGCTGCGCCTGCTGCTGGTGCTGACCGTGGCGGACATCCGGGCGGTCGGGCCGCAGCGCTGGAACAACTGGAAGGCCACGCTGCTGCGCGAGCTTTACAACCGGTCGGAGGAGGTGATGTCCGGCGGCCTGTCGGTCGAAGGGCGCGGGCGCCGCATCCAGGCCGCCCAGGCGGCGCTGCGGGCCGAGCTGACCGACTTCGACGACGCCGATTTCGAGCAGCACATCGCGCTGGGCTACCCGGCCTACTGGCTGGCCTTCGACGCCGAGACGCTGGGCCGGCAGGCCCGGCTGGTCCGCGAGGCGCTGCGCGACGAGCGCCCGCTGACCGTCAACACGCGCATCGACCGCGGGCGGGCGATCACCGAGGTGACGATCTTCGCCACCGACCACCACGGCCTGTTCTCCCGTCTGGCCGGGGCGCTGGCGGCGGCGGGGGCGGACATCGTGGACGCCCGCATCTTCACCATGACCAACGGCATGGCGCTGGACGTCTTCACCGTTCAGGATGCGGCGGGCGGCGGCGCCTTCGAGAGCGGCGACAAGCTCGCCAAGCTGTCGGTGATGATCGAGAAGGTGCTGTCCGGCCAGTTGAAGCCGCTGCACGAGCTGACCAAGCGCAAGGCCCCGCACGCCAGCCGCACCCGCGTCTTCCACGTGCCGCCGCGCGTGCTGATCGACAACAACGCCTCCACCACCCACACGGTGATCGAGGTGAACGGGCGCGACCGCCCCGGCCTGCTGTACGACCTGACCCGCGCGCTGACCAACCTGACCCTGCAAATCTCGTCGGCGAAGATCTCCACCTACGGCGAGAAGGCCATCGACGTCTTCTATGTGAAGGACGTTTTCGGCCTGAAGGTCACCCACGAGAGCAAGCTGGCCCAGATCCGCGAACGGCTGCTGCACGCTCTGGCCGATCCGGCGGGGTGACGACGGCTGTCCGGCCCCGGCCCCCCCGGTTCAGGACAGCCGATCTTCCACCCAGCCGTCGATCGCTTCGGCGGCCAACCCCGCCAGCACGCCCGTCGCCACGCCCGCCGCACAGTCGGACGCCCAGTGCCGTTCGGTGGCGAGGCTCGACCAGCCCACCGCCGCGGCGAAGCCCAGGCTGACCATGGTGGCCGGGGAAAGGCCGCGGTTCAGCCCGACCGCCGTGGTCAGCGCCGCCACGTTGATGGCGTGGCCGGACGGGAAGGAGGCGTGTTTGCCGTCGGCCTTGCCCCAGCGGCGGGGGTCGCGGCCCTGGTTCGGCCGGGCGCGGCAGACGACGCGCTTGATCCCCTTGCCGGCCACCGTCCCCAGCGCGATGGCCAGCAGCCCCTGCCGGGCGAGGCGCGACCAGCCCGGCTTCTCCCAGCCCAGCCCGGCGGCCCACAGCGCCCCCAGCGCCGGCATCAGCACCATGCGGGAGCTGGGCACCTGAAGCCCGTCGCGCAGGGCCGGCACCTCCGCGCCCAGGGCGACGGCCTTGCGGTGGGCGGTGCCGTCCAGTCCGTTCACGCCGTCCAGCACGCGGTCCGTGAAACGCTCGTCGCTCATGTCGCGGGTCTCCCGATGCAGGCCCCGTGATTGCGGGGGCCAAGCGTCAACAGCCGCGCTGCCGTTCCGTGCCCACACGGTCCCGCAAGGCAGGGGTGCCGCCTTGGCAATCGCCGACCGTTCACGCGATCAGCGCAATGCAACACTCGCGGAGTGCGGGGAGTCGGTGATTGCCAAAGAACAGCCGCCTTGGCAATCGCCGACCAACCCGCCAGAAATCCCCAAGACCGGACCATGAAATCCCGAGTCGCGCCTCGCCACCCCCACCCCGGCTTGGCAATCGCCGACCAGTACCCGAGTCGCCACGAGTCTGGGGCGAGTCTCCGATGATTCCCACAAGGTCCCTTGGCGAACGCCGACGAGTCTTCTGGCAATCGCCGACGCACCCCCGAGTCGTCCACAGGCAATCGCCGACCTAGCAAATAGACTCCAGCAATTAGGTCTCAATTAGCCTCGTCGGCGATCGCCAAATGGACTCTCCCGGCGCTGCATGTTCGACTGCGGGCAGGATGGACGGGGGGAACCTATGGGCGACGTGCACCAACTCATCATGACGCATGGCCGGCGCGAGGCGCGGAACCTCGTGGACCCGAAGCGCGCCAGCGTCGTGGATGTCGCGGCGGCGGTGCTGGAGGACGAGTCCAACGCCCTGGGCATCACCTATTCCGGATTCTGCCTGACCAGCCTGCCCCACCGCAAGCTGGCGCCGGACGCCGAATGGCGCCGCGACCAGGGCCGCGTCACCCTGCTGGTGGAGCCGGGCAAGGAGCGCAAGCGCGACGGCAGCCTGATGCCGGTCGGCGTGCCCTATGGCGCCAAGGCGCGGCTGATCCTGCTCTACCTCCAGACCCGCGCGATCCAGGACAACAGCCGCGAGATCGAGCTTGGCCGCTCGATGAACGACTGGCTGGACCGCATGGGCGTGTCGGCGGGCGGTTCCACCTACAAGGCGGTGCAGGAGCAGGCGACCCGCATCAACCTGTGCCGCCTGACCTTCTTCTGGGACAAGGACGGGGCGGAGGGCTTCGCCAAGGAGAACATCGTCAACGGCGGCATCCGCCTTCGCGACGACGACGGGCAGGGCACGCTGTGGCGCGAGACGGTGCAGCTTTCCGAAACCTTCTTCGCCGCCCTGAAGCGCTCCCCCGTGCCGATCTGGGAGCCGGCGATCCGCCACATCGGCGGCTGTTCCATGGCGATCGACGTCTATGTCTGGCTCGCCTACCGCCTGCATGTGCTGCGCGACCCGATTCCGGTGACCTGGAAGGCGCTCTTCACCCAGTTCGGCGGCGGCTACAAGGAGCTGAAGCATTTCAAGCCGGAGTTCCGGGTGGCTCTGGATCTGGCGCTGGCCGTCTACGAGGCGGCGCGGGTGGAGTTCTCCGACACGGGAGTCCTGCTCTACCCCTCGCCCCCGCCGATTCCGGAACGCAAGATCCTCCCCGCCACGCGCGGGTAGGTCGGCGATTGCCAAGCCGCCGGGCCCCGGAATCGGAGTCGGAATCGGAGTCGGCGATTGCCAACGGCCTGAAATCCCTCTCCCGAGACGGGAGAGGGATTTTGTGCCGACAGCCGGCTACCCCGCCTTGAAGGACTGAAGGTTGCCGCCTTCCCGCGTGTAGATCTGCATCGGGCGGCAGGTCTCGTCCATGGTGACGGTGAGCACCCCGGGCTTGTCCCGCGGATAGAGCCACACCTCGTACTGCGACACCCGCCCGCTCGGCCCGGTGCGCAATTCGCTGTAGACCGCGTCCCGGAACTGCCCCACCGGAATCCCTTCACCCGCCAGGACGGAGGCGACGGGGCGGTTGCAGGGTCCCCGCACCATGCCGTTCAGCGCCTCCACCGCTCCGGGAGCGGGTTCCGCGCTGCGCGGCGGCCCCAGGGAGGCGCAGGCGCCGAGGCCGAGCAGACCGGCGCACAGGGCAAGCCCGGCGGTCCTGCGGTTGCGCGAACGGCGTCCGGCGTGGCGATGCATCGCGGCCTCCCTGCCCTGTGGCGGTGTTGGTTGGCGGTGTTGGTTGGCGGTGTTCGTGACGGTGTGTGGTTACCCCAAGCGCAAACACCGGCGCGGGGAAAAAGGTTCACGCCACGACAGCACGCCCTTGGCAATCGCCGACCACGACGGCTCCGGCCCGCATAAAACCGGCCCGCATGAAAAAAGGCGGGGCGCAGCGGCCCCGCCTTTCCTCCTGCCGGACGGGCCGGACGGGATCAGTCCACCTGGACCTTCTCGCCGTTCTTCCAAGCCCAGAACACATAGCCCGGCTGCTTCAGGTCGCCCTTGTCGTCGAAGGCCAGCGAGCCGACCACCGTGTCGAAGGACGGGCCGGCGCGCAGCGCCTTCGCCACGTCGGCGGACTTGGCGCTGTTGGCCTTCTGCACGGCCTGGGCGTAGGTCTGCACCGCCGCGTAGGCGAACAGGGTGAAGCCGTCGGTGCGGATGTTCTTGGCCTGGAG
This sequence comes from Azospirillum isscasi, assembly GCF_030849505.1. GTDB lineage: Bacteria > Pseudomonadota > Alphaproteobacteria > Azospirillales > Azospirillaceae > Azospirillum > Azospirillum isscasi. The sequence continues at coordinate 39,352 of NZ_JAUJFI010000006.1, read as the reverse complement.
GGCCTCCACCACCGGCTTGGCGGCGGGGTTGCGCTGCGGGTCGGGGGAGAAGGTGAACAGCGTGCCTTCCGCCGTCTCGCCCGCGATGTTCCAGTAGGACTGCGGCTGGATGCCGTCGGCGCCGATGATCTGCGGGCGGAACTGCTGGTCCGCCGACTGGCGGGCGATCAGCCCCAGTTCCTGGTCGTAGCCGCCGTAATACAGCACCTCCACCCCTTCGGACTTCAGCCGGGTGATGAGGGCGGAATAGTCCTTCTCGCCGGCGGTGATGCTGGTGAAGGCGGCCTCGGTGATGCCGGCGGCGTTCAGGCGGCGCTTCACGTCGTCGGCAAGGCCCTGACCGTAGGCCTGCTTGTCGTGGACGATGGCGACCTTCTTGCCCTTGTAGCGGTCGGCGATCAGCTTCGCCGCCACTTCGCCCTGCTGGTCGTCGCGGCCGCAGACGCGGAAGACGTTCTTCAGGCCGCGGTCGGTGAACTGCGGGCTGGTCGCGGTGGGGGAAATCATCACGATCCCCTCCTCGCCATAGACGTTGGAGGCGGCGATGGAGGCACCCGAACAGACGTGGCCGATCACCGCGGCGACGTTCTGGCCGACCAGCTTGTTGGCGGCGGCCACCGCCTGCTTGGCGTCGCAGGCGTCGTCGGCGATGGTCAGGACCAGCTTCTGGCCCAGCAGCCCGCCCTTGGCGTTGATGTCGGCCACGGCGGCCTCGACGCCCGCACGGGTCTGCTCGCCATAGGCGGCGGCGGCGCCGGTCATCGGCCCGGCCAGCGCGATGGTGATGTCGGCCTGGGCGCCCCCGGCCCACAGGCCGGTCCCCAAGGCAACGGCGGCGGCGGTCACAGCCAGCTTCGCGCGGATCATGGGTGGATTCCTCTCTCCGGGATCATGTTCTTTTTATCGAACGTTCTGGATCGGAGACCGCGGATGCCGCCTCCGAAACAGGCACACAAGCAAAGCGACGATGCCGGCGCAACGGTTAAACAGGCGTAGGCTGCCGCACGCCCGGCGCATGGCACGGCCTTCGGGATGGGAAAGGACCGGTTCAGTCGGCCAGTTCGCGCTGCGCGGGGTCGAGCGCCAGCGCATCCGGAGCCAGGGCCGGAGCCAGGGCCGGAGCCAGGGCCAGGGCGATGGCGCCGCGCAGGTCCTCGGCCATGACGGGTTTGTGCAGGATGCGGAACTTGCCGGCCTCCGCCTCCGCCAGACGGTCCGGCGCGGTGTCGCCGGTCACCAGGATGCCGGGGATCGGACGCTTCGACAGGCGCCGCACCTCGCGGATGGTTTCGGTCCCCGTGTGCCCCTCGCCCAGCCGGTAGTCGGCGACGACCACGTCCGGGTCGGGGTGGCGGCGCAGGATCTCCACCGCCTCGCCGAAGGTGGCGGCGGGAAACACCTCGTGCCCCCATTGCTGGATCATCGCGCACAGCCCCTCGCGGACGATGGGATCGTCCTCGACCACCAGCACGCGGGCGCCGGCGCGCATCCGCGCGGTGACGGGGAAGCCCGCCGGCGGGGTCCGGGCCGGGGCGGGCGGCTCGGCGAGCGGCACCTCCACCCGGAAGACCGACCCATGCCCCGGTTCGGAGCGCAGGCTGACCGGGTGGTTGAGCATGCAGGCGAGCCGGCGCACCACGGCGAGCCCGAGGCCGAGCCCCTGATCGCGGTCGCGGCCGGCGTTGCCGACCTGGACGAACTCCTGGAAAATGTCCTCCTGCCGGTCGGCGGGAATGCCGATGCCGGTGTCCCACACCTCGATCCGCAGCACCGCCCCGCGCCGCCGGCAGCCGACCAGGATGCGCCCGCGGCTGGTGTAGCGCAGCGCGTTCTCCACCAGATTTTGAAGGATGCGGCCCAGCAGCATCGGGTCGCTGTCCACATGGACCCCGCAGGGCACGATGTGCAGCAGAAGCCCCTTGCGCACCGCCACCGGGCGGCTGTTGGCGGCGATGCGGTCCAGAAGCTCCGTCACCGGGAAGACCTTGCGCGCCGGCTCCACCGCCCCGGCCTCCAGCCGCGACACGTCCAGCAGCCCGTCCAGAAGCATCTTCAGGGCGCCCAGCGCACGGTCCATGGTGGTCAGGATCTTGCGCATGGCGGGATCGGTGTTGCGGGTGGACAGCGCCTCCATCAGCAGCATCAGCGACTGCACGGGCTGGCGCAGGTCGTGGCTGGCCGCCGCCAGGAACTTCGACTTGGCGACGTTGGCCCGGTCCGCCTCCCGCCGCGCGTCGGCCAGCGCGGCCTGGGCGCTCTTGTGCTCCGTGATGTCGCGGACGGTGGCGATCACGCTGACCAGTTGCCCGCCGGGGCCGCGCACGGGCGAGGCGCGCAGTTCCAGCCAGACGTCCGCCGCGTCGTCCGCCGCTTCGCCACTCATCCCTTCACCCACCGCGGCGGCGGGCCGCCGGAATTCCACCAGCATGTCCCCGGCCTCGCCGTCGCCCCTGCACAGGGGGCCGATGACCGCGGGGTCCGCGATGGCGCCCTTCAGAACCTCCTCCACCGCGCGGCCGATGGAGGCGTCCTGCCCGATTCCCATCAGCCGGGCGAAAGCGGGGTTGGCATAGACCACCGGCGTACCCGGCCGGGTGGCGTCGGCGATCAGGATGCCGTCGCCGCTCCATTCCATGGCGCGGTTGCGGATGCGCAGCGCCCGGTCGCCGTGCCGGCGCCGCTGAAGCTCCACCAGGAAGGCGGTGGTGAACAGCAGGATCACCGCGGTGGTGACGGTGGCCCAGGCGATGGAGACGAAACGGTTCTGCCGCCACGCGCCGAACACCGTCTCCATCGACTCGCCGACCACCGTCACGAGGGGGTAGTCGGCGGAAGCGCGGAAGGCGTAGATGCGCTCCACCCCGTCCACCACGCTGGCGGCGCGCAGGTGGCGAACCGTCCCGCTCCCCGGCTCCGGCCACGCTTCGGCATTGCGGAAGTTGCGCCCGACCACCAGCTCCTGAAGGGCGTGGCGGGCCAGCAGGGGGCCGTCCGCACGGGCGATGGCGACCGAGCTGCCGCGCGGCAGGTCCAGCCGACCATAGAAGCGGGAGAAGGCCTCCGCCGGGATGTCGACCACGGCGACGCCGCGGAACCGCCCGTCCGACCCGTCCAGACGGCGCGACACCGGAATGAAGACGTCCGACGATTCCGGGCTGACGAAGGGCAGGCCGATGACGAAGCCCTTCTGGTTGCCCTTCCGGTGGGCGCCGGACTTGTGCCGGGCGAACTCCTCCCACTCCAGCACGGGATCGCGGGTGGTGGTCCGCCCCAAGCCCATGGACAGCCAGCCGTTCGCATCGTAAATCCGGATGGAGGCGGCCAGCCCTTCCTCGAACGACCGCCGGGTCGGAATCAGGAGGGGAATGTCCTTCTCGACATGGGACGCCAGATCGATCAGAAGGTCGTCCAGCCGGCGGAAGGTGGCGATGGCCTGTTCCTCGACCAGTTGCGCCATGGCCGCCGTGTGCTGGCGGGCCGTCTGGTCCAGGAACCGCTCTTCGCGGTCGATGCGGCTCAGCAGCGTCCACCACAGCGCCGCGATGGCCACGGCGACCGCGACGGCGGGGAGAATGAGACGGGCATCCACCCCCCGCGGAAAAGCGATCCATCGTCGCACTGCGGACCTCAAGCACTGCCTGAAAAGCATTATGCGCCAGCCACTCTCCCCCTTCAATGGACAAACCGGCGACCAATGATACAAAAAGTGGAGAATAATCAAACTTTTGCGGGTTTTCTGCGGGCGCCGGCGGCGGACGGGCCCACCGCCGGATGAGCTTCGCCCGCGCCATTGCCACCGTCGGCGGCCTGACCCTGCTGAGCCGGCTGGCCGGCTTCGCCCGCGACATCCTGACCGCGGCGGTGCTCGGCGCCGGGCCGGTGGCCGACGCCTTCTTCGTGGCGCTGAAGCTGCCGAACTTCTTCCGCCGCCTGTTCGCGGAGGGGGCCTTCAGCGTTGCCTTCGTGCCGCTCTTCGCGGCGGAGCTTCAGCGCAACGGGCGCGCCGCCGCCGTGGCCTTCGCCGAACAGGCGCTGGCCATCCTGCTGTCCGTGCTGTTGCCCTTCACCGCGCTGGCCATCCTGGCGATGCCCGGCCTGATGCACGTCCTGGCGCCGGGCTTCGCGGACGAGCCGGAGAAGTTCGCGCTGGCCGTGGACATGGCGCGGCTGACCTTTCCCTATCTGATGCTGGTGTCGCTGGTGGCGCTGCTGGGCGGGGTGCTGAACGCGCTGGACCGTTTCGGCCCCTTCGCCGCCGCCCCCATCGCCTTCAACCTGACCCTCATCGCCGCCCTGCTGACCGCCCCGCGTCTGGGGCTGGAGCCGGGGCGGGCCATGGCCGCGGCGGTGACCCTGTCGGGCGTGGTGCAACTGGTCTGGATGGGCTGGGCCTGCCGGGCCGCGGGGGTGACGCTGCGGCCGACCCTGCCGCGGATGACCGAGGGGATGCGCCGCCTGTTCCGGCTGGTCGGGCCGGGGGCGATCGGCGCCGGGGTCATGCAGATCAACCTGTTCCTGAACGTCGTCCTGGCCTCGCTTCTGCCGTCGGGGGCGGTGTCCTTCCTCTATTACGCCGACCGGCTGAACCAGATGCCGCTGGGCATCATCGGCATCGCCATCGGCACCGCCCTGCTGCCCGTGCTGGCCCGTTACGCCGCGGCGGGGGACGAGCGGATGGTGCGCCATTACCTCAGCCGCGCTTTGGAGTTCAGCCTGCTGCTGGGCCTGCCGGCGGCGGTGGCGCTGGCCGTCGCCGGGGCGCCCATCGTGTCGGTCCTGTTCGAGCGCGGCGCCTTCGGCCCGGCGGAGGCGCAGGCGACGGCCTGGGCGCTGGCCGCCTACGCCATCGGCATCCCGGCCCATGTGATCGTCAAGGCGCTGAACGCCGCCTTCTTCGCCCGGCAGGACACGGCGACCCCGGTGCGCGTCGCCGTGGTGGTGACCGCCGCCAACCTGGCGCTGGGCATCGCGCTGATGCCGGTGCTGGAGCATGTGGGGATCGCGCTGGCGACCGGACTGACCGCCTGGTTGAACCTCGCCCTGCTGGCCCGCGCGCTGCGCCGCCGCGGGCATCTGCATCTGGACGACCGGTTCCTGGGCCGCGCGCCGCGCATCGCCGCGGCGGCTCTGGGCATGGGGGCGGCGCTTCTGTTCGGCGCGGCGGTTCTGGAACCGTGGCTGGAGGCGGGATCGACGCCGGTCCGTTTCGGCGCGCTGGCCCTGCTGGTGGGGGGCGGCGTGGCGGTCTTCGCGGCGCTGGCGCAACTGACGGGCGCCACCGACCTTGCCGACGTGAAGGGCTTCCTGCGCAAGGACACCCCGGAATTGGAGCCGCCCGCGTCTTGACCCCGCCCGGTTCCGGCGCGATAACAGCCGCCTTCCAGAAGTTTCGAGCGAGAGACCTCCCGTGAACCGCATCTTCTCCGGCATGCAGCCGACCCGGCAGCTTCACCTCGGCAACTATCTGGGGGCACTGCGCAACTGGGTCGAGCTGCAGAACAGCTACGAGTGCATCTTCTGCGTCGTCGACCTGCACGCGCTGACCATCGACCAGGACGCGGAGGTCCTGCGCAACAACATCCGCGAGGTCACCGCGGCCTACATCGCCGCCGGCATCGACCCGGAGAAGAACATCCTCTTCAACCAGTCCTTCGTCCCCGCCCATTCGGAGCTGGCCTGGATCCTCTCCTGCCACACGCCGCTCGGCTGGCTGAACCGCATGACGCAGTTCAAGGAGAAGGCCGGCAAGCAGAAGGACATGGCCAACCTCGGCCTCTATTCCTACCCGGTGCTGATGGCCGCCGACATCCTGCTGTACAAGGCCACCCACGTCCCGGTGGGCGAGGACCAGAAGCAGCATCTGGAGCTGGCCCGCGACATCGCCGGCGCCTTCAACCGCCGCTACGACACCGAGTTCTTCCCGCTGCCCGAGCCGCAGATCCTGGGCGAGGCGACGCGCGTGATGAGCCTGCGCGACGGCACCAAGAAGATGAGCAAGTCGGACGAGTCCGAATATTCGCGCATCAACATGACCGACGACGCCGACACCATCGCGACGAAGATCCGCAAGGCCAAGACCGATCCGGAAGCGCTGCCCGACACCGTCGCCGACCTGGAGAAGCGTCCGGAGGCCGACAACCTCGTGACCATCTACGCCGCCCTGTCCGGCCAGACGCGCGAGCAGACGGTGCAGCAGTTCGCGGGCGCCCAGTTCTCGGGCTTCAAGGCGGCGCTGGTCGATCTGTCGGTCGCCAAGCTGGCCCCGATGACCACCCGCATGAAGGAGCTGCTGGACGACAAGGCGGAGATCGACCGCCTGCTGCGCCAGGGCGGCGAGCGCGCGGCGGCCATCGCCGAGGCGAACCTGAACGGCGTGAAGGACATCATCGGCCTTCTGCGTCCCTGACCCCCAGGACCAACCCTCCGACCGAAAGCGTGCGCCGTGACGGCTCCCATCCTGCTCACCGGGTTCCAGCCCTTCGGGGATCACGCCGTCAACCCGACGGCGCTCCTCATGGAGCGGCTGGCCGGCGAGCCGGGGGTCGTCACCGCGGTCCTGCCCGTCGAATACGACGCCTGCGGCGACGCCTTCGCCGCCCTGCTGGAGGAGCACCGGCCCGCCGCCGCCCTGTGCTTCGGGCTGGCCGCCGGGTCCGAATACATCAAGATCGAGCGGCTGGCCTGGAACCGCGACGAGAGCGAGCAGGCCGACAACGCGGGCGTGGTGCGCACCGATGACGCCATCGTGCCGGACGGGCCGACCGCCTACGGCTCCACCCTGCCGGTGCCCACGCTGGTCCGCGAACTGGCCATCGCCGGCCTGCCCGTGACCTTCAGCGACCATGCCGGCGGCTTCGTCTGCAACCACCTGTTCTACCGCGCCCGCCATGCGATCGAGACGGCGGATCTCGACATTCCCATGGGCTTCGTCCATCTGCCGCCCCTGCCGGAACAGCTGGCCGACCAGCCGGGCCGCTCCGGCCTGACGCTGGACCAGCAGGAACGGGCCGTGCGCACGCTGGTCGGGCTGCTGCGCCAGGGCCTGGGGATCGCGGCCTGATCCGTCAGGGGCGCTGCGCCAGACGCTCCATCTCCTTCGCCCAGCCCGCGTAGTTCTTGTGGAAATCCGCCAGCGCCGGATCGTTCCGGGTGCGCTCGGCCATGGCCTGCATCAGGGGGGCCTGGGCCGCCGCCAGTTCCCGCGCGTCCGCCCGCCGGGTCGCCGTCAGGAAGGACGACAGGCTGGTGACCAGCTTTCCCCCCGCCGGGGCCGCGGCCATCTTGGCCAGATCGTTGACGATCCACGGCATGTATTTCAGCACATAGTCGGCGTAGGTCCGCATGACCGGGGCCTGTTCCAGCAGGTCGGCGCGCTCGCGGTCGAAGTCCGTCCGGTCGAGGATGGCGTGGTTGCGGTAGACGACCGGCGCCTCCGCCGAGACGTCGCACTCCCAGCCCTTGCGGGGGACGAGCAGGTCGGCCTGGTCCTTCTCCTCGCGGTAGGGGTAGAAGGGCATGGCCCGGCAACGCGACGGCTTGTCGGCATGGATGCCGCAGAGATTGTCCGCCTGCAATTCCGGGCAGGGAAAATGGTTGGGCAGATAGGCGGTGGGCTGGATCAGCACCGCCACCGTCTTGCGGTTGGGCAGGCGCACGGCGGTGCCCAGCCGGGTCGTGAGGTCGTAGGATTTCGCGTTGGACCGCACCACCGTCCACACCAGCGCCAGCGGAAAGCGGACGGCGTGGGCCACCGCGTCCTTCAGGGTCAGCGGCAGCAGGCCGTGGCAGCATTTTCCGCAGGCGGTGCAGGCGAAGCGCGGTTCCATGGGCAGGGTTCCCGGTCCGGCCCTACCGCCCGCAGCAGGCCTTGAATTTCTTCCCCGAGCCGCAGGGGCAGGGCTCGTTGCGGCCCACCTTCACCACCCGGCGCGGCTCGCCCTTCGGGTTGACCTCGCCGGCGCTGTAGAGCCACCGGCCGTCCTCGCGGCGGAAGGACGCCCGCTCGTGGTGGCGCATGTCCTGGCCGTCGCGGCGGAAGTGGATCAGGAACTCCACCGTGCCCTGGTCGCCCTCCTCCGCGACGCGCAGCACGTCCAGCCGCTGCCAGTCGCACTCCTCGGCGACCCGCTCCGCCTCGGCGCGGTTGAAGTCCTCGCGGATCTCCGGCGCGTGGGTGCGCTCCACATGGTCGAGGTCGTGGCGGACGAAGGCGGTGTAGCGCGACCGCATCAGCGCCTCCGCGGTCGGGGCCGGCGCGCCGGCCAGGATCGGGCCGCAGCACGACTCGAAGGGAAGGCCGGAACAGCAGGGGCAGGCGGAAGAGGTCATGGCGCGGGTCCGTCGGTGTGTCCGGGGGTGGTGTGGCAGGACAGGCCACCCCGGTCAAGCGCCGCTGACGGACAGGGCGATCAGGCCGAACGCCATCAGGCCGAACGCCATCAGGCCGAACGGGCGCGGCGCGGTTCGGACGGGGTGTGGACCCCTGGGTTCGAGGCAGGGCTCACGATGGCGCGCAGTTCGTCGAGGAACGCGCGGCCGGTGTCGGTGAGCGTGACGATCTTGCGGCGGCGTTCGCGCGGATCTTCCTGGGCCTGGACGAGGTCGAGCCCGGCCTTCCCGAAGCTGTGCCAGCGGCTGAGCGCGGCCACGTTGCGCGACGCGGAGGATTGGGCGATGCCCAGGCGTTCCGCAAGCTCGCCGATGGAAATCCCTTCGTTCTGCGCGATCGTCATGAAGGACAGCGCATACTGAATCGGCAGGTCGGGATCGAGCTTGCGAAACGCCTCCAGCACATGGACGACGGTGGTCACCTCGTCAGGGCGAACGTGGGCCGGCATCAGCGACCCTCCCGGAGCGAGGCCCCCATCGGGCCGGTGTGTAGATGATGTTCAGGCGTCCAAGCCATATCACGAATTCCCCGTTATCCCGCCGGGCGTCGAAAAAACGATCCGGAGAGGCCCAGTGGGCGTGCTCAACGAAGACAGAACGGCCGCAAAATCCCAAAAAGACACACATGGCTTCCTCTCGATATCCGGAATTCACGTTCGAACGCTCTGCCCAGGGCGGTGGGTTGAAGAAGGGAGCCGGTAGCTCGCATCGCCGGATGGATGGACCAATCGCCATGTCGGCGATTCGGGGTGGTGGGTACGATGGCTTTCATCGTGGTCTCCGTAGGTTGAAAAAGGTCGCGGTCCCAGCGGGAGCCGCAGGATCGGGTATCGCCTGTCAGCGATACGCTTGCAACGTCAAAAATGACCGGGCATCCGAAAGGTTCCGCTCCCGGATGTGTTGAACCGGAAGGAAACCCGCTTCGGTTCCGTCCAGCCCGATATCGCGCCGCAGGTGGCCGCTCAGCGTCTCCGCCACGGCGTCCCCGCCTTCGGCATCCAGCCACCGCCGCAGCAGGGCGTTCCACAAGGTCTGCATGGCTCCTCTCCTTTTTGCAGAGAAGAAACAAATCCGCTATCGGATGTTTTCCGTCAAGACCGGCGCAAGACCGTGTCGCCTTGGACCGCCCACTGTGGCCCATCCGCCACGGCTGTGGGTCCGGAACCCGCCGTCTTGCCCTGGACAAGCCCGCCCCGCTGGGTCAAAGAGAATGCATCGAAGGTGGTGGGGCCGTCGCCCGCCCGGTTTCCGCCCGCCTTTCCGCTGCTGAGGACGAACGACCCGCGTGACGAGACGCGCCCATCATCGGTGGTTCGGCCCCCTTGCCGCCGCCCTGCTGGCGATGACGCTGGCCCCGCAGCCGGCGCAGGCGGACCCTCGCTTCGTGCCCGGCCCCTGCTGGTTCTCCGTGCCGGAGGGAGAGGCCGCGCTGTGCGGAACCGTCGGTGTGCCCGACCGGCGCGACCGTCCCGCGACGCGGGCCTTCCGCCTGCCGGTCGTCGTCCTGCTGTCCACCGCCAAGCAGCCGTCCCCCGATCCGGTCCTGTTCCTGGAGGGCGGCCCCGGCGCCTCCCCCTTCGGCAGCGGCGAGGCGGTGGAGGAGCGGATGGAGGTCTGGTGGTCCCTGACCGCCGGGTTCCGCCGGACCCGCAACGTGGTGCTGTTCGACCCGCGCGGCGCCGGACGGGCGGAGCCGGACACCGACTGCCCGGAGTTGGACGTGCTGGGCGCCTCGCCCCGCCCGCGCCCGGTGTCGCGGGACCGCCGCGCCACCCTGGAGCGCACGGCCATCGCCGCCTGCCGCGACCGCTTCACCGCCAACGGGCTGGACGGCGCCATGTTCACCACCCCCACCGCCGCCGACGACGCCATGGACGTCGCCGCCGCGCTGGGGGCGCCGCGGGTCAACCTGTTCGCCGTGTCCTACGGCACGCGGGTGGCGCTGGAGATCCTGCGGCGCCACGGCGGGCGGGTGCGCGCGGCGGTGCTCGATTCCATCTACCCGCCCGACGTGAACGCGACGGAGGAGGCGCCCTGGCTGGTCCACCGGGCCTTCCGGCGGCTGTTCGACGACTGCGCGGCCAACCGCGCCTGCCGCGCCGCCTATCCGGACCTGGAACGCCATCTTCTGGAACTGGTGGAGCGGCTGGGCAAGGCCCCGTTGGACGTTCCCGCCGGCGACCCGGGGATGCCGCGCTGGCTGCGGCTGGACAGCGCCGCCGTCCTGTCGGCCCTGCTGGAAACCATGGCCGAGGGCGAGAGCATCCCCCGCCTGCCCGCCCTGATCGAGCGGGCGTGGCGCGGGCGGTACGACCGCCTGTCCGACTGGGTGCCCGCCCCTTGGCTGGGCGACCCCGACTCGGCGGAGGGCATGGCCTTCTCCATCGAATGCCGCGAGACGGTGAACCCCGCCGACCCGCTGCGGCTGGCCGACGGCGCGCGCCGCTTCGCCCCCTATGGCGCCGTCACCGCCGACGACCCCGGGCGGCGCGTCTGCGCCCAATGGCCCGCCGCCGCCCAGGAGGCGTTCGAGCGGCTGCCGGTGGCCAGCCCGGTGCCGGTGCTGCTGCTGTCCGGCGCCTACGACCCGCTGACCCCGCCGGAATGGGCGGAGCGCGCCGCGGCGACCCTGCCGAGAAGCCGGCATCTGGTCTTCCGCAGCGCCGGCCATCTGGTCACCGCGTCGGACGACTGCGCCGTCGCCGCCGCCACCCAGTTCGTGGAGTCGGAAAGCCTGCCCGCCAACGCCTGCCCCGCGGCATCCAAGCCGCCGGGCTTCCAGCCGCCCTGAAGGCGCCCGGAAACCGCCTCGGCCTCCGGTGCGGCGGGCTGGTGCGGGACGCAGCCGGGGCGCATAATCGGGCATCCCCCACTTTCCGGACCGGGCCGGCGGTCCTGCCTTCGGGAGTGCATCTCCATGGTTCGCAAACCGCTGATCGGCGTTCCCGCCTGCACCCGCATGATGGGCGAGCATCCCTTCCACGTCGTCGGCGACAAGTACGTCCGCGCGGTGTCGGACGGGGCCGGCGGCATGCCGCTGCTGATCCCGGCGCTGGGGACGGCGCTGGACATGGACGACGTGGCCGGCCAGCTCGACGGGCTGCTGATCACCGGAAGCCCGTCGAACGTCGAGCCCCACCGCTACGGCGGGTCGCCCAGCGAGCCGGGCACCCTGCACGACCCGGAGCGCGACGACACCACCCTGCCGCTGATCCGCGCCGCGCTGGAGATGGGCGTGCCGCTGCTGGGCATCTGCCGCGGCTTCCAGGAGCTGAACGTGGCGCTGGGCGGCACGCTGCACCAGCGGGTGCACGAGGTGCCGGGCTATGCCAACCACCGGGAAGACAAGCAGGCGCCGCTGACCGTGCAGTACGGGCCGGCGCACAGCGTCCGCCTGACCCCGGGCGGCGTGCTGGAGGGGCTGGCCGGCGGTGCGGCGGAGGTCACCGTCAATTCCCTGCACGGGCAGGGGATCGACCGGCTGGCCGATGGGCTGGCGGTGGAGGCGATGGCGGAGGACGGGCTGGTCGAGGCGGTCCGGGTGGCGGGGGCGCCGGCCTTCGCGCTGGCCGTGCAGTGGCACCCGGAATGGCGGTTCTGGGAGAACCCGCTGTCGGCGGCGATCCTGCGCGCCTTCGGAAGCGCCGCCGCCGATCGGGCACGGCGGCGCCATTCCTGAAAGTTCGTTTCAGGACAATAGATTAAGTCAACAGTCGGCGGGTCCCGCGTGCCCAGGAAACGGGCACGCCCCCTATCTTCAGCCGGCCCGCGAGATGCGGCGCAGGAAGTCGATGAGCTGCGCCTGCTCTTCCGCCGAGAGATCCTTGACCATGGCCTTGTCGTGGGCCTGGATGCGCGGGATCAGCTCGTCCAGCAGCTTCTCCCCTTCCGGGGACAGGCGGAGCGCGTAGGAGCGGCGGTCGTTGGGCGAGGGCGCCCGGATGACCAGACCGCGCGACTCGAGCCGGTCGATGACCGCGACCATGGTCGAACGGTCGATGCCCACCGCCGAGCCCAGATCGGACTGCGACAGGCCCTCGTTCTCCTTGATCATGATCAGCACGCCGAATTGGCCCGGCGTCATGTCGTGGGGCGCCACGGCGTTTTGGAAGCTCTGGAAAACGGCCACCTGCGCCTTGCGCAGATTGTAGCCGACCAGCTCCGGCAAGGGGCCGAGAGCCATCTTTCCGGTCTTGCTGGGACGCTGGCGGGTGCGCCGGTCCGCGGGGGTGGGACGGTCGATGTCGGTCAACGTGAAAGCCATCGTTTATTGACTTGTCTATTGGTCGTGTAAAATGCAGGCAGGTGCCGCTTTTGTCAGCAAGAACCATACAATCCGCCTCATTTGCATAGCACCCATTCCCGTTACGCATTGGTTCCGCCGGAATGCGGCTCCACCTCTACCTTACGAAGTGACCGTGCTCCTGACATCCCGGCCCCCCCGGAAACAGGCATGCCGGCGCGGTTGCCCGCCGACGGTTCGTTCCCCTGCCGCAGGTGGGCTCCAACAATGGAGCTTCCGACGCCCGGTCCCCCCCAGGCCGGGCGTCACCGTGCAAGAGCCCCGGCCCCACGGCTGGGGCTTTTTTCTGGTGCTCTTTCCGGTAGGGTGGATGCCCGAACCGCACCCCATCCGAAAGAAAGGCGCGCCATGGCCTACGCCATTCCCCTGTGGCCCCAGCCCACCGTTCCGGTCGCCGGCGGCGATCCGTTCCCGGTCCGCCGCATCTACTGCGTCGGCCGCAACTACGCCGCCCACGCGCGCGAGATGGGCGCCGATCCGGACCGCGAGCCGCCGTTCTTCTTCATGAAGCCCGCCGACGCCATCGTCGCCGACGGCACCGCCATCCCCTACCCGCCCCGGACCGCCAACCTGCACCACGAGATCGAGCTGGTCGTCGCCATCGGCACCGGCGGGCGCGACATCCCGGTGGAAAGCGCGCTGGACCATGTCTACGGCTATGCCGTGGGGCTGGACATGACCCGCCGCGACCTGCAGAACGCGGCCAAGAAGGAAGGCAAGCCCTGGGACATGGGCAAGGGCTTCGACCGCTCCGCCCCCTGCGGCACGCTGCGCCGCGCCGCCGACATCGGCCATCCGGACAAAGGCGCGGTGACGCTGTCCGTCAACGGGGAACCGCGCCAGAAGGGCGACCTGTCGGACCTGATCTGGTCGGTGTCCGAAACGATCTCCTACCTGTCGGGGCTGGTGGAGCTTCAGCCGGGCGACCTGATCTACACCGGCACGCCGGAGGGCGTCGGCCCGGTGGTTGCCGGGGACCGTCTGGAAGGCGCCGTCGAGGGCGTCGGCACCATCGCCGTCACCATCGCCTGACGCCGGAATCGCGGGATGCGCATCGCCACCTGGAACATCAACTCCGTCCGCATGCGGATGGACCTGCTGCTGCGCCTCATCGACGAGGCGCAGCCGGACGTCGTCTGCCTTCAGGAAACCAAGGTCGTGGACGCGGATTTCCCCATGGCCCCGCTGGCCGAGAAGGGATACGCCCACGCCCACGTCCACGGGATGAAGAGCTACAACGGCGTCGCCATCCTGTCGAAGCTGCCCTTCGCGTCGCGCGACGTGCAGCATTGGTGCGGCAAGCAGGACTGCCGCCACGTCTTCGCCGAACTGCCGGGCGGCATCGAGCTGCACAGCGTCTACATCCCGGCGGGCGGAGACATTCCGGATCCGGAACAGAATGAAAAGTTCGCCCACAAGCTTCAGTTCGTAGACGAAATGACCGAGTGGTGGACGACCCGGCGCAGCCCGGACCGCCGCATGGTCATGGTGGGCGACCTGAACATCGCGCCGCTGGAGAACGACGTCTGGAGCCACAAGGAGCTTCTGAAGATCGTTTCCCACACCCCGGTGGAGGTGGCGAAGCTGACGGCGATGCAGGCGTCCATCGGCTGGGTGGACGCGGTGCGCCACTTCGTTCCGCCCACGGAAAAGCTCTACACCTGGTGGAGCTACCGCGCGAAGGACTGGGCGGCCTCGGACCGGGGCCGGCGACTGGACCACATCTGGGTCACCCCGCCGCTGAAGGACGCGCTGACCGGCCACCGCATCCTGCGCGAGGCCCGCGGCTGGGAGCCGAAGCCGTCCGACCATGTTCCTGTGATGGTGGATCTCGACGTGTGATGGGCGAGGTTCTGCAAAGGGGGCTCTATTTACCACGAAGACACAAAGACACTAAGGTTTTCACAAAGCGATTATAATTTCTCTTCGTGATGTTCTTTGTGTCTTCGTGTCTTTGTGGCGCCCACTTTCACACCGCGACCAGGGATACATTCATCGCAACCACCACCGGTGTCCCGTCCTCCGCGATCCGGAAGCGATGGGCGCAGCCGTCGATCAGGCGATGGGCGGGCTTGCCGACCATGTCCCAGCCGGTGGCCAGCGCGTAGAGCGCGCGCATCACCCCGTTGTGGGCCACCGCCCCGGTCGCTACGCCCCGCGCGCCCACTTCCGCCAGCCAGGGCATCAACCGCCGCTGCACGTCGCGCGGGCTTTCCCCGCCCGGCGCCCGGAAGTCGAGGCCGAGCCGCTCGCGGTCCGCGGTCAGGGCGCCGCTGGCCCGCAACTCTTCCAGCAGGCGGCCTTCCCAGTCGCCCCAGCCCATCTCTACCAGACGGGGTTCCGGCGCGGGGTCGAGACCGAGGAGCAAAGCCGTCTCCCAGGCCCGCCGCTTCGGGCTGGCGACCCAGCGGTAGCCCAGCGCGTCCGGCGGCAGCCTCCAGGTGGCGACTCGGGCGCGGCCCTCGTCGGACAGCGGCTCGTCGATGCCGCCCTGGAGACGGTGCGCGGCGTTCCAGGCGGTCGGCCCGTGGCGCAGGATGATGAGGTCGGTCATGGGCTCCCTTTCCGCGCGGCCCGCCGGACCACCGCGTCCAGCGCCTCCACCGCGCCGGACAGATCATGCTCCGCCGCGGCGGTGCGGCGCGCGGCCTCGCCGAAGCGGCGGCGCATCTCATGGTCGCCGAGCAGCCTGGCGACCGCGGCGGCGAAGGCGTCCGCGTCGCCCACCGGCGGCAACAGGCCGGTCACCCCGTCCCGCACCACGTCCGGCACCCCCCCGGTGCGCCCGGCCACGACCGGCAACCCGGCGGCCTGGGCCTCCAGCAGGGCCATGCCGTAGGCTTCGTTGACCGCCGGCCAGACCATCAGATCCGCGGCGGCGCAAAGCGCGGCGAGGTCCGCCGAATCCTGCTGGCCGAGGAACAAAACTCCCTCCCCCGCAACGCGGGGGAGGGAGAGAGGGCCTGCGCCAAAATCTCGTAGGAGCGTTCCTTGTCGCCGCTGCGCATCATGCCGACCGCCAGCAGCCACGGAACGTCCGGGTTCAACCCATGGCGTTCCGCCAGCACCGCCCGGTGCCGGGGGCGCTCCGCCGCCGCCATGGCGAAAGGCCGGGTGTCGAGGAAGGGCCGCAGCCGCACCAGCCGGTCGGGCGACCCGAGCAGCGGCAGCACCCCGTCCGCGTCGTGACCCGCCAGATTGACCACGGCGGCGGCCTGCCGGATCGCCGCCTCCGCGGCGCGGTGACCGGCGGCGAAAGGCCCGCCGGCGCGCTTGGCCGCGAAGGACGCCTCCGCCGCCACATAGGGGATGCCGAAACGGCGGCTGACCGCCGGTCCGATCCAGTCCGGCGCCTTGTGATACAGGTGGTAGGTGAACCACAGGTCCGGCGGATCGTCCCGCCAGCGCGCCGTCAGGCGGTCGGCGCAGCGGGCGCCCAGCGCGGCCAGACGCTCCGCCCGGCCCGGACGGCGCCCGTCGTCCCAGCTCCGCAGCGTGCAGGCCAGCGTCACCTCGTGCCCGGCACCCGCCAGCGCCGCCATCAGCAGCCGGGCCATGCGCCGGTCGCCCGAGGGCACCGGGTGGGTGGGGGATTTCAGCGGCGCGTAGAAGGCGATGCGCATGCCGGCCCCGGCGGCAGGAAGGAAAAAAGCCTCAGAAGGGGGTCGGTTCCAGCGCGCAGATGACGCGGTTCCGCCCGGCGGCCTTGGCGCGGTACAGCGCCTCGTCCGCGCTGGACAGCATGGCGTCCACCCCGCGCGTTCCGGCGGCACAGCAGGCCACGCCGATCGACACGGTGAAGCGCACGGTCTCCGCCCCCGCCGGAACGGCCAGCTCCGCGGTGCGGCGGCGGATGCGCTCCGCCACCATCCGCGCCCCGGCGACGTCGGTCTCGGGCAGCAGGATGGCGAACTCCTCCCCGCCCGTGCGGCCCAGCAAATCGTTCTCCCGCAGCAGACCGCGGCAGGCCGCGGTGAAGGCCCGCAGCGCCTCGTCCCCCACCGCATGGCCGTGGGTGTCGTTGATGCTCTTGAAATGGTCGATGTCGAGCATCAGCAGGCTGGCCGGGCGGCCATAGCGGCGGACGCGGGCCAGTTCCTGCTCCGCCGCCTCGACGAAATGGCGGCGGTTGGACGTGCCGGTCAGCGAGTCGGTGATCGAGAGCTGGCGCAGCCGCTCCTCCGACTCCTTCAGCGCCGTCACGTCGGTGATCAGGACGTAGATGACCGGAAGCCCTTCCCAGGGCAGGGGCGACATGCTGACCTGAACGCAGGTCCGCCGCCCGTCCGTGGACACCATCACCCCGTCCTTCGACCGCACCAGCTCCCGCCCGCGCAGACAGCTCAGGAAGGCGTCGCGCTGGTCCTCGATGCCGGACTCCTCCACGAAGTCGAGGAAGTGGCGCCCGACCAGGGCGTCGCCGCTCTGGCCCAGGATGCGCACGGCCTCCTGGTTGGCGAAGACGATTCCCATCTCCTGATGGATCAGCAGCCCGGCGGGCAGCAGGTCGAGCAGGTCGCCCAGCTTGCTGCGCGTCACCGACAGCTCGTGGCTGGTCGCCACGGCGTCGGTGTCGTCGTCGAAATCGATAAAGGAGAGGATTTCCGGATCGGAAGAGGCGGACAGGGTCGACATGACGTCGCGAGAGTGGAGCAAAGCCGCACTCTATCCCGTTGTCAGCCGCCGTGCAATGCACAGCATCCCCCAAATGGCACAAGCCGCGTTTGGCTATTTTCGGTTGTGAAACGATCGTGCAGCCGATCGATTCCCGAGTCGCTGCCGAAGTCCCGCCGCACCCGCAAGGCCCCCGCCGCACCCAGCGCCGCGCGGCGGGCGGGATCGCCGATCAACGCTTCCAGAGCGGCGGAAAGGTCGGCGGGGTCGTCCGGTTCCACCAGCGTGCCGGTGGCTCCATCCTCTATCAGCTCCGCCACCGCCGCGGCCCGGGTGGACAGGCAGGCCAGCCCCTGGCTCTGCGCCTCCATCAGCACGTTGGGCAGCCCGTCGCGGTCGCCGTCGCGCGCCGTGCGGCAGGGCAGGACGAACAGGTCGGCGCGGCGGTACTGGGCGATCACCGCATCCTGGGCCTTCGCCCCCTGCCAGTCGATCCGCCCGTCCAGCCCCAGCGCCGCCGCCTGCGCCTTCAGCGCGGCCAGCCGGTCGCCGCCGCCGATGTGGGTCCAGCGCCAATGCAGCCCGGCGGGCAGCCGGGCCAGCGCGTCCAGCAGCAGGTCGAACCCCTTCTTCTCCACCGCCCGCCCGACCGAGAGCAGCCGCACGGGATCGGCGGGGTCGGCGCCGTCGCGCGCCGGCCGGGCCTCCGGCGCGGCGGGAAAGCGGCTGAAGTCCAGCCCGTGGTAGAGCAGCTCCACCCGCTCCGGCTCCGCCGCGAGGCCGCGCAGGCGGGCGAGGCCGAGCGCCGTGCAGGTGACGCCCCAGCGCGCCTCCGCCAGCTTCTCCCGCAGGTCCCACTCCGGGGAGGTCCAGATGTCCTTGGCGTGGGCGGAAAAGCTCCAGGGCAGGCCGGTCAGCAACGCCGCGTAGCGCGCCACGCTGGCCGGGGTGTGCAGGAAATGGCTGTGCAGCCACGTCACGTCCGCCGGAAGCTCCGCCGCCAGCACGCAAGCCTGCCCGAAGCGGCGGACGCGGTTGCGGCTGGGGTCGCGCCGCAGGTCGGCCATCCAGGCGCCCAGGGCCGTCCGCCAGCCGGGCCGGCGCCGCGCCGCGGCCAGCGCGCGCAGCAGGCGGGCCGGCTCGCCATGCAGATATTCGGGCAGGTGGACGACCGGGGCGGTCACCCGGCGGTTCAGCTCGTGCACCGCCTTGTCGGTCGGTTGACGCAGGCTGACGATGACTTGACGCAAGCCCCGCCGCTCCAGCCCCAGAACCTCCTGCGCGATGAAGGTCTCGGACAGGCGGGGCCAGCCCTTGACGATGACGGCGACGGTCACGCCATGCCCCCGGCGGCCAATTGGCGTTCGGGAAGGCCGGGCGCGGACGACGGCTCCGGCAGGTAGCGGGCCGACAGGCGGTTGACGCTCTCCAGCCCGCCCAGCAGGCCCGGCACCACGACGGAGGAGGGCGGCGCCTGCCAGGGCAGCCGGCGCAGCGCCGCCGCCATGGCCGCGGCGTCGCGCACCCCGTCGTCCATCAGGACGGAAACCAGACCCAGCTCCTGCGCGCGGGCGGCGCGGATGGTCTGCTCGCGCCGCGGCACCTCGCGCGGGACGATCAGCGCCTTCTTGTCGAAGGACAGGATCTCGCAGAAGGTGTTGTAGCCGCCCATGGCGACCACCCCGACCGCGCCCTGCATCAGCCGCTCGATCCGCGCCTCGAAGGCGGTGGCCTCGACGTTCGGCAGCGCCTCGGCACGGGCCAGGAACTCGGCCTGGAGGTCCGGCTGCATGAAGGGACCGAACACCAGGACGGCGCGGTAGGGAATGCCAGGATCGCTCTCGTAGGCGCGCAGCACCCAGTCCACCAGCGCCTCCCCGTCGCCGCCGCCGCCGGGGGTGACCAGGATGTAGGGCTCGTCCGGCAGGCCGGGACCGTGGGGGACCGCCGAGGGCACGGTGCGGTGCAGGTAGCCAGTGTAGACCATCCTGTCGCGCACCGACCGGGGCACCTCGATGCCCTCCAGCGGGTCGCAGATCTGCGGCAGGCCGTAGACCCAGATCTCGTCGTACAGGCTTTCCAGCGCCGGCAGCACCTTCTTGCGCTCCCACTCCGGGGCGAGCAGGGCCGGCTCGTCCATCACGTCGCGCAGGCCCAGCACCAGCGGCACGCCGCGGCCCTTCAGAAGCTCCAGCGTCTCCCGCACCTCGCCGCGCAGGCCCAGCGGTTCCTTGTCCACGATGAACAGGTCGGGCTGGTAGATCTCCGCCGTGTGGCGGATCAGCGAGGCCCGCATGGCCAGGATCTCGTCGATGTCCAGATGCAGGTTCAGCGCCGTGTATTCCCCGTTGCGCAGCTTGATGACGCCGGGGATGCGCACGAAGTCCACCCGCGTGCGGAAGTCGAAGCTGCCGACGATGGGCGAACCCGACAGGATCAGCACCGACAGGTTGCTGTAGCGCTCCACCAGCGCATGCGCGATGGCCCGGCAGCGGCGGAGATGGCCGAGGCCGAACGTATCGTGGCTGTAGATGAGCACGCGGCCCGAGGTCGGACGTTCGCTCATGGACTTCCCACCTCTCCCGATTGGCCTCTTGTGTCCGGCCACGGCTTGGCCGATCAACGGATGCGCGTCATACCGCCGTCGCGATTGCGGCAGACCGCGTATAGGCGAACCATATCCTCAGCGGCAGAGCGGCAGTGGGGGTAAGGTGTCTGCCTGCTCCCCGCACCGGCGTCCCCTTGCGTAGAATGGCGCTATGGAATCCAGCATTTTCCGATTCATCCTTCGGCACAGCGTCCGTCAGCAGATCGTGCTGACCCTGATGACCCTGGCGTCCTTTCCGTTCCTCTACGCCTCGCTCGACCTGCCGAAGCGGATCGTCAACGAGGCGATCGCCGGGAAGAAGCTGCCCGAGTCCTTTCTCGGCTTCCATCTCGACCAGGTCAGCTACCTGTTCGTCCTATGCGGGCTGTTCCTGACTTTGGTGCTGGTCAACGGCGGCTTCAAGTACGTCATCAACACCTACAAGGGGCGGCTGGGCGAACGGATGCTGCGCCGCCTGCGGTACGAGCTTTACGTGCGCGTCCTGCGCTTTCCCCTGCCCCGGTTCCGCAAGATGTCTCCGGGGGAGATCATCCCGATGATCACGGCGGAGGTGGAACCGCTGGGCGGCTTCATCGGCGACGCCATCGCCATCCCGGTGTTCCAGGGCGGCACCCTTCTGGTCTACATCGCCTTCATCTTCATCCAGGACCCGGTGCTGGGAGCGGCGGCGGTGTCGCTGTACCCGTTCCAAGGCTGGCTCATTCCGCGGCTGCAACGCAAGGTCAATCAGCTCGGCAAACAGCGCGTACGTGCCATGCGCCAGATCGCCGACCGCATCGGCGAGACGGTGTCCGGCATCCAGGAGGTCCACACCCACGACACCGCGTCCTGGCATCTGGCCGATCTCAGCCACCGCCTGGGCGACGTGTACCGCATCCGTTTCGAGATTTACCAACGAAAGTTTTTTGTCAAATTCTTGAACAATTTCATAAACCAGTTGACGCCCTTCTTCTTCTATTCCATCGGCGGTTACCTGGTGATCCATGGCCAGCTCTCCTTCGGCGCGCTGGTCGCGGTGCTGGCCGCCTACAAGGACTTGGCCGCACCCTGGAAGGAACTTCTCGACTGGTACCAGCAGAAGGAGGACAACCGGATCAAGTACGAGCAGGTGGTGGAGCAGTTCCACGTCCCCGACCTGCTGGCCGAACGCCTGCTGCGCGAGGAGGAGGACGTGCCGTTCACCGGCGCCCTGGCCTTCCGCAACGTCGGATTTGGGGAGGACGGCGGGTCGGCGATCCTGGAGGGGGTGACCTGCGACATCCCGCTGGACGGCCACACCGCGCTGATCGGCGTCGGCTCCGGACGGGACGAGCTGGCGCAGCTCGCCGCGCGGGTGCTTCTGCCGTCGTCGGGCCAGATCCGGCTGGGCGAGCGCGACTATGCGGAGCTGCCGGAGAGCGTGACCGGGCGCCGCGCCGCCTATGTCGGGGCCACCCCCTACCTGTTCGCCGCCTCGCTGTACGACAATCTCGTCTACGGGCTGCGCCACCGCCCCCTGCGCGAGAACGGCGAGAGCGGTGAGGCGGCGGCGCGGCGCAAGGACCGGCAGACCGAGTCGATCCTGTCCGGCAACGCCACCGACGACGTGCACGCCGACTGGATCGACTACGCCGCCGCCGGCTGCGACGGGCCGGAGGATCTGAAGGCCCGCATCCTGCGCGTGGTGACGATGGTGTCGCTGCAGGACGACGTGTACGGGATGGGGCTGAACCGCACCGTCGATCCGGAGCAGCGCCCCGAGGTGGCCGCCCGCGTGCTGGAAGCGCGGGAGGCCATGCGCGCGATGATGATGAACAACCCGGATCTGGGGCGGCTGGTGGAGCGCTTCGACCCCGACCGCTACGCCGCGAACGCCACGCTGGCCGAGAACCTGCTGTTCGGCACGCCGGTCGGCCCCATATTCCAGACGGACGCGCTGGCTTCCAACCCCTACATGCTGCATGTGCTGGACAAGGTGGGGCTGACCGGCACCATCCTGGAGACCGGCCACAAGGTGGCGGAGACCATGGTGGAGCTGTTCGCCGGCCTGCCGCCCGGCCACGAGTTCTTCGAACGCTTCTCCTTCATCGGCTTCGCGGAGCTGCCGGACTATCAGGCCATCCTGGCGCGCACCGCGAAGGAGGGGCTGGGCGCGCTGCGGCCCGAGGAGCGGACCCGGCTGATGACCCTGCCCTTCAAGCTGATCGGCGCCCGCCACCGCCTGGGCCTGATGACGCCCGAGCTGGAAAGGAAGCTGCTGGAGGCGCGGCACCTCTTCGCCCGCGACCTGCCGGAAGACCTGAAGCACGCCGTCGCCTTCTTCGACCCGGCGGCCTACAACGCGGCGGCCAGCATCCAGGACAACATCCTGTTCGGGAGGATGGTCTACGGGCAGGCGCAGGTGCAATCCAAGGTGGGCCGCATCGTGGCGGAGCTGGTGGACCAGCTTCACCTGCGCGACACCATCGTGGAGGTCGGGCTGGACCATCCCGTGGGGGTGGCCGGGTCGCGCCTGTCCGCCGCGCAGCGCCAGAAGGCGGCGCTGGCCCGCGCCCTGCTGAAGCGCCCCGACCTTCTGGTGCTGAGCGAGGCGACCAGCGGCCTGGACACCAGCAGCCAGACCAAGGTCCACGCCGCGATCCTCGGCGAACGCAAAGGGTGTGGTCTTGTGTGGGTTCTGCACCGCGCCGGCTTGGCACGGGCGTTCGAGCGAGTCATTGTTATGAAGGATGGGCGAATCGCCGAGCATGGCCGCTTCGACGAGTTGAACAAGCCCGGCACCTTGTTGCACGAGTTGGTGTCCGCCGAGTGAAGCCGGCGGCGTTGAGGAGGCAGACGGCATGAGCATCGCCGAAGAAGTCAATTGCCTGCGCAGGATTCCCCTGTTCGCCAACATCGACACTTCCAAGCTCAAGCTTCTGGCCTTCACCAGCGAGCGGCTGAGCTTCCGGGCGGGCGACGTCCTGTTCCAGCAGGACGAGATGGGCACCTGCGCCTACATCCTGCTGCGCGGGGAGGCCGAGGTGGTCGTGACCGGCCCCGGCGGGCCGCTGGCCGTCGCGACCCTGGGGTCCAACGAGATCGTCGGCGAGATCGCCATCCTGTGCGACGTGCCGCGCACCGCCACCGTCCGCGCCCGCACCGACCTGGAAACGCTGTGCGTGCCCAAGGATCATTTCCTTCAGATGATCGCCGACTTCCCGCAGATGGGGCTGGAGATCATGCGCTCCCTGGCCCACCGTCTGGAGCAGACGACCATGCGCCTGCGCGAGGTGCTGGCCGCCCAGGCGACCTGAACCGCCCGGTCCGAACGGCCATGCGCGTCCTCTTCCACGTCCAGCATCTGCTGGGCATCGGGCACGACCGGCGCGCCGCGCTGATCGCCCGCGGGCTGGCCGGGACCGGCGCGGCGGTGACGGTGCTGCGCGGCGGGCATCCGGTGCCGGGGATCGGCTACGGCCCGGCGGCGGAGATCGTCCAGCTTCCCCCCGCCCGCGCCGCCGACGGCACCTTCAAGACCCTGCTGGACGAAAACGGCCGGCCCATCGACGACGCCTGGCGCGCCCGGCGCCGCGCGGCGGTTCTGGACACCGTCGCGCGGGTGCGGCCCGACGTCCTGCTGGTCGAGTCCTTCCCCTTCGGGCGCCGCGCCTTCCGGTTCGAGCTTCTGCCCCTGCTGGAGGCCGCGAAGGCCGCCGGGGCGGTCACCGCCTGTTCGGTGCGCGACATCCTGGTGACCAAGGCGAGGCCGGAGCGGCTGGACGAAACCGTTTCGGTGGTGGAACGGCTGTTCGACCATGTGCTGGTCCACGGCGATCCCGGCCTGATCCCCTTCGGGGCGACCTTTCCCGCGGCGGAACGGATCGCCGACCGCATCCGCTACACCGGCTACGTCGCCGCCCCGCCGCAACCGGCGGGGGAGGACAGGGCGGACGGGACGGACGAGGTGATCGTGTCGGTGGGCGGCGGGGCGGTCGGCCTGCCGCTGCTGCGGGCGGCGCTGGCCCTGCGTGCGTCAACCGGCCCCGGACTTGACACACCTTGGCGCCTGCTGGCCGGGCCGGACGTGCCGGAGGAGGCGTTCCGCACGCTCGCCGCCGAGGCCCCGCCCGGCGTGCTGGTCGAACGGGCGCGGCCGGACTTCCCCGCCCTGCTCCGCCGCTGCCGCCTGTCGATCAGCCAGGCCGGCTACAACACGGTGCTGGACGTGCTTCAGGCCGGTTGCCGGGCGGTGCTGGTCCCCTTCGCCGCCGGCAGCGAGACGGAGCAGGCCATTCGGGCCCGCCTGCTGGAGGAGCGGGGCCGGCTGGCCGTGGTCGAGGAAGCCACCCTGACGCCGCGGACGCTGGCCGAGGGTGTGGCGCGGGCGCTCGCCCTGCCCCCGCCGCCCGCCGTCGCCCTCCGGCTGGACGGTGCCGCCACCACCGCCCGCCTGCTGCGGGACGCGGTGGCCAACCGCTGACCAAACAGCCGCTAAACCAATCGAGACGCTTGGATTTTCCCGGTGCGGGGGCCATGCTGGCCTTGGCCATCTGCGTTCGCTGCCCTTTTAACCCTCTCCCCTCCGGGGAGAGGGGAGGGTGAGGGGGTTGCGCAAGGCGGAACGTCCGGCAACAGCACACCCCCCTCACCCCAACCCTCCCCCCGGAGGGGAGAGGGAACAGAACAGGCGATGACCGTGACCGCAACCGCCCCTTCCGACAGCCCGCCGCGCGCCGGTTGGGACGCGCTGGATGCCGAACTGGACGCCTGGGCCGCCGCCGGGCGCACCGCCAGCTTCTGGTGGCGCGACGACGACGCCGTCGAGCCGACTCCGGAACTGGCCCGGATGATCGCCCTGTCCGGAGAAACCGGCGCGCCGCTGGCCCTGGCCGTCATTCCGGCACACGCAAAGGATTCCCTCGCCCCGGCGTTGGACACGGCCCCCGCCGTCGCGGTGCTTCAGCACGGCTGGTCGCACAGGGACCACGCCGTTCCCCCCGCCAAGAAGGCGGAGCTGGGAGCCGACCGGCCCGCCGCCGCCGTGCTGGCCGAACTGGCGGAGGGATGGAGAGTGCTGGACCGCCTCTTCGGGCCGCGCGCCCTGCCCGTTCTGGTGCCGCCCTGGAACCGCATCGCGCCGGGCGTGACGGCTGGGCTGCCCGATGCGGGCTTCACCGGCTTGTCGGTTTTCGGGCCGAAATGTGTGTCAACCGTCAACATGATGTGTGTCAATACGCACATCGACCCGGTGGCCTGGAAGGACGGCAAGCGTTTCCTGGGCGAGCCCGAGTCGCTGGGCATGGCGGTCGCCCATCTGCGCGCCCGCCGGCTGGGTCAAGCGGACGAAGGCGAGCCCACCGGCCTGCTGACTCATCATTTGGTGATGGACGGCGAAACCTGGGCCTTCACCGCGCGTTTCCTGACCGTGACCCGCCGCCATCCGGCGGCCCGCTGGCCGGGCGCCGACGCCCTGTTCGTTGCCGAAGGAGCCCGCTGAGACATGGCCGAGTTGCCCATGGCCCGACCCTCCACCGTGGAGACGCCGCCGATGCCCGCGGAGATGCGCTACCCCGCCGGGGCGCTGGCCGGCGATTACGCGCGGGCGGGGGCGGGGCTGGCCTTGACGGTTCTGCCGCTGGCCCTCCTGCCCGTCACCCCCTGGATCGCCGTGCCGCTGGGCGCCTGCGCGGTGCTGTTCGCCGTCTTCGCGGCGCGCACCGCGCAGCGCCAGATGACCCGCCTGACCATGGACGGCGACGGGCTTCGCGCGGACGGGCCGCTGGGCGCCGCGATCCGCTGGGACAAGCTGTCGGACCTGCGGCTGCGCTACTACGCGACGCGGCGGGGGCGCGACGACGGCTGGATGCAGGCGGCGCTGGCCGGCGGCGGGAAGACCATCCGCTTCGACAGCAACCTGGAGGGCTTCGACGCGGTGATCGAACGGGCCTCCGACGCCGCCGGACGCAACGGCGTGGCGCTGAGCCCGGTGACGGTGGACAACCTGATCGCGCTGGGCATCGAGCCGCCGGACGACCCCAACGAAGAGGCTTCGGCATCATGAGCCGCGCGCTGCTCCGGGTGGAGGACCTGAAGGTCGATTTCCATGTCCCGGGCGGCGTGGTCCATGCGGTGCGCGGCGTCTCCTTCCGGGTGCGGGCGGGGTCCACCGTCGCCCTGGTCGGGGAGTCGGGGTCCGGCAAGTCGGTGGCGGCGCAGTCGATCCTGCGCATCCTGCCCCGCAACGCCGCCATCACCGGCGGGCGCATCCTGTTCGACGATGGGACGGTCAATGGCGGGGCGGTGAACGACGGCGCCCTCGACATCGCCGGGCTGAAGGCCGACGGCAAGGCGATGCAGGCGCTGCGCGGGGGCAGCATCTCGATCATCTTCCAGGAGCCGATGACCTCCCTGTCGCCGCTGCACACGGTGGGCGATCAGGTGGGCGAGGCGGTGCGGCTGCACCAGCGGGTGACCGCCCGGCAGGCCCGTTCGCTGGCCGAGGACATGCTGCGCCGGGTGCGCTTCCCCGACCCGAAGCGGGCGCTGGACACCTACCCGTTCGAGCTGTCGGGCGGGCTGCGCCAGCGCGCGATGATCGCCATGGCCCTGGTCTGCCGCCCCGCCCTGCTGATCGCCGACGAGCCGACGACCGCCCTGGACGTCACCATCCAGGCGCAGATCCTGAAGCTGATCAAGGATCTCCAGACCGATCTCGGGATGGCCGTGCTGCTGATCACCCACGACCTGGGGGTGGTCGCCAACCTCGCCGAGGAGGTGGTGGTGATGCACCGCGGGCGGGTCCTGGAATCCGGCACGCGCGAGGACATCTTCGCCGACCCCCGCCACCCCTATCTGAAGGCCCTGCTGCGCGCCGTTCCGCGCTTCCACATGGCGCCGGGCGAGCGGCTGGTGCCGATCCGCTCCATCTCGATCGGGGGCGCGTCGGAAGGCGGCAGCCTGCTGGAGAGGGACCACGAGCCCTGGCCGCCCGGCGCCGACGCGGCGGGGCCGCTGCTGGCGGTGGAAGGGGTGCGCAAGCGCTACGGCGCGCGCCGGTCCGGCTGGTTCGGCGCCAGGGCCGGGACCGGCACGCTGGCGGTGGACGACGTCAGCTTCGCCATCGCGCGGGGCGAATGCGTCGGGCTGGTCGGCGAATCGGGCTGCGGCAAGACCACCCTGTCGAAGATCCTGATGCGCGCCCTGACGCCGGACGAGGGCAGCGTCCGCTTCAACGACCATGGCCGGATCGTCGATGTGCTGGGCCTTCAGGGCGATGCGCTGACCGCCTTCCGCCGCAAGGTGCAGTTCGTCTTCCAGGACCCCTACGGCTCGCTGAACCCGCGCATGACGGTCTTCGACATCGTTGCCGAACCGCTGGTCATCCACGGCATCGGCGACGAGGCGGAGCGCGCCGCGCGGGTGAAGGAGCTGATGGGGCTGGTCGGGCTGGACGCGCGGCATCTGCGCCGCTACCCGCACAGCTTCTCCGGCGGCCAGCGCCAGCGCATCGGCATCGCCCGCGCGCTGGCGCTCGGACCCGAGCTTCTTCTGCTGGACGAGCCGGTGTCGGCGCTCGACGTGTCGATCCAGGCGCAGGTGCTGAACCTGCTGAAGGATCTGAAGGAACGGCTGGGGCTGACCTTCCTGTTCGTCAGCCACAATCTGGCCGTGGTGGATTACATGGCCGACCGCATCCTGGTCATGTGCCGCGGGCGGATCGTCGAGTCGGCCCCGCGGGAGGCTTTGTTCCGCAACCCGGTCCACCCCTACACCCGCGCCCTTCTGGCCGCCGTGCCGGAGCCGGACCCCAGCCACCCGCTGTCGCTGACCGACCTGGAGGAAGGCCGCGCCTCCGATCCTGCGCGCTGGCCGGCGCCCTTCACCATCGACGAGGGCCACCAGCCCCATCTGGTCGATCTGGGCGGCGGCCATTGCGTGCGCGCCGACGCCTCCATCCGCGTGCGGGAGGTGGCGTGATGAGGGGAACCCGCCCTGCCCTGCTGCTGCTCGCCCTCCTCGGCCTCAGCGCCTTCGACGCGGTCGAGACGCCGATGCTGGAGAACGCGGTCGGCTCCGGCTCCCTGCCGCCGGTGGAGCGGCGGCTGCCGCTCACCCCCCTGGTCGAGGCGATGGACCGGCCCTGGCAGGCGCCGGGACGGCACGGCGGCGACCTGCGCCTGCTGATGGCGCGGACCAAGGACACGCGGCTGATCTACGTCTACAGCTACGCCCGGCTGGTCGCGCTGACCCCGAACCTGCGCATCGTGCCGGACATCCTGGAGCGGGTGGACGTGGAGGACGGGCGCGTCTTCACCTTCACGCTGCGCCGCGGCCACCGCTGGTCGGACGGCCATCCCTTCACGGCGGAGGATTTCCGCTACTGGTGGGAGGACATGGCGGGCAACCCCAAGCGCTACCCCGGCGGGCCGCCGCCGGAAATGCTGGTGGGCGGGGAGGCGCCGAAGTTCGAGGTGCTGGACGCGGCGGCGGTGCGCTATTCCTGGACCCGCCCCAACCCCTTCTTCCTGCCGATGCTGGCCGGGGCCAAACCGGTGGAGATCTACGCCCCCGCCCATTACCTGCGGCGCTTCCACCCCCGCTTCACCGACCCGCTGGAGCTGAAGCAGCGGGTGGAGGAGGAGCGGCAGAAAAGCTGGCAGCAGCTTCACAACCGCAAGGACAATCTGACCGAGTTCGACAACCCCGACCTGCCCACCCTTCAGCCCTGGGTGCCGACGACCGCTCCGCCCGCGGAACGTTTCATTTTCGTAAGGAACCCGTATTTTCACCGCGTTGACCCGGCGGGGCGGCAGTTGCCCTACATCGACCGGCTCATCATGACGGTGGCCGACGCCAAGATCGTCCCGGCCAAGACTGGGGCGGGCGAGAGCGACCTCC
This sequence comes from Azospirillum isscasi, assembly GCF_030849505.1. Classification (GTDB taxonomy): domain Bacteria; phylum Pseudomonadota; class Alphaproteobacteria; order Azospirillales; family Azospirillaceae; genus Azospirillum; species Azospirillum isscasi. Next base: position 10,580 of record NZ_JAUJFI010000006.1, on the reverse strand, counting down.
AGGCGCGCTACCTGCGGTTCGACAACTACACCTTCCTGAAGCAGGGGGCGAAGCGCAACGATTACCGGGTCACGCTGTGGCGCACCGGCATCGGGGCGCAGATGGCGCTGTTCCCCAACCTGACCTGCAACGACCCGGTGTGGCGCGCGTTGAACCGCGACGTGCGCTACCGCCGCGCCCTGTCGCTGGCCATCGACCGGGAGGAGATGAACCAGGTCATCTATTACGGCCTCGCCATTCCCAGCAACAACACGCTGCTGGAGGTCTCGCCCCTGTGGGTGCCGGCCTACCGCGACCGCTGGGCGCAGTTCGACCTGCGGCAGGCGAACCGGCTGCTCGACGAGATCGGCCTGACCAAGCGCGACGTCAACGGCGTGCGCCTGCTGCCCGACGGGCGCCCGCTGGAGATCGTGGTGGAGACCGCCGGGGAGAGCACGGAGGAGGCCGATGCGCTGGAGCTGATCACCGACGGCTGGCGGCGCATCGGGGCGCGGCTCTACATCCGCTCCTCGCAGCTCGACGTGTTCCGCAACCGCATCTTCGCGGGCGACACCTGCATGTCCATCGCACGCGGGCTGGACAACGCCATCGCCACCGCGGACATGAGCCCCGCCGAGCTGGTGCCCGTCGATCAGGCCAAGTACCAGTGGCCGAAATGGGGCCAGTTCTACCAGACCATGGGCAAGGACGGCGAACGCCCCGACCTGCCGGAAGGGCGGGAGCTTCTGGACGCCTTCCGCGCCTGGCGCGACGCGCCGGACGAGGCCGGGCGGGCGGCGGCCTGGACGCGCATCCTGACGCTCAACGCCGATCAGGTCTTCACCATCGGCACGGTGGCCGGGGTGCCGCAGCCGGTGGTGGCGCGCCGCACCCTGCGCAACGTGCCGGAGGAGGGCCTGTTCAACTACGACCCCGGCGCGCATTTCGGGCTGTACCGGCCCGACGGCTTCTGGTTCGACGACGGGAAGGGGTGAGGCCATGCTGGGCTACGTGATCCGCCGCATCCTGATCATGATCCCGACGCTTCTGGCGATCAGCGTCATCACCTTCGTCATCATCCAGCTTCCGCCCGGCGACTATCTGACCACGCTGGTCAACGAGATGCAGAGCCGGGGCGAGGGCATGGACCAGGGCCGTCTGGCCATGCTGCGCGAATCCTACGGGCTCGACCGCCCGATGCACGAGCAGTACGCGCTGTGGCTGGCCGGGATGCTGCGCGGCGACTTCGGCTATTCCTTCGAATACAACATGCCGGTGTCCGACGTGGTGGGCGACCGGCTGTGGCTGACCGCCATCGTCTCCGGCGCCACCATCGTCTTCATCTGGGTGGTGTCCTTTCCCATCGGCATCTATTCGGCGACCCGGCAGTACAGCCTGGGGGACTACGCCCTGACCTTCCTGGGCTTCCTGGGGCTGGCGACGCCCAGCTTCCTGCTGGCGCTGGTGATGCTGTACTTCGCCAACGTGTGGTTCGGCACCTCCATCGGCGGGCTGATGGACCCGCGCTACCTCGGCCAGCCGTGGAGCTGGGGCAAGGCGATGAGCGTGCTGGAGCATCTGTGGATTCCGGTGATCGTCATCGGCACCGCCGGCACCGCCGCGATGATCCGCCGCCTGCGCGCCAACCTGCTGGACGAGCTGCACAAGCCCTACGTCGTGACCGCGCGGGCCAAGGGCCTGCCGCCGGGCCGGGCGCTGGTGAAATACCCGCTGCGGGTGGCGCTGAACCCCTTCGTGTCCGACATCGGGAACCTGCTGCCGCAGATCGTGTCCGGCGCCGCCGTGGTGTCGGTGGTGATGTCGCTGCCGACCACGGGGCCGATGCTGCTCCAGGCGCTGCGCAGCCAGGACATGTATCTGGCCGGGTCCTTCCTGATGTTCCTGGCGGTGCTGACGGTGATCGGGGTCTTCCTGTCGGATCTGGCGCTGGCGGCACTCGACCCGCGCATCCGCCTCGGCGGGGGGGCCAGCCGATGAGCGCCTCCCTGCCCCACACCCCCCTGCCCCACACCGTCGATACGGCTCCCTGGAACCCGGACGAGATCGAGCATCTGTCGCCGGAGCAGGAGCGCTTCACCACCGCCTCGCAATGGCGGATGGTCTGGTGGAAGCTGCGGCGGCACCGGCTGGCGGTGGTGTCGGGGATCGTGCTGCTTCTCCTCTACGCCTCCACTTTGGTCAGCGAGGTTCTGGCCCCCTACGCGGTGGACAGCCGCAACTCCCATTTCATCCACGCCCCGCCGCAGGCCCTGCACCTGTTCCACGAGGGGCAATTCGTCGGCCCCTTCGTCTACGGCTACACCTACCGGCTGGACATGGAGATCCTGAAGCGGGAGTACACGCCCGACCCGGCGAAGGTGCAGCCGATCCGCTTCCTCTGCCGCGGCGACCGCTACGCGTTCTGGGGGCTGGTGGAGAGCGACTGGCACCTCGCCTGCCCGGCGGAGGGCGGGACGCTGTTCCTGCTGGGCACCGACCGGCTGGGCCGGGACATGCTGTCGCGGATGATCTACGGGACGCGCATCTCGCTGACCATCGGGCTGATCGGCGTCGCGGTCAGCTTCGTGCTGGGGATCGTCATCGGCGGCATCGCCGGCTATTACGGCGGCTGGGTGGACAACCTGATCCAGCGGCTGATCGAGATCATCCGCTCCTTCCCGGAACTGCCGCTGTGGATGGCCCTGTCCGCAGCATTGCCCGTGACCTGGAACCCGATCTTCATCTATTTCGGGATCACGGTGATCCTGGGCCTTCTGGAATGGACGGGCCTCGCCCGCGCCGTGCGGTCCAAGCTGCTAGCCCTGCGCGAGGAGGACTTCACCACCGCCGCCCAGTTGATGGGCGCCCGCCCGGCCCGCATCATCGGGCGCCACCTGCTGCCCAGCTTCATGAGCCACCTGATCGCCTCGGCGACGCTGGCCATCCCCGGGATGATCCTGGGCGAGACGGCGCTGAGCTTCCTCGGCCTGGGCCTGCGCCCGCCGATCACCAGCTGGGGGGTGCTGCTGACCGAAGCGCAGAACATCAACGTGGTGGCGCTGTACCCCTGGCTGATGCTGCCGGTGGTGCCGGTGATCGTCACCGTGCTGAGTTTCAACTTCCTCGGCGACGGCCTGCGGGACGCCGCCGATCCCTACCGGTAGCGATCAGGGCTTCTTCTTCGCCGCCGGTTCCGGCTGCTCCTTGAGGGAGGCCAGCACCATACGGACGCGGGCGAGGTCGGCGTCGTTGCCCTTTGCGGGAGCGGCCTTGGCCGGGGTGGTGCGCTTCGGAGGCTCCGCCGCGGCGACCTCGGTCCGGGGAGCGGCGGGTTTGGCCGGAACGGGCTTGGCCGGAGTCGCCCTGGCCTCCAGGATGCGGGGGTCGCCGCCCTTCGGGGTCCAGGTGCGGACCGGGCCGGTGTCCACATGGACGTGGCCGGTGTGGACGTAGAGGGCGTAGCCGCCGCGTTGCAGGGCCGCGGCCTCGTCGGCGAGGCGGCGGGGCGGGACGCCGGGGATGTGGATGTCGGCGGCCTGGCCGCGCAGGTGGTAGCTGTTCTCCGCCACGTTCGGGTTGCTGCGGGCCAGCGCGACGTTCGTCAGCGGGGAGCGGTAGCCGGACGTGATGTGGACCGGCGTGTCGGGGCCGGCGCCGCAGCGCTCCCGCAAATCGGCCAGAAGCTCCACCAGGGCGGGATCGATGGGCACCGTCTCGCCGGTGCGGCGGTCGCGGAACAGGGTGGCGATGCGGTCCAGGGCCTGCGGGTCGTAGCCGTCCGGGCGGCGGTAGGTGACGCTGACCGTCTCGCCGCTGGCGGGATGGTGAAGGACGATCGACCGCGGGCCGCCGTCCAGCGACCCCTGGGGATTCGGAGTGGATGCGCAGCCGGCGAGCGTTCCGCCGGCGAGCAGGCCCAGCAACGATAAGCGCAGAAGATGCCGCATGCTCCTCCCCAGAGTTCTCTCTGCGGTTGCAAGCGGCTTTCATACCATAATTGTCACACGATCCGGCAGTGACAACAGGCCACGGGACGCGAACGGAGCCTTGGCCGTGTCCTCCGCGCATCACTGTCCGATGGCGTAGGTCTTGCTCAGAGGGGCAGCGCCATGCCTTCGCGGGCGACCAGCGTGCCGGGGCGCCGGGCCTCGGCGGCGGTGGCGATGACGTCCAGATCGGCGTCGGTGCGCCGGGGGTCATGGTGGAAGATGACCGCGCGCTTCACCCCCGCCTCGTCGGCGATGCGCAGGCATTCCTCCCAGGTCGAATGGCCCCAGCCGGCGCGGGCGGCGTATTCGGCGTCGGTGTAGGTGCAGTCGTAGATCAGCAGGTCGCTGCCGCGCACCAGATCCATCACCGCCGGGTCGCGCCCCTCGGCGGGGTGTTCGGTGTCGGTGACGTAGCACAGGCTGCGCCCGGCGAACTCCACCCGGTAGCCGGTGGCGCCGTCCGGATGGTTCAGCGGGGCGGTGCGCACGGTGACTCCCGGCTTCACCGCCAGGGTCTCGCCGCTGACGAAATCGTGAAAGGTGCAGTCGGCCCGGAAGACCTCCACCGGAACCGGGAACAGCGGCGCCGACATCATGCATTGCAGGACGGAGCGCATCGTCCGCTCCCGCTCCAGATGCCCGGCCCGGATCCGCACGGTGCTGGCCGGATCGAAGGCCGGCGCGAAGAAGGGCAGGCCGCAGATGTGGTCCAGGTGGCTGTGGGTCAGCAGCAGATCGGCGTCCACCGGGCCGCCCTGGCGCATCAGCGCCTCGCCCAGCGGACGCAGGCCGGTGCCGGCGTCGAGGACCAGCAGGGCGTCCCCGCAGCGCACCTCGACGCAGGGGGTGTTGCCGCCGTAGCGGACCGTGTCCGGCCCCGGGGAGGCGATGCTGCCGCGCACGCCCCAGAAGCGGACGGTGAAGGCCGGCGGGGTGTCGGGCGCGCCGGAGCCGGCGTCGGAAACGGTTTGTGCCGTCATGGTACCGACAATTTGGCGGTAGGACCTCTGCGAGTCGAGTGAAAAGGTTGCTTCACGGGACAGCCCGCCGGAGCGTCGGAAGGCCGATCCGGCCCCCCTTCGGCCTCGGCGGATCGGATGCCGGGATAGGGCAGGGGCAGGGCAGGGGTAGGAGGAAAAGGCGTGCTCCACCCCCGAGATGTGGAGATGCCCAATCCAATAAGATGTGGTAGCTTGCGCCCGTTCGCCCCTAGACGCGATGAATCGCCTCCGGACCCGACCCCTCGGATGGACCCAGACAAACTCGCCAAAGTCCTCGCCATGGCCGAGTCGGAGCATCAGGGCGAGGCCCAATCCGCACTCCGCGCCGCGCGCATCATGCTGTCGAGGGCCGGCCTGTCGTTCCGCGATCTGGCCCGCGGCGCCCGTCCGCTGGCCACCGCGCCGGAGCCGTCACCCGCCGCCGCCAGCGCCGCTCCGCCCGACCGGCCCCCGCCGCCCGACCAGCTCGTCCAGGGGCTGCGCCGGCAGGTGCGCGACCTGGAGCTGGAGGTCGCCGGGCTGAAGCGGCAGCTTGAAAAGAGCAACGGCGACATGGAACGCCAGCGGGAGGAGGCCGACCGTTGGCGCAGCCTCGCCCGCGAAACCGCGGAAAAGCTGTGGGATCTCGGCAAGGCGCTGGAGCGCAAGCACAGCCGCCACACCAGCGCCGACAAGCGCCGCGCCGTCCTCGACCTGCTGCAGGACCCCGGCAGCGCCCTGCTGGCCGATCACGAAATCGCGCGGAGGGTCGGCACCTCGGCCAAGCTGGTCGCCCACTGGCGCCGCCGGCTGGCCATCGTCGGGCGGAAAATCCGGCTGCTGCCGGTGGTGCCGCGCGGGCGCGGCCTGTGGGGCGGCGGGCGGCAGAACGGTCTGGCCCACAGCGGGCCGGCGCTGGAAGGCAAGCGCCAGCGCTGGATGGGCTGTCCGGTGGCCGTCACCATCTCGGGCCGCACCGGACCGCAGGCCCGGCGGCCCTGAAGCGCGGCTCCCCCGTTCCGGAACGGGGGATCAGTTCCCGTCGGTCGTCGCGCTGCCCATATCCGAAGGCGCGTCCGCCGTGGGCGAGCGGTCCGCCACCGCGACCCGCCAGACCGTGTTCGACAGGTCGTCGGCGACGATCAGGGCGCCCTTCGGATCGACCGTGACGCCGACCGGGCGGCCATAGGTCTTGCCGTCCTCCCCCATGAACCCCGTCACCACATCGACCGGCGGACCGGCGGGGGCGCCGTCGCGGAAGGGGACGAAGATCACCCGGTAACCGCTGGGCACGCTGCGGTTCCAACTGCCGTGCTCGCCGACGAACACCCCTTCGGCGAACCGCTCGCCCATCGCCGGCGAGGAGAAGGCCACGCCGAGGGCCGCGACGTGCGAGCCCAGGCTGTAATCCGGCTTGATCGCCGCGGCGACCCTTTCCGGATCCTGCGGCTGGACGCGCGGGTCCAGGGTTTGGCCCCAATAGCTGTAGGGCCAGCCGTAGAAGCCGCCCTCACGGACCGAGGTCAGGTAATCGGGGACGAGGTTGGGGCCAAGCTCGTCGCGCTCGTTCACCACCGCCCACAGCGTTCCCGACCCCGGCTGGATGGCCAGAGCCGTGGGGTTGCGCAGCCCCGTGGCGTAGGGCCGGTGCGCGCCCGTCCGGGCATCCACTTCCCACACCATCGCCCGGTCGGCCTCGGCGGCCATCCCGCGCTCCGTGATGTTGCTGTTGGAGCCGATGCCGACGTAAAGGAAACGCCCGTCCGGGCTGGCGGCCAGCGACTTCGTCCAGTGATGGTTGATGTGGGACGGCAGGCCGGTGACCTTTTCCGGCGGCCCCTCGGCGCGGGTCTGCCCGTCGCGGTAGGGGAAGCGCACCAGCGCGTCCTGGTTCGCGACGTAGAGCTGGCCGTTCACCAGGGCCATCCCATAAGGCGCGTTGAGATTGTCGGCGAAGACGGTGCGTTCCTCGTAGGTGCCGTCGCCGTCGGCATCGCGCAGCAGCGTCAGGCGGTTGCCGCTCTGGACCGAGGTCGTTCCCCTGGCCTTGATGACTCCGGCGATGACGTCCTTGGGCCGCAGCGCCGGGGCTCCGCCGCCGCGCCCTTCGGCGACCAGGATGTCGCCGTTGGGAAGGACGAGCGTCTGGCGCGGGATGCCCAGATCGGTGGCGATGGCGGTGACGGTGAAGCCCTCCGGCACGGTCGGGCGGCGGTCGCCCCAGGACGCGGGGGCGGCGATCTTCATGCTGGGGAGCAGCCCGTGCTGCTGTTCGGGCAGTTGCGGGTTGGCGCCGTATTCCGGCGGCGACGGGTTGTCGTCGCAGGCGGCCAGCAGGGCGGCGAGCGCGGCGGCGGCCAGCAGGCTGGAGCGGTTCATCACATCTCTCCCAGGCGCATCTCTCCCAGGCGGAAGCTGGAGAAGCCGGACCACGTCGCCAGGGCGGCGGCCAGGGTGACGAGCACCGACAGGATCAGGCCGTCCGGCATGGTTCCCCAGGCGTCCCGCGCGTGCACGAAGGCGTTGACGAGGCCGAGCGCGAAGGTGACCAGCAACAGCACGAAACAGACGACCGCCCGTGCCCGGCGGCGCCCGGCGCGGAACAGGTCGATGAAGGCCCAGAGAAGCGCGACCCCGGTGAAGACCATGCCGCCCGCGATCAGCCAGGCGGCGAAGTTGCTCCACTGGATCTCGTAGCTCCTGGAATAGGCGATGTCGCTGAGCAGACCGCCCAGGAACAGCGGAAGGGCGGCGGCGAGCAGCACCGCGTGCAAGGGATGGATGGCCCTTGCCGGTCGGTGATCGACGATGGCAACCAAGACGTCATCTCCTTGCCCAACGGGAGTCCGTGCCGAGGCAAGCCCGGAACACAGTGTTCTCAATGGGTAAGGCAGGAGGATGGTTCCGGGTGGCCGCAACCCGGGGGTCAGGGCACCAGCCGGTACCCGCCGGGCTCCGTCACCAGGATTTCCGCGTTGGACGGGTCGCGCTCGATCTTCTGGCGCAGGCGGTAGACGTGGGTTTCCAGCGTGTGGGTGGTGACCCCGGCGTTGTAGCCCCACACCTCGCCCAGCAGCGTTTCCCGCCCGATCACCGCGCCGCCGGCCCGGTACAGGTATTTCAGGATCGCCGTTTCCTTCTCGGTCAGGCGGATCTTGCGGTTGCCGCCGTCCGCCAGGAGCAGCTTGGCCGCCGGGCGGAAGCTGTAGGGGCCGATGGCGAAGACGGCGTCCTCGCTCTGCTCGTAGACGCGGAGCTGGGCGCGCAGCCGGGCCAGCAGGACCCCCATGCGGAAGGGCTTGGTCACATAATCGCTGGCCCCGGAATCGAGCCCCAGGATGGTGTCCGCGTCGGAGGCCGCCGCGGTCAGCATGATCACCGGGCAGCGCACCCCCTCGCGCCGCAGCAGGCGGCACAGGTCGCGCCCGTCCATGTCCGGCAGCCCGACGTCGAGCAGGATGGCGGAGAAGCCGCCGTCCCGCGCCGCGGCCAGCGCCGACGCGCCGTCCCCGGCCTCCACCGTCTCGACGTCCTCCAGAAGCTGGAGCTGCTCGGCGAGGGACTGACGGAGGGCGATGTCGTCGTCGATCAGAAGGATGCGTTTCGCAGGCGTCATGCGGGGGCGTTCACCGGTGGCTCCGGGCGCGGAACTTATCATGGCCCGCGCGGGATTGCCCTAGCCTTATCGGACGGGCCCGCGCCATCGTTGCAGGGACGGCAACGGTGTGGCGCGCGGGATTTGCTGGACAGGGGTGCGCCACCTGCGCTTTGCTTCCGGCGCTCTCCGACCCATGTCGGAATCTTCGGAATCTTTCGCCCCACGGGGCGCATCACGCGAAGCCTCCGTTATGTACGCCGACGCACCGTCCGAGTCCGCAATGCCCGACGCCACCCCGCTCGAAGCCGCCATGCCCATGGACGAAGCCGCCATGCGCGCCGTGGACCGGGCGCTGGCCGCCATGCGCCGGGGCGAGGCCGTCGCCATCGAAACCGCCGACGGCAGCGTCGGCGCCGCGGTGTCGGTGGAATCCGTGGCGATCGACGCGGTCCAGCGGCTGATGCAGTTGACCGGCGCCTCGCCGGTGCTGGCGGTCACCCGCCGCCGGGCCATGGTGCTGAAGCTGATGGAGGAGGGAACGGGCGTCGTCGCCCTGTCACTCCCCCGCTGCCTGACCGCCGACGAGGCCCACGCGCTGGCCGATCCCGAGCACCGCCCGGATGGCAACATGCCGGACGGCCTGACCGCCACGGCCATGGACCCCGGTTCGCGCGAGACCGCGGCGGTGGACCTCGCCCGGCTGGCGCGCCTGCTGCCGGCGGCCATCGTCGCCCCGGCCCCCGGCCACGCGGGGAGTGCGGCGGCGTGGGCGGCGGAGCACGACCTGCTGCTGGTCCGCGCCCGCGACATCGCCGATTACCGGGTCCATGTGGTGCGCACGCTGCGCCGGGTGGCGGAGGCGCGCGTCCCGCTGTCCGGCGCCGAGAACACCAGCATCGCCGCCTTCCGCCCCATCGACGGCGGACCGGAGCATCTGGCGATCATCGTCGGCAACCCGGTGGAGGGCGAACCGGTGCTGGCCCGCCTGCATTCCGAATGCTTCACCGGCGACCTTCTGGGCAGTTTGCGTTGCGACTGCGGCCAGCAGCTCCGCGGCGCCATCGCGGAGATCGCGCGGCACGGCAGCGGGGTGCTGCTCTATCTGGCGCAGGAGGGGCGGGGGATCGGCCTCGTCAACAAGCTGCGCGCCTACCGCATCCAGGACCGCGGCTTCGACACGGTGGACGCCAACGAGATTCTGGGCTTCGAGGCGGACGAGCGGGTCTATCTGCCGGCGGCGGAAATGCTGCGGCAGTTGGGCTTCAACGCCGTGCGGCTGATGACCAACAACCCGGAAAAGCTGCGCCAGCTCGCCCGCTGCGGGATCGAGGTGGTGGAGCGCGTCCCCCACATCTTCCCGGCCAACGGCCACAACGAAGGCTACCTGCGCACCAAGGCGGAGCGCAGCGGCCATATGTTCTGAGATTCGATTCTCCGGGAGGCAGGAAACGCCTCCTGCCCGGCAGCTCTTGCCGGGTCGCGGGCGGGATTCAGGCCGGGAAGCGCCCGAAAGGCCGGATTTCAGCCCGCAAAACTGGCACGCCGGTTGCTTAGGTTGGGGCTGGACACCGCGACGGGAGACCGCCCATGGCCATCGACGCCACCACCATCGACGCCACAGCCGCTTCGCGGCCGGTGCAGCGCGAGCGGTCGCCCGGCCTGGCGGTCATGGAAAGCCGGGACAGCCCCGACCGGTACGAGGCCGAAGCCGAGATGTCCTTCGGCGATTTCCTGGACATCATCAACCCGCTTCAGCACATCCCCGTCGTCAGCAGCATCTACCGCGAGATCACCGGCGACACGATCAAGCCCTCGTCCAAGGTCATCGGCGGCATCCTGTTCGGCGGCCCCCTGGGCGGCATGGCGTCCATCGCCAACGCGGTGGTGGAGGAAGCCCAGGGCAAGGACATCGGCGGGCAGATCATGGCGTCGCTCGGCTTCGACGGCGGCGGCACCGGCCAGCCCCCCGCCGGGTCCTCCGGAACCTCCGCGGTCGCGGCACTGCCGGACCGCGCCGCCGGAAGCTCGGCGCCG
>NZ_JAUJFI010000059.1 GCF_030849505.1 Azospirillum isscasi | reverse complement strand
CCCAGAAGGGCTGGTCGCCGATGAAGGGAACGACGACCGCCGGCACGCCCGCGCGCAGGCCCGCCGCCAAGGTGCCGGCGCCGCCGTGATGGACGACGGCGGCCATGCGCGGGAACAGCCAGTCGTGCGGCGCCGACTCCAGGCCATGGACCGTCTCCGGCAAGGCCGAGCGGTCCAGCCCGCCCCAGCCCGCGGACAGCACCGCACGCCGCCCGTCCAGCGCCTCCACCACCAGCCGCGTCGTCTCGGCGGGATCGAATCCGCCCATGCTGCCGAACCCGACATAGACCGGCGGCGGCCCGCTCTCCAGAAACCGCGCAAGGTCGGGCGGCGGCACGTAGGCGTCCCCTTCGTCCAGGAACCAGAATCCGGTCGCCCGGATGAAGTCCGGCCAGTCGTCCGGCTGCGGCAGCACATGGGTCGAGAAGGCGTAAGGCATCGGCCACCTCGCCTTCCGCAGCAGCGGTCCCGGTCCGGCGAAGGAGGGCTTCAGTCCCAGCACCGCGCGCCGCGCCCGGTTGGTCGAGGCCCGGAAGGTCTGCCAGACGAGCTGCATCATCGCCATGTGCAGGGCGAGGTTCACCACGCCCGGAAAGCGCCGGGGCGGCATCATCGGCGGCGGAAAGGCCCGCGTCGGGGCCAGCGGTTGCAGGGCCGTCCCGATGACCGGAACGCCCAGCTTCTCCGCCACCGCCACGCCCGCGTAGAAGGCGAGGCCGGAGGCGATGACCGCGTCGCTTCCCCGCGCCGCCTCCCAGTATTCTTGCATCCAGGCCAGCGCATGGTCCTGGCCGAGGCGGAGCAGCGCCCGCACCATCTTGACCGGGTTGATGCCCTCGCGGAACAGCCCGTCGGCCTGCCGGCTGCCCGTCACGGCGCGCAGGTCGCCGGACAGCGGGCTGTAGTCCAGCCCATGCCGCTCGATCAGGCCGCGGAACTCGCGGTCGGCGGGAAAGGCGACGGAATGGCCGGCCTCCCGCAGGCCCTTGCCGAGGGCGACGAAAGGCCGGATGTCGCCCTGGGACCCGTAGGTGACGATGGTGAAGCGCATGCCGCGGGAGCTACGCCGGCAACCCCCTCTTGGCAAGAGGCTCAGACTTCCCACAACCGCGGCAATCGTGCCGGCAGCCCCGCCGCCGCCGAGCGCAGATGCGACCACAGCGCCGCGTAGGCGCTGCGCACCGCCAGCGCCTCCCCACCCAGGATGCGGACGACCAGAAGGCCGTCGAAGGCCGTCGCCCCCGTGCGCACACCCTCCAGCCCCTCCGCCGCCTCCCGCAGCGCGTCCAGCCGGGTTCCGGCGTCCGGCGCGGCGTACAGCAGCGTCGCGCAGGCCCCGGCCCCGGCGAAGCCCGCCGGGTGGGCCAGCGTCTCGGCAAGGTCGCCGTCCATATGCAGGGCGTCGGCCCAGGCGAGCCGCCCGTCGCGCACCACCTCCCAGGCGTCGCGGACGAGGCCGCGGGTGACCGTCTCGCCGAAGGCGGCGCGCCCGAAGACCAGCATCTCACCGGCGATCAGGCGGGCGTCGCCCTCCAGCTCCAGCCGGGTCAGGCGGCGCAGGCGCGAGCCCTCGAAGACGATGGCCTCCTGCGGCATCCATTCCAGCCAGCCGCCGGCCTCCACCGACACCCGGGTGTCGATGCGGCAGTCCGGCCCGGCGGAGCGGTAGACCTTCTCCGCCGCCTGGGTCGTCACCAGCGCCCGCGCGCCCGGCCCCGTCGACAGGGCCACGTCCAGCCGGTCGCCGCCGACCAGCCCGCCGGAGGTGGTGACCAGCACCGCGATGGGCAGGTCCCCGGCCCGCGGGTCGGGCATCAGCACCCGCAGCGGGTCGTGGTGGTAGAGCGTGGCAAGGCGCGTGGCCCCGTGGCGGTGCTCGAACCGCACGGTCGCGGCGCCGTGGACGGCGACCTTCTTGCCTGAAACGGTGCTCGTCCCCGGAACGCTCATGCCTGGAAACCCATGTCGTCCACCAATCATCGTCCTCCAATCCAGCCGCCGAGGATGTTCGCGCATGGCCTTCCCGCGCGCAACCGGCAAGGAAGGTTGCTGGAATGTAAAAAAATTCTATTATTAATAATTGTTTGACCAATCGTTGCACGGAAAATACCGTGTTTCTGTCGCTTGAATTCCCTCAATCGGCATCGACAGATCCGTCACCATCGGGGGCGGATGCGGAGGAGGTTCGCCACCGGCCGGAGCGCCACCAGCCTCGCCATCCGGGAAGAGGTTCGGGTGCCCGTCGTGGAACGCGCAGTGCCCGCCAACCCGCCATCCTGCACCTATGAAAAGAACGGCGCCGCCACCGCCATCAAGAGCTGGGCACGCGCCGCACCCGCAAACATGACGGCCCTGACCGGCTGGGTGCAGTCGAACGTCCCGTCGAAGAGCGTCACGCAGTTCTTCGACTGCCGGGAATATGCCGAAAGCCGCGCGAGCTTCATCGCCGCCAACAACATTCCCCCCTGAAGGACATCGCCCCATGCCGGAACAGACCGTCAAGGAACAGGTTGCCGCCGTCCCCAAAAGCGACCTCGGCAGCGTCCCCCAGGACTATGTGGACTTCAACAACGCGCAGGAGATCCACTGCGTCCGGCAGCCGAACGGAAGCTGGACGGTGCAGTTGGTGAAATAGCCGCGGCCCGCGCGGACCGGCGGGCTCAGCCGCCCGCGGCCATCCGCGCCTTCACGTCCTCCACCGCCAGCAGCACGCGCTCCGGCGTCGCCGGGGCGTCGAGGCGCACGGGCAGCCGGTGGCCGCCCACCGCCGCCACCGCGTCCTTCAACGCCAGCCACGCCGAGATGCCGAGCATCAGCGGCGGCTCCCCGACCGCCTTGGAGCGGAACACCGTGTCCTCCCGGTTCGGGCGGGCGGTGTAGAGCGCCACCCGGAAATCCTCCGGCAGAGAACGCGAGGTCGGGATCTTGTAGGTGCTGGGCGCGTGGGTGCGCAGGCGCCCCTGACCGTCCCACCACAGCTCCTCCGACGTGACCCAGCCAAGCCCCTGGACGAAGGCGCCCTCCACCTGCCCCAGGTCGATGGCCGGGTTGATGCTGCCGGAACAGTCGTGCAGCACGTCGGCGCGGGGGAAGCGGTACTCGCCGGTCAGCGTGTCGATCAGCGCCTCCGTCACCGCGACGCCGCAGGAGAAATAGAAGAAGGGCCGCCCCTCGCATTTATCGCGGTCCCACCAGATCTTCGGCGTCGCGTAATGGCCGGTGGAGGACAGCGACACCCGGTTCAGCCAGGCCAGCTTCGCCACCTCCGCGAAGGTCAGGGCGTGGTTGCCGGCGAAGACGGCGTTGTCGCGGAACTCCACCTTGTCGGGGGTGGTGTGGCAGTGCTGCGCCAGGAACGCCACCAGCCGGTCGCGGATGGTCCGCACGGCGATGCGCACCGCCATGCCGTTCAAGTCGGTCCCGGCGGAGGCCGCGGTGGGCGGGGCGTTCGGCACCTTGTCGGTGGCGCTGGCGGTGACCTTCACCCGCTCCACGTCGATCTGGAATTCCTGGGCAGCGATCTGGGCCATCTTGGTGTGGATGCCCTGCCCCATCTCCGTCCCGCCGTGGTTCACCTGGACGGAGCCGTCGGTGTAGACATGGACCAGCGCCGCCGCCTGGTTCAGATGCTTGACGGTGAAGGAGATGCCGAACTTCACCGGAGTCACCGCCAGCCCCTTCTTCAGCACCGGGCTGCGGGCGTTGAAGGCGTCGATCTCCTCCCGGCGGCGGCGGTAGTCGCCGTCGCGCTCGATCCGGTCGAGCAGCTCAGCCAGGATCTCCGGCTCCTCCACCGGCATGCCGTAATGGGTGGTGTCGCGGCCCGGCCCGCCGTAGAGGTTGGCGCGCCGCACGTCCAGCGGGTCCTTGCCCAGCGTCCGGGCGATCTCGTCCACCACATGCTCGATGGCGATCACCCCCTGGGGACCGCCAAAGCCGCGGAAGGCGGTGTTGGAAACGGTGTTCGTCTTGCAACGGTGGCCGGTTACCCGCGCCGCCGGCAGGTAATAGGCGTTGTCGGCGTGGAACATGGCGCGGTCCACCACGCCGTTCGAGAGATCCAGCGACATGCCGCAGCGCCCGGCGAGGTCCATCTCCAGCCCCCGGATGCGCCCCTCCCCGTCGAAGCCCACGTCGTAGCGCACGAAGAAGTCGTGGCGCTTGCCGGTCATCAGCATGTCGTCGTCGCGGTCCAGGCGGAACTTCACGGGCCGCTTCGTCGCGTTCGCCAGCAGGGCGGCGATGGCGGCGATCTGCGCCGGCTGGCTTTCCTTGCCGCCGAAGCCGCCGCCCATGCGCCGGCATTCCACGGCGATGCCGTGCATCGGGCGCCCCAGCACCTGGGCGACGGCGTGCTGCACCTCCGCCGGGTGCTGGGTCGAGGAATGGACCAGCAGGTCGCCGTCCTCCTTGGGGATGGCGTAGGCGATGTGGCCTTCCAGATAGAAATGGTCCTGCCCGCCGACCTCCAGCGTCCCGGTCAGCCGGTGCGGCGCCCCGGCCACCGCCTCCGCCGCGTCGCCGCGCCGGAAGGTCAGCGGCGGCGAGACGACACTGCCCTTCGCCAACGCCGCCTCGGCGGTCAGCAGGGCCGGCAGGTCCTCGTAATAGACATCCACCAGCCGCGCCGCCGCGCGGGCCTGGAGCAGCGTCTCCGCCGCCACGGCGACCACCGCTTGCCCGGCATACTCGACCAGATCGTCGGCCAGCACCGGGTCGCCGCGCTGGACGGCGCCGATGTCACCGTCGCCCGGCACGTCGGCGTGGGTAAAGACCGCGTGCACGCCCGGCGCCGCCTTCGCCCGCGACAGGTCCATGCCCAGGATGCGCGCGTGCGCCCGGTCCGACAGCCGCACCGCGACGTGCAGCGTGCCGGGCAGTTCCGGGATGTCGTCGGTGTAGGCCGCGGCACCCGTCACATGCTTGCGGGCGCTCTCATGCTCGATGCCCAGATGGACGCCGCCGCGGATCGGGTGGATGGCGCCCTCTTCTTTCACGATGGTGCCGCCGTCAGCCATGGGCCGCCTCCAGCGAGGCCATCCCGGCCCCCGTGGTGTGAAGCAGGAAACGCATCAGCAGATTCCTCGCGACCAGCGCGCGGTAGCGGTCGCTGGCCCGCATGTCGGTCATGGGCCGGAAGTCGCGGTCGAGCGCCGGCAGGGCCGCGGCCACCGCCTCCGCCGTCCAGGGCTGCCCGGCCAGCGCCGCCTCCAGCGCCGGGGCGCGGGCCGGGGTCGCCGCCATGCCGCCATAGCCGGCGCGCAGGTCCGCCACCCGCCCCTCCCCGTCGAGCGTCAGCAGGAAGGCGGCGCAGACGGCGGAAATGTCCTGGTCCCGCCGCTTGGACACCTTCCAGGTGGCGAAGCGCTGGCCCTCGCGCGGCAAGGGGATGCGGATGCGCTCCACGAACTCTCCCGGCTTCAGGTCGTTCTTGCGGTAGCCGTGGTAGAAGCGGTCCAGCGGCAGCTCACGCCGCACCCCGCCACGGTTCAGCAGCAGCGAAGCGCCCAGCGCCAGCAGCGCCGGCATGCTGTCCCCGATGGGGGAGCCGTTGGCGACGTTGCCCCCCAGCGTGCCGGAATTGCGCACCTGGGCCGCCCCGATGCGGGTGACCAGAGCGGCCAGTTCGGGCAGGCGGCGTTCCAGCACCGGCAGAAGCTCGGTGTAGGTCACCGCCGCCCCGACCTCCAGCGCGCCGGCGCTTTCTTCGATCCGGTGCAGCTCCCGCACCTGGGCGAGGTGGATCAGGGTGGGCAGGCTGCGTCCCTGCTTGGTCACCCACAGCCCGACGTCGGTCGCCCCGGCCACCAGCGTGGCGTTCGGGTGGGCGGCGAACAGGGCGGCCAGCTCCTTCACGCTGTGCGGGGCGTGGAAGCTGGCGGCGCCGTGCGTCACGGTCAGGGAGCCCTCGCGCCGGATGGAGCGCAGCAGGGTGGCGATGCCCTCCTCCGCCCGGTCGAAGCGGTCCTCCGCCGCCGCTGCCGTCATGGCGCGGGCGGCGTCGAGGATCGGGCGGTAGCCGGTGCAGCGGCACAGGTTGCCGGCCAGCGCGTCGTGGATCGCCCCGTCGCTCAAGCCGGCTTCCACCCCCCGTTCCTCGTGGTAGAGCGCGAACAGCGCCATCACGAAGCCGGGGGTGCAGAAGCCGCACTGCGAGGCGTGCTTGTCCACCATCGCCTTCTGAACGGGGTGCAGGTCGCCGTCTTCGCCGGCCAGATCCTCGACGGTCAGCAGCAGTTTCCCGTCGATCATCGGCAGGAAAAGGATGCAGGCGTTGACGGCGCGGTAGCGCACGCGCCCCTCGGGCGTCAGGCTGCCCAGCACCACCGTGCAGGCGCCGCAGTCCCCCTCGGCGCAGCCCTCCTTGGAACCGGGGCGCCCGTTGGCGCGCAGCCAGTTCAGCACCGTGGTGGCGGGGGCGGGGTCCCGCACCTCCACCACCCGTCCACCGAGCACGAAACGCACAGAGCCCGTCATTGTCCCTCCTGTCGGGCGTTTCCGTCATAGTGCCGGAAAGTCTCCGCAGGCCGCAATGCCGGGCCTCCCGCCTACCCACAAAGGCGGGGATCGGACGGGTGAGGCGTCAGGCTTCCTCGGGAAAGCAGCCGCTGCGGGCGGCCACGACGGCGACCTGGGTGCGGTTGCGCACGCCCAGCTTCTGCATGATGGCCCGGACATGGACCTTCACGGTGCCTTCCAGAACGCCCAGCTCCCGCGCGATCTCCTTGTTCGAATGGCCGGCCAGCAGAAGCTGGAAGACGTCCCTCTGCCGGTCGGTCAGCCGGTCCAGGATCTGCCCGGACGGGCGCGCCGCCTCCGCCGCGACGTTGCCGGACAGCACGGCGCGCGGCAGCGGCAGGAAGGTCTCGCCGGTCAGCGCCAGGGAGATCGCGTGCTCCAGCACCGCCGTGGAGCTGGTCTTCAGGATGTAGCCCCGGGCCCCCAGCCGCACGCTGTCCACGATGTCCGCCACCTCGTCCGATCCGGAAATGACCAGCAGCGGGCGGTTCCCCAGAACCTCCACCATGCGGCGCACCCCATCGCGCCCGCTGCGGTCGCCCAGATTCAGGTCGAACAGCACCAGCGTCAGGTCCGGCGTGCGGTCGGCGATGGCCATGGCCTCGTCCAGCGAGCCGGCCTCCAGAACCTGCGCGTCCGGGTGAATTTCCCCCACCGACAGAGCGAAGCCGTGCCGCACCAGGGGATGGTCGTCCACCACCAGAAATTTCTGCGCCCTGCCGGCCACCGACCGCTCCTTGCCGCGCGTCTGCAGCTGAACTTCCATTGTTTTGCTACCCCATCAAGCCGCCGGAAACCGGATTGAAAAGCAAAGATGCCTCCATCCAGCCCGGGTTTTTGTCCAACGGAAAAGTATAAGAATACCACCTTTGGACTTTTTCAGAAGCAGCGCAGCGCGAATTCCTGCCGTATCGAAGCCATTTATGATTCATTCGTATCGAGCTTCTTCCAAGCATCTTGCGCCACTCCCTGACCATCCGTATAAATCATCGGGACAACCAGCGTAAAGCACGCTTTTTCGATACAATAAAGGCGGCTTTTTTTCTTTTTCCCAGGCGAAAACGGACAACGTTTGGCGTTGTGCGCTGCTCGTCACGGGTGGCGTCACGGAGGAGTTTCGATGAGACCTTGGAACGTCATGCTCGTGGATCACGACCGGCTGTTTTCGGCGGCGCTGGGAACGCTTATCGGCAGCGGTCCCTTCCGCGTCTGCCACCACGCCGCGACGGTGGACGATGCCCAGGCGGCCATCGCACAGGGGGTGGAAGCCGATCTGATCGTGGTCGCCCTGGGCGAGGCGACGGGCGACGAGGCCGGCGGCGTGAAGCGGCTGCGCGCCGCCACCAGCGCCCGCATCGCCGTTCTGGCCGACGCCATCGCGGACCGCACCCTGTCCCTGTCCCTGAAGGCCGGGGCCGACGCCTATCTGAACAAGTCGATGTCGAGCGAGTCCCTGCTGCGCGCCCTGCAACTGGTCATGCTGGGAGAGGTCGTCTATCCGACCCACGTCGCCAGCCTGCTGATCGCCAACGCCAACAGCGAGCGCCCGCAGCCGGAGCGCGCCCAGCCCGCCAGCAACGAGCTGTCGAAGCGCGAGATCCAGATCCTGCGCTGCCTGCTCGCCGGACAGTCGAACAAGGCGATCGCGCGCAACCTGCACATCACGGAATCGACCGTGAAGATGCATTTCAAGAACGTGATGCGGAAGATCAACGCCCAGAACCGCACCCAGGCCGCGGTTTGGGCGATCCAGAACGGGCTGTCGCCGCTGGTTTCGGCCTAAGGATCTGCCCCTCTCCCGTCCTGGGAGAGGGAGGGACCCATGCGCAGCATGGGAGGGTGAGGGTGCTGCCGGGAGTCAACGCCCGAATTCTCGCACGCCCCTCACCCGGCCCTTCGGGCCCCCCTCTCCCGGGGCGGGAGAGGGATTCACTCCGCCGCGCTGCGGTGGCCGCCGTGCCGGCCTTCGGCGAACTCTTCGACCATCTTGCGGCAGAAGGCCGGCAGGTCGTCCGGCTTGCGCGAGGTCACCAGCCCCCGGTCGGTCACCACCTCGCTGTCCTCCCACGCCGCCCCGGCGTTGCCGAGGTCGGTCTTCAGCGACGGCCAGGAGGTCATGCGTTTGCCCTTGGCCCCACCCGCGTCGATCAGCGTCCAGGGGCCGTGGCAGATCGCGGCGATGGGCTTGCCCGATTGGACGAAGCTGCGCACGAAGTCGATGGCCTTGGGCTCCAGCCGCAGCGCGTCGGGGTTTATGACGCCGCCCGGCAGGACCAGCGCGTCGAAGCCGTCGGGGTCCGCCTGATCCAGCGTGACGTCCACATCCACCCGGTCGGCCTTGTCGTGATGGTTCCAGCCCTGGATCTGCCCGCCCTTGGGCGCGACGATCCGCACCTCCGCCCCCTCGTTGCGGAGCGCTTTCACCGGCTCGGTCAGTTCGACCTGCTCGAAGCCGTCGGTCGCCAGCACGGCGACGGTCTTCCGGTCCAGCTTTCCTGGCATGGGATCACCTCCTCGGTTGGCCTGTCCGGTCAGCAACCGGCGTACCCCTGGGGAGTTCCCTCCGGAACCGCCGCGCACCCCCCATGTTCCCTTTGACGGACCGCGCGTCACAATCGGGAGCACTGACCCATGCGTTACAGCGGCACTTCGGCGGGCATCCTTGCCGCCTTCGCCATCGCCACGTCCCTGACCCTGGGCGTTCCTCAACCCGTCCGGGCGGCCGAGACAGGCCGGGCCGCGGAGGCGTCCTACCCCCGGCTGTATCAGGGCTGGCGGGCCGGCGTGATCGTCGGGACCGAGGTCGAGGGCCTGCTGGGCGAGGAGCTTGGGCAGGTCGTCGACCTCGTCGTCGGTGCGGACGGACGGCTGGAAAGCGCGGTGATCGAGGCCAGCGGCATGCTCGACGTGGGCGAGGCGCGCTTCACCGTGCCCTGGCACCAGCTCATGCCCGGATCGGTGGAGGGCATCCTGGCCTATCCGGTGACCGGCCCCGACACGCTGGACCTGATCCGGCGCCAGCAACAGGCGGGCAGCCGCCCCGGCGACTGGCGCGTCTCCGCCCTGCTCGGCCAGCCGGCCAACACCGCTGGGGGGGCAGCGGAGGCCGGCTTCTTCGGCACGGTGGAGGATCTGGTGTTCGACCGCAACGGCACCCTCAGCGCCGTCGTGGTCACGCCCGAACCCGAGGGCGAAGGCCCCTACGCCGTGGCCTGGAAAGCCGCGGCGGTCGAGCCGGGGCTGACCTCCGTCACGTTGCAGGCGACGGCGGAGCAGGTGAAGGCGCTCGGTTCCTTCGACGCGGCGCGCATGAAGGAGTTCGACACCGCGCGCCTGAACCAGGGCGCCCACGCCCGCCAATGATCAGCCAGTGATCGGCCCGGTCAGGCCGCCGGGCGCGCCACGCCACCGACCGTGGGACGGCGCGCATCGGCGGCGGAGCGGCCATAGCGGGCCACCGTCAGGCCGTCCATGTCGATCTCCGTCTGGCGCCCGCCGACCGCGTCGGCGACGACGCGGCCCGAACCGGCGGCCATCGTCCAGCCCAGCGTGCCGTGGCCGGTGTTCAGGAACAGGTTGCGCACCGGCGTCGGGCCGACGATGGGGGTGCCGTCCGGCGTGTTCGGGCGCAGGCCGGTCCAGAACTCCGCCTTCGACAGGTCGCCGCCCGCCGGGAACAGGTCGCCGACCACATGGTCCAGCGGACCGCGGCGGCCCGGACGCAGCGTCAGGTCGAACCCGGTCAGCTCCGCCGTGCCGCCGACGCGGATGCGGTCGCCGAGGCGGGTTACCGCGATCTTGTGGGTTTCGTCCATCACTGTGGATTGCGGGGCGCCCGCCTCGTTGATGATGGGCAGGGTCAGCGAGTAGCCCTTCACCGGATAGACCGGCAGATCCAGCCCGAAGGGCTTCACCAGCATCGGGGAGTAGCTGCCCATGGCGACGACGTAGGCGTCGGCGGTCAGGGTGCCGGCATCGGTCACCACGCCGGTGACGCGGCGCCCGTCGCTTTCCAGCTTGCGGATGGCGGTGTTGTAGCGGAACTCCACCCCCAACTCGGTCGCCAGGGCGGCCAGCGCGTTGGTGAAGCGGAAGCAGTCGCCCGTCTCGTCGCCCGGCAGCAGCAGGCCGCCGACGATCTTCTCCTTGACCAGCCGCAGCGCCGGCTCGACCGCAGCGCAGCCCTCCACGTCCAGCAGGCTGTAGGGAACCTTGAAGCGGTCCAGCACCGCCATGTCGGTGGCGGCGGCGTCCACCTGCTTCTGCGTGCGGAAGACCTGGAGCGTGCCCTTGGCGCGCTCGTCGTAGCGGATGCCGGTCTCGTCGCGCAGCGCGCGCAGGCAGTCGCGGCTGTATTCGGCCAGCCGGACCATGCGGCCCTTGTTGATCTCGTAGGAGCGCTCGTTGGCGTTGGCCAGCAGCTTCAGGCACCAGGACCACATGGCCGGGTCCAGCTTGGGCCGGATCACCAGCGGGGAATGCTTCATCAGCATCCACTTGACGGCCTTCGCCATCAGGCCCGGCGCCGCCCAGGGGGCGGAATAGCCCGGCGACACCTCGCCCGCGTTGGCGTAGCTGGTTTCCAGCGCCGGGCCGGGCTGGCGGTCCACCACCGTCACCTCATGACCGGCCTTCGCCAGGAAATAGGCGGTGGAGACACCGATGACGCCGCTGCCGAGGACGATGACGCGCATGTGAAGGCTCCCGAGATCACGGAATTGTTCGCCCTCCTATCGCAAACCCGATGCCAAGTGCCGGAAGCCGCGGAAACGCTGGGGCTGGTGGTTTCTCCCAGACCGCTCTCCGTACACGATCCGTTACACTTGGTCCGTGCCGCGCCACGCTCCCCTCAGAAAAATCAATAAGCGGCAATGGATTGGCCACACTGTACACCATTCGTTACGGCGTACGTATTCGTTTACAGGCGCGCTGGCCGTGGTACCCTGCCTCATCCACCGGGGGAAACCATGCGCATCGACGTCCTGTTCGCCGACCGGGTCGGCATCGCCCACGAGATTCTGGCCGTGCTCGCGAAGCGGCGCCTGAACGTCGTAGCGGTGGAGGTGGACCCGCCGCACATCCACATCGACGCGCCGGAATTGGACGTTCCGTCCTTCGGCCAGCTCGACGCCGCGCTGCGCACCGTGCTGGGCGTGGAGTCGGTCACCCCCATCGACATCCTGCCGGGCACCCGGCGGCGGCTGCATCTGGACGCCCTGCTGGCCGCCCTGCCCGACCCGGTTCTGGCGGTGGACCGCGCGGGCCGGATCGTGGTGGCGAACGCCGCCGCGGCGACCGTCGCGGGCCGCAGCGAGGCCGCCCTGACCGGCGCCGACTTCGGGCGCCTGTTCGGCGATCCGGAATTGTCGGACCTGCTGGTGGACAACGGCTTCCGCCTGAACACCGGCCAGGAGGTCACGCTGAACGGCCAGCCCTTCCTGCTGGACGCCACCCCCATCGTGGAGGACGGGCGGCCCGCCGGGGGCGTCGTCACCCTCTTCGCGCCGAGCCGTCTCGGCGAGCGGCTGAACGCGCTCCAGAACTTCGACGAGGGCGGATTCGACCGCATCCTGGGCGACTCCGCCCCCGTCCGCTCGCTGAAGGCGCGGGCGGCACGGGTCGCGGCGGTGGACGCGCCGCTGCTGATCCTGGGCGAGACGGGCACCGGCAAGGAGCTGATCGCCCACGCTTGCCACCGCGCCAGCCCGCGCCGCGACAAGCCCTTCCTGGCGCTGAACTGCGCCGCCGTGCCGGAAAGTCTGGCGGAAAGCGAACTGTTCGGCTACGCCCCCGGCTCCTTCACCGGGGCGCAGCGCGGCGGCAAGCCCGGCCTGCTGGAGTTGGCCCACGGCGGCACGGTCTTTCTGGACGAGATCGGGGAGATGTCGCCCTATCTCCAGGCCAAGCTGCTGCGCTTCCTGAACGACGGGCGCTTCCGCCGCGTCGGCGGCGACCGGGAGCAGACGGTGGACGTGCGCGTGGTCAGCGCCACCCACCGCGACCTGGACGCCATGGTCGCCGGCCACAGCTTCCGCGAGGACCTGTTCTACCGGCTGAACGTGCTGTCGCTCCAGGTCCCGGCGCTGCGCGAGCGCGGCGACGACATCCTGCTGCTGGCCCGGCACTTCATCGCCCGCGCCTGCGCCCAGGCCCGCCGCCCGCCCTGCCGGCTGACCGTCGCGGCCAGCGCCGCCCTGCTCGCCAACCCCTGGCCGGGCAACGTCCGCCAGTTGGAGAATGTCATCTTCCGCGCCGTGACGATGAGCGACGGCGCCTATCTCGACGCCGCCGACCTGGAACTGGCGGGTGCGCGCATGGAGGCGGAATCCGGGGCGGAGCCCGCCGAGGCGGCAAGCTGGGACGACGCGCTGGCGGCCTTCGAGCGCGGCCTGCTCCGCCGCCTCTACCCGCGCCATCCCTCCAGCCGCAAGTTGGCCGCCCGGCTCCACACCTCGCACACGATGATCGCGAACAAGCTGCGGAAATACGGGATACCGGACGGGACGTGAGCGCCCCGCGCTAGATGCGCGAGCGTTCCGCCTTGCTGTAGTTGCTGAAATGGCCCTCCGACGCCGCGGCCCGGCGGGCGGTCTTCAGGAACTTGTCGGCCTTGGTGTCCGGCGCGATGCGCGCCACCAGCTTTTCCAGCGCCGCCGACCCGCAGGACGCGCAGACGGGCGTGTCCGACGAGCGTACCAGCGCTTCGAAGTCGTGGTTGCAGGCCGTGCAGTGGTAGGAATAGAGCGGCATGGGGGTCCTCACACGGGTCGGAAACCGGGTACACCCATCATATCACGCAATTTTTTTATGGGTATAGCGCAGTGCAGCAATCGCACCCCGCCGAACCCTTCTGCGGTAGGATAGCCCGACGATAAGAATGGAGGAACGGGTGATCTACGCCTTCGACGACAAGGCCCCGCAGCTTTCGCCCGACTGCTGGGTGGCCCCCAACGCCACCGTGGTCGGCGACATCCTGCTGGAAGAGGACGTGTCCGTCTGGTGGGGCGCGGTTCTGCGCGCGGAGGAGGAGCGCATCAGCATCGGCGCCGGCAGCAACGTCCAGGACAACGCCGTCCTCCACGTCGATCCGGGCTTCCCCCTGACCATCGGGCGGAACGTGACCGTCGGCCATCTGGCGATGCTGCACGGCTGCACCGTGGGCGACGGCAGCCTGATCGGCATCGGCGCCACCGTGCTGAACGGCGCCCGCATCGGGCGCGACTGCCTGATCGGCGCCCACGCCTTCATCGCGGAGGGCAAGGAGATCCCCGACCGCTCCCTGGTGCTCGGCGCGCCGGGCAAGGTGGTGCGCACGCTGTCGGACGAGGATGTCGAGCGGATGCGCGCCCCCGCCGCGGTCTACCGCGAGCGCTGGAAGAGCTACGCCAGGGGCCTGCGCCCCATCGCCGGTCCCGGCCAGCCCTGAGGCCGCGCGGCGTGGGGCGCCCTCAGGCTCCGGCGCCCTTGACGAAGAAATACAGGGTCAGCCCCACGCCGATCGACACCACCACCCACTTCATCACGTCGCGGCTGACCCGCTTCGCCGCGTGCGCCCCGGCATAGCCGCCGACGACCGCCGAGACCGCCATGACGGCGGTTTCCGGCCAGGACACCGCATCCGACAGGCAGAAGGCCGCAACCGCGGCCCCGTTCATCAGCGCGGCCAGCAGGATGCGCAGCCCGTTCATGGCGTGGATGTCGCGCAGGCCGAACAGCGTCAGGGCCGCCAGCATCAGGAAGCCGATCCCGCCGCCGAAATAGCCGCCATAGACGGCGATGACGAACTGGACCACCAGCACCGACCGCCCACCCAGCCGCAACCGGGCGGCCAGCGCCGGCATGAAGCTGCCCACCGCGAACACCGCCGTCGCGAACAGCAGCAACCACGGCACCAGCCCGGCAAAGGCGCGGTCCGGCGTGGTCAGCAGAAGAACGGCCCCGACCACGCCGCCGACGAGGCTGACCACGGAGAAGGCGGTGACGCTGACCTCCGTCACGCCCCGGATCTCGTTGCGGTAGGCCCAGGCGCTGGCCATCTGGCCGGGAAACAGGGCGACGGTGCTCGACACGTTGGCGCTGACCGGCGGCACCCCGGCGAACAGCAGCGCCGGGAAGGTGATGAAGGCCCCGCCCCCGGCGACGGCGTTGAGCACACCCGACGCGAAAGCCGCCAGCATCAGCAGCATCATGGCAACCATCGGACCCCGTCCCTGACCCTCGCACGCATCAATGTATTTGGCATGCCAAACGCGGTTGCGGGCACTCCGACAATGGCCATAGGTCCCTGCCCCACCCTCAAGGACGGAAAACACAAAATCACTGATTGTTCGTTACATTAGCTATTGACGGGTCTTGGCATCTGGTATACCAAATATCCATCGCCCGCCACTGCCCGATGCCCAGGCGCCGCCGACGGCCTTCGATTAGCCCGACGCGGCCCCACCGGCGACCGTCCGGTCCCCCCGCGGGGGCCTCCGTGCAGGGCGTGCTCACGCAACCCGCTGTCTGGTGGAGGGCTCGCCATGAAAGTCGCCGACATTCTTCGGACCAAGGAATCCCGCGTCGTCACCGTCCGTTCCGGCGAAACCATCGAGGAGGCGATCCGGCTCATGAAGTCGGAGAACATCAGCGCCCTGGTGGTGAAGGACGTCTGCCGGACGGAGGGCAACGCCGTGGCCGGCATGCTCTCGGAGCGCGACGTCGTCTACGCGCTGCTGGAGCGCGGGGCCTCGGTCCTCAAGACGCCGGTCTTCATGCTGATGTCGCGCGCCCCGCAGACCTGCACGCCGGACGACAGCCTGCACCATGTGCTGGAGCTGATGGACCGCCATCACATCCGCCATCTGCCGGTGCTCGACGGTTCGACGCTGGTCGGCGTCGTCAGCGCCCGCGACTTCACCAAGCTCCAGCTCACCGAGATGGTCGCCCACCCCCAGCCCCCGGCGCAGGACTCCCCCGTCTACACCCACTGACGGCACCGCCATTCCAACGGAAAAGGCCCTTCGCCCCGCCGGACGAAGGGCCTTTTCCGTTGGCCTCAAGGATCACTCACCAAGCTTCCCGGCCCAGCGCAGCAGCGTCGCCACGGCTTCCGGCGGTTCGGGGCGGATCATCGGAACGCTGCCGAGAATCACCTCGCCCGTCCCGCCATCCACGGTGATGAGGTCGCCCGCCCGCACGGTCACCGCGCCCGCGGTCATCACGCCCGCCGCCGGATCGACGCGCAGGGCGCGGGCGCCGGTCACGCAGGGCAGCCCCATGGCGCGGGCCACGGTGGCGGCGTGGCTGGTCGCTCCGCCGCGGGCGGTCACCACGGCGCAGGCCGCCTGCATCCCATGCACGTCGTGGGGGGAGGTCTCCGGACGGCACAGCACCACCGCCACCCCCTCCGCGGCCAGCCGGACCGCCTCGTCCGAGGTGAAGACGACGGCGCCCGTGGCCGCGCCGGAAGAAGCCGGCAGACCGCTGGCGATCACGTCACGGGGCGCGTCCGGGTCGGGGATGGGACGCAGCCCGTCCGCCAAAGCCGGCAGGTCGGCGCGCCGCACCGCCTCCGCCCGCGTGATGATGCCGGCCAGCGCCATCTCCGTGGCGATCCGCACCCCCGCTTCCGGGGAGCGCTTGCCGGCGCGCGACTGGAGGATGAACAGCCGCCCCTGCTGGACGGTGAACTCGATCTCCTGCATGTCGCCGAAATGGCGTTCCAGCCGGTCGGCGAGGCGCCCCAGCTCGGCAAAGGCCGCGGGGGCCACCGTTTCCATGGAGGGGCCGGCGCCGGACAGCGGCCCCGGCGTGCGCAGGCCGGACACGATGTCCTCCCCCTGGGCGTCGGCCAGGAACTCCCCGCACAGCACGGCCTCGCCGGTCACCGGATCGCGGCTGTGGACCACGCCGGTGCCGGAGGCGGCGCCGCGGTTGCCGAACACCATGGACTGCACCGTCGCCGCGGTGCCCCAGTCGTCGGGGATGCCGTGCAGCGCGCGGAAGGCCGCCGCCCGGGCGTTCCCCCAGGAGCGGAAGATGGCGCCGATGGCGGCGAAAAGCTGCGCCCGCGCGTCCTGCGGGAAAGGCTCCCCCGCCTCGCGCTCGATGACGTCCCGGTAGGCGGTGGCCACGGCGCGCCAGTCGGCGGCGTTCAGGTCGGCGTCGCGGACCAGCCCCCGCCCCTCCTTGTAGGCGTCCAGCGCCGCGTCGAAGGCGTGGGCGCCCACCCCCTGCACCACCGTGCCGTAGGTTTGGATCAGCCGGCGGTAGCAGTCGTAGGCGAAGCGCGCGTCGCCGCTGCGGGCGGCCAGCCCCTTCACCGTCGCGTCGGTCAGGCCGAGATTCAGGATGGTGTCCATCATGCCGGGCATCGACGCCCGCGCGCCGGAGCGGACCGACACCAGCAGCGGATTTTCCGACCCACCGAAGCGCCCCCCCGCGGCGGCTTCCAGCCGGAGCAGGGCCTCCTCCACCTGGGCCGTCAGCCCGGCGGGAAAACGGTTCTGCCCGGCGCGGTGCCGGCGGCTGGCTTCCGCCACGATGGTGAAGCCGGGCGGCACCGGCACACCCAGCCGCGCCATCTCGGCCAGACCGGCGCCCTTGCCGCCCAGTTCCGCGACCATGCCGCCGTGCCCCTCCGCACCGCCGCCGCCGAAGGCGTAGACCCACCGCTGTCCACCGGCAGCCGGCAGCGCCGCATGCCCGGCAACCACCGCCGGACCCACGGCGATGGAGCCGCCGGCGTCGGTGGAGCCTTGGATGATGGACTGGTGCAGCATCGACCTATCCTCGCGTGGGCACGGCCTTCAGGCGCCTCGTGGACATGAACGGAAAATTTTCTCGGTTAAACCGATATCTTATTTCCCCATAATGCCGCTTTGCGCACGGAGTGCAATGCACAAATAGTCGCATTTGAGACGATAACGCTTCGGCGGATCAAAAGGGCACGGAAAATTCCGCATCGTGGAATTTTGCGCGGGATTTTCGCCGGAATTTCGGGGTGCCGTCAGCCCAACCGCGCTTGATCCAGCGGGACGCGGGTCAGGGGATAGCCCAGCCCGTCCGGGATGCACAGCGCCGGCCCCTCCGGCGTGTCCGCCGGACGGGGAAGGATCGGCGTCAGCGGGTGGAAGCGCGCGGCTTCCTCCATCGCATGCCGCGCCGTGCGGCAACCGGCCAGGCGCAGCAGATTCATGCGCGTGGCGAAGACCAGCGACAGCCGCTCCGCCTCGGCCTCGGCCAGGATGGCCCGCGGTGTGCCCCAGAATCCGGCGACCGCCTCCACCCCGTCCACCACGGCGGTCTGCCGCGCCGGGGCCTTGGCCAGGAAGAACAGGGTGTCGAAGCGCCGCCACACGCTCTCCGGCGTGATCCAGCGGGCGAAGGGCACCAGCGCGGCCACGTCCGGGTCCAGCCCCGCCGCCCGCAGCCGGTCGAGGAAGGTCCCGCCCGTCGCGGCGCGCAGCCGGTCGGAAAGGGCGGCATCCACGGTGCCGCCGGCCAGCAGAAGCCCGCACTCCTCGAACGCCTCGCGGATCGCGGCCAGCCGCTGCGGCAGGTCGTTGCTCAGCGGCAGCGACAGGTCCCGCCAGGGCAGCTCGCTGTCCTCCGCGTCCAGCCGCCCGCCGGGAAAGACCGTGGCGCCGGGTGCGAAGCGCAGGTCGCGGTGGCGCTGGATCATGAAGACCTCCAGCCCGTCCACGCCGTCGCGCAGAAGGATCAGGCTGGCGGCGGGAAGCGGTTCGACGGGCGAAGTCATGGCCGGCGCGTTCATGGCATCGTCCTGTCCGGTGGCGGGCCTTCAGTGTCCGCCCGCCCCGCCCTTGCGGTCAAACCAACCGTGTGACTTCCCGCCATGTGGAAAAGCCATAGCGCCGGTTTGACCCCTCCCCCTCCCCGGCCGCAGCATCCATCCCAGCACCGCCCTGCCAGGAGGCCAGCGCCATGCCGCGCAACCGCAGCACCAAGATCGTCGCCACTCTGGGGCCGGCCAGTTCGACCTACAGCCAGATCTTCGCCCTCGCCGAGGCCGGCGTGGACGTCTTCCGCCTGAACGCCAGCCACGGCACGCAGCGCGACCACGCCGAACGCTACCGCCAGATCCGCGCGGTGGAGGAGACCGTCGGGCGCCCCATCGGCGTGCTTCTCGACCTTCAGGGTCCGAAGCTGCGCGTCGGCACCTTCCAGGAGGTGGCGGTGATCCTGGCCGGCGGCGACCGCTTCCGCCTCGACCTCGACCCGACGCCGGGCGACCGCAGCCGCGTCTGCGTCCCGCATCCCGAGATCTTCGCCAGCCTTGAGCCGGGCCACGAGCTTCTGCTGAACGACGGGCGCATGCGCCTGCGCGTGCTGAGCTGCGGCCCCGACCATGCGGAGACCGAGGTGCTGGTTGGCGGCACCCTGTCCGACCGCAAGGGCATGAATGTCCCCGGCACCACGCTGGCGCTCAGCGCCCTGTCGGAGAAGGACCGCAGCGACCTCCAGTTCGGCCTGACGTTGGGGGTGGACTGGATCGGCCTCAGTTTCGTCCAGCGGCCCGAGGACATCCTGGAGGCACGCGCCCTGATCGGCGACCGCGCCCACATCATGACCAAGGTGGAAAAGCCAGCCGCCCTGCCCCGGCTGGAGGAGATCATCGCCCTGTCGGACGCCGTCATGGTGGCCCGCGGCGACCTGGGCGTGGAACTGCCGCCGGAGGACGTTCCCGGCCTTCAGAAACGCATGATCCGCATGAGCCGCGCCGCCGGCAAGCCGGTGATCGTCGCCACCCAGATGCTGGAATCCATGATCACGGAGCCGACGCCGACGCGCGCCGAAGCCTCCGACGTGGCGACCGCCGTCTATGACGGGTCGGACGCCGTGATGCTGTCGGCGGAATCCGCGTCGGGCAAGCATCCGGTGGAGGCCGTGGCGATGATGGACCGCATCATCCGCCGGGTGGAGCGCGATCCCCTCTACCGCCGCATCATGGACTCCGAGCACCCCCGGCCGGAGGCGACCACCCCGGACGCCCTGTCCGCCGCGGCGCGCCAGATCGCGGAAACCATCTCCGCCGCCGGCATCGCCACCTTCACCAGCACCGGCTCAACCGCCCGCCGCGCCTCCCGCGAACGGCCCACCGTGCCGATCCTGGGCCTCAGCGCCCGGCGCGAAACGGCCCGGCTGCTCTCGCTGGCCTGGGGGGTGCACCCGGTCTGGACCGCCGACGTGGAGAGTTTCGCCGAAATGGTGGAACGGGCGAGCCTCGTCGCCGCCCAGGAAGGGATCGGCACACCCGGCCAATCCCTGATCGTGACGGCGGGCGTCCCCTTCGGAACGCCCGGCACCACCAACAGCCTGCGCGTGGTCACCATCACCTCCAACGGGCTGAACAGCACCGCCGAGACCAAGGTCCACGAACCGGCCTGATCCCCCGACGCCCTTCTCCCTCCGCGGGGAAGGGCGTCGGGATCACTCCAGGAAGTCGCAATGCTTCTCGACGTGCGCCGCCAGACCCAGCGTGTGGTCGCGGATCAGGTGTTCGGCCCGATCGACGTCGCGGCGTTCCAGCGCCTTGATGATTTCCTTGTGGTCGTGGATCGACCGCTCCGCCCGGTTGTCCTGGCCGATGGTCAGCTTGCGGATCGCGCGGATGTGGATGAACAGGTTGTCGGTCATCTCCTGGATCAGCTTGGAGCCGCTGAGCCGGATGATGCTCTTGTGGAAGGCGATGTTGGCGTCGGAATACTCGCTGACATGCTCCTTGGGGTTCCGCATCTCGAAGTTGCGGAACAGGTCCCACAGGGTGCGGATGTCCTCGTCGGTGGCCTGCTGGGCGACCATCCGCCCGGCCATGCTCTCCAGCGCCGCCCAGACCTGGATCATCTCGATGATCTCGGCCTTGGTCTTGCGGATGACGAAGATGCCCCGGCGCGGCTGGAGCCGGATGAATCCCTCCTGCTCCAGCAGGGTCAGCGCCTCGCGGATCGGCGTCCGGCTGACGCCCAGCAACTCGCTGAGCTGCCGCTCCTCAAGCCGGATCTCGTCGTTATGGTCGTAGATGTCCATTTGCGAGATGGCTTGCTTCAACGCGTGGTACGCCTGGCTGCGGAAGGTCGTTCCGGTGTCGAGCGGCTGGACGTTGATCGGCGGAGGGTTCATGGTCGGCACCGTTCCTCAATGCTGGCCGTCCGGACGCACCCCGATGTGCGCCGGCCCGGTCGTGCGAAGGCGTCGAATCGCATCGCTTTCGTATTTGAGATACCAGATGCACATTTCGCGCTGAAAAGTCCAGAACCACGATAAGGAATGGGCGGTCCCGCCCGCCCCTTTTCTTTCGGGGTTTCAGCCTTTCAGGGCCTTGAGCAAATCGGACAGAGTGTCCGGTGCCCGCATCAGCGCGCCCATGACCGCCGCACCGGTGGCCCCGGCAGCCAGACAGCCCGCGACATTACCCGACTCCACCCCGCCGAGCGCGATCACCGGGATGGACGTGCCCGCGGCCAACTGCCTCAGCCCCTCCATCCCCACCGGCGGGCCATAGCCCGGCTTGCTCGGCGACGGGAAGACGGGGGACAGGGTGACGTAATCCGCCCCGCCCGCCTCGGCGCGGCTAATCCCCTCCGCGTCGTGGGCCGAAAGTCCGACCAAGGCGCCGGGGCCGAGCCGCCGCCGTGCCGCCGCCACGTCGGCCCCGTCCGGCAGATGCACCCCGTCCGTCCCGGCGGCCAGCGCCAGACCGGGATCGCCGTGCAGGGTGACCAGCGCCCCCCAGGGCCGCGCCCGCTCCACCAGCGCGCGGGCCAGCGCCACCTGCCGGGATTCGTCCAGATCCCTTTCGCGCAGCGACAGCCAACGCAGCCCCCCGGCGAACAGACGCGCCGCAAGGTCCGGCAAGGGCTGCGCCGCCTGCCGCCGGTCCGTGATCGCCAGCAGTCGGGGACTCGGGATCGCCATCATGCCATGACGATGACAGCGCCATCGTGACTGTGCAAGTGCAGCATAATCGCACACGCAGCATAATCGCACACCCCGCCGCAGGGACTGCCCCGTTCGGCGCGTTTTCCATCAAGCGGAAAGGATTCGCCAACGGTTTGCCAATAGCCGCCCGGCTGACGAAAGCTCAACCCAACGCAACCGCGACCCGTTACGCGAGGGAGGAGACCAAGCCATGGCTAGGATGATGGCGATTGAAGCGGCGGTGCACGTCCTGGAAAAGGAAGGCGTGTCCGTTTGCTTTGGCGTCCCCGGAGCGGCCATCAATCCGTTCTACGCGGCGCTGCAACGCAACGGCCGCATCGGCCACGTTCTTGCGCGCCATGTCGAAGGCGCGTCGCATATGGCCGAAGGCTACACGCGCGCCAAGGCCGGCAACATCGGCGTGTGCATCGGCACCTCCGGCCCCGCGGGCACGGACATGATCACTGGCCTTTATTCGGCCTCCGCCGACTCCATTCCGATCCTGTGCATCACCGGACAGGCGCCGCGCGCCCGCCTGCACAAGGAGGATTTCCAGGCCGTGGACATCCCGTCCATCGCCAAGCCGGTCGCCAAGTGGGCGGTCACCGTGCTGGAGCCGGGGCAGGTCCCCTACGCCTTCCAGCAGGCGTTCCACCTGATGCGCTCCGGCCGGCCCGGCCCGGTTCTGCTCGACCTGCCGATCGACGTGCAGATGGCCGAGATCGAGTTCGATCCCGACGCCTACCAGCCCCTGCCCACCTACAAGCCGGCGGCGACCCGCGCCCAGGTGGAGAAGGCGCTGGCCATGCTGAACGCGGCGGAGCGTCCGCTGCTGGTGGCCGGCGGCGGCATCATCAACGCCGACGCCAGCGACCGTCTGGTCGAGTTCGCCGAGATCGCCGGCCTGCCGGTCATCCCGACCCTGATGGGCTGGGGCGCCATTCCGGACGACCACCCGCTGATGGCCGGCATGGTCGGTCTCCAGACCGCCCACCGCTACGGCAACGCGGCCATGCTGGCGTCCGACTTCGTGCTGGGCATCGGCAACCGCTGGGCCAACCGCCACACCGGTTCGGTGGACGTCTACACCAAGGGCCGCAAGTTCGTGCATGTGGACATCGAACCGACCCAGATCGGCCGCGTCTTCGCGCCGGACCTGGGCATCGTGTCCGACGCCGGGGCGGCGCTCGACCTCTTCATCGAGGTGGCGCGGGAGTGGAAAGCCGCCGGCAAGCTGCGCGACTGGTCGGAGTGGGTGAAGACCTGCCAGATCCGCAAGCGCTCCATGCTGCGCAAGTCCGACTTCGCCAACGTGCCGATCAAGCCGCAGCGCGTCTACCAGGAGATGAACAGCGCCTTCGGCGAGGACGTCTGCTACGTCTCGACCATCGGCCTGTCGCAGATCGCCGGCGCGCAGTTCCTGCACGTTTACAAGCCGCGCCATTGGATCAACTGCGGCCAGGCCGGCCCGCTCGGCTGGACGCTGCCGGCGGCGCTGGGCGTGCGGGTGGCCGACCCCAAGCGCAAGATCGTGGCGCTGTCCGGCGACTACGACTTCCAGTTCCTGATCGAGGAGCTGGCGGTGGGCGCGCAGTTCAAGCTGCCCTACATCCACGTCCTGGTGAACAACAGCTATCTCGGGCTGATCCGGCAGGCGCAGCGCGCCTTCCAGATGGACTTCCAGGTCCAGCTCTCCTTCGAGAACATCAACGCCCCGGAAATCGGCGTCTACGGCGTGGACCACGTCGCGGTGGCCGAAGGGCTGGGCTGCAAGGCCATCCGCGTCACCGACCCGGACAACCTGCAATCCGCCTTCGCGCAGGCGCAAGCCTGGATGGACGAGTTCCAGGTCCCGGTGGTCGTGGAAGTCATCCTGGAGCGCGTCACCAACATCGCCATGGGCACGGAGATCAACAACATCACCGAGTTCGAGGAGGTGCTGGACGTGCCCGCGGACGAGCCGGAACTGGTTCGGGTCTGATCGGCGCACGGCGTGCCCCCCTCCCCACTTCGTGGGCCCCCCCTCCCCCGCTCCGCAGGGGAGGGTCAGGGAGGGGGCAAACGGCCTCACCAGATCCACAGTTCCGCAGGGTGAAAAAGCGTCACCCCCGCGTTGACGCCTCCGCCACCGCCCTCCGATCCTGACGCCAACGGCCAAACCCGACACGAACATCCGGGAGAGAGACATGCCCAAGTTCGCCGCCAACCTGACGATGCTCTACAACGAGCTGCCCTTCCTCGACCGCTTCGCCGCGGCGGCCAGGGACGGCTTCACCGGGGTCGAGTATCTGTTCCCCTACCCCTTCGAGAAGGAGGCGCTGGCCGAGCGGCTGGCCGCCAACCGGCTGACGCAGGTCCTGCACAACCTGCCGGCGGGCGACTGGGACGCGGGCGAGCGCGGCATCGCCGTTCTGCCGGACCGCGTGGGCGAGTTCCAGGACGGGGTGGGCCGCGCCATCGAGTACGCCACGGCGCTGGGCTGCAAGCAGATCAACTGCCTCGCCGGCAAGGCCCCGGCGGGCGTGGCGGCGGACGCGCTGGAGCGCACTTTCTTGGACAACCTGTCCTTCGCCGCCAAGGCGCTGAAGGAGGCCGGCATCCGCTTCCTGATCGAGCCGATCAACACCCGCGACATTCCGGGCTTCTACCTGACCAACACCGCCCAGGCGGAACGGATTCTGGAAGCCGTCGGCTCCGACAACCTCTTCATCCAATACGACGTCTACCACATGCAGATCATGGAGGGCGACCTCGTCCCAACCATCCAGCGCCTGCTGCCGAAGATCGCGCATGTCCAGATCGCCGACAATCCGGGCCGCAACGAGCCCGGCACCGGCGAGATCAATTACCCCTTCGTCTTCGCGGCGCTCGACCGGCTCGGCTACGGCGGCTGGGTCGGCTGCGAGTACAAGCCGGCCAAGGGGACCAGCGAAGGGCTGGGCTGGCTGCGCGCCGCCACCCCCGGCGAAACCGTCGCCGCCTGATTCGAACGCCCGACCCAATTTGAGGACACAAGCCATGAACGTTGGATTCATCGGTCTCGGCATCATGGGCCGCCCCATGGCCGGTCATCTGGCCGACGCCGGCCACACCCTGTTCGTCTACGACATCAACCCGGCCCCGGAAGACCTGCTCGCCAAGGGCGCCACCGCCTGCGGTTCCAGCCGCGAGGTGGCGCAGAAGGCCGACATCGTCTTCACCATGGTCCCCGACACGCCCCATGTGCAGGCCGCCCTGTTCGGCCCGAACGGCGTCGCCGAGGGCCTGTCCGCCGGCAAGATCGTTGTGGACATGTCCTCGATCTCCCCGATCGAGACGAAGGCTTTCGCCCAGCGCATCAACGAACTCGGCTGCGATTATCTCGACGCCCCGGTGTCGGGCGGCGAGGTCGGGGCCAAGGCCGCCTCGCTGACCATCATGGTCGGCGGGCCGGAGAAGGCGTTCGAGACGGTGAAGCCGCTGTTCGAAAAGATGGGCAAGAACATCACGCTGGTCGGCGGCAACGGCGACGGCCAGACGACGAAGGTCGCCAACCAGATCGTCGTCGCCTTGACCATCGAGGCGGTGGGCGAGGCGCTGCTGTTCGCGTCCAAGGCCGGCGCCGACCCGGCGAAGGTCCGTCAGGCCCTGATGGGCGGCTTCGCCTCCTCCCGCATCCTGGAGGTGCATGGCGAGCGCATGGTGAAGCGCACCTTCGATCCGGGCTTCCGCATCGAACTGCACCAGAAGGACCTGAACCTCGCTCTGTCCGGCGCCCGGGCGCTGGGCGTGTCGCTGCCGAACACGGCGACCTGCCAGGAGCTGTTCAACGCCTGCGCCGCCCAGGGCGGCAAGGCGTGGGACCATTCCGGCATGGTCCGCGCGCTGGAACTGCTCGCCAACCACGAGATCGGCCAGAACCACCGCGTGACCGAACCCGCGGAGTGAGGGCTTTCCATACCCCCTCTCCCCGCTGGTGAGAGGGGGTATGGAGTAGGCGCCCACCC
The DNA here is from genome assembly GCF_030849505.1 of Azospirillum isscasi. GTDB lineage: Bacteria > Pseudomonadota > Alphaproteobacteria > Azospirillales > Azospirillaceae > Azospirillum > Azospirillum isscasi. The sequence goes on along the minus strand of NZ_JAUJFI010000059.1, from coordinate 5,783 downwards.
CATTGCCCCCTGCGCCAAAACCGTTAGCATTCCCAGGACATGAGGACCGGCGCCGACCAACGGCGCGGCTCAGGGAAGGGACCAGACCGAACCATGACGACCACCGATCCCCGCGCGCTTCTGACCGACATGTTCCGCGCCGCCGTCGCCTCGGCGCAGCCGGCGCTGTGCGTGCCGCCGCATCTTCCGGAACCGCCGAAGGGCCGGACGGTCGTCGTCGGCGCCGGCAAGGCCGCGGCCTCCATGGCGAAGGCGGTGGAGGACCATTGGAAAGGCCCGCTGTCCGGGCTGGTCGTCACCCGCTACGGCCACAACGTGCCCTGCGAGCGGATCGAGGTGGTCGAGGCGTCGCATCCCGTCCCCGACGAGGCCGGGCAGCAGGGGGCAAAGCGCATCCTGGACATCGCCGCCTCGCTCGGCCCCGACGACCTGATGCTCTGCCTGATTTCCGGTGGCGGCTCCGCCCTGCTGGCCCTGCCCGCCCCCGGCATCTCCATGGCCGACAAGCAGGCGGTGTCCAAGGCGCTGCTCCGCTCCGGCGCGAACATCACGGAGATGAACTGCGTGCGCAAGCACCTGTCCGCCATCAAGGGCGGGCGGCTGGCCGCGGCGACCAGGGCGCGTGTGGTCTCGCTGGTCATCTCCGACGTGCCGGGCGACGACCTGTCGGTAATCGCCTCCGGCCCCACCGTGCCGGACCCGACCAGCTACGCCGACGCCCTGGCCGTGCTGGACAAGTACGGCATCACCCCGCCGCAGCCGGTCATGGACCATCTGCTGGCCGGGCGCGACGAGAGCCCGAAGCCCGGCGACCCGCGGCTGGAGCGCGTCAGCACGATCCTGGTCGCCACCCCGCAGATGGCCCTGGAGCGCGCGGCGGAGGTCGCCCGCAAGGCCGGCGTCACCCCGGTGATCCTGGGCAACGCGCTGGAGGGCGAGTCCCGCGAGGTGGCGCTGGTCCATGCCGGCATCGCCCGCCAGATCGTGGAACACGACCAGCCCGCGGCCAAGCCCTGCGTCCTGCTGTCCGGCGGCGAGACCACGGTCACCGTTCGCGGCAAGGGCCGCGGCGGGCGCAACGCCGAATTCCTGCTGGCGCTGACCGTGGCGCTGGACGGGATGGCGGGCGTGCACGCGCTGGCCGCCGACACCGACGGCATCGACGGGACGGAGGACAACGCGGGCGCCCTGCTCGCCCCCGACACGCTGGCCCGCGCCGCCGCCGCGGGCGTCAACGCCAAGGAGCGGCTGGCCGACAACGACGGCTACAGCTTCTTCAGCGCGCTCGGCGACCTTCTGGTGACCGGGCCGACCCTGACCAACGTCAACGATTTCCGCGCGGTGCTGATCCTGTAGGTAGCGGGTGCCGTTTGGGTCATCCTGATATATCACTGATGGCCTAAACGGCACCTGTCCGCCGAAACAGGTTGCTGACTCCACGGATTTTCCGCCACACTCACCGTCAAGGCATCACGAATATGGCGTCTGGCATGCCAATGGCACGCGGCCGGATTGCCCCGTTCGAAGGATAAAGCGAAGCGGCCGGGCCTCGAACGCACCCCGCACGCGCCAGGACAAGAACGAGAAAGCGGACCATCCGGGAGGAGACCATATGCGCCAAACCGGTGCGGGAAGCGCTTCGCCGTGGGGCGGGCGTTGGATGCAGTTGCTTGCCGGCGTCATCTGCATGTCGATGATCGCCAATCTACAGTATGGCTGGACCCTCTTCGTCGAACCCATCGACGACAAGCACGGCTGGGGCCGTGCGGCCATCCAGGTGGCCTTCACCATCTTCATCATCACCGAAACATGGCTGGTGCCCGTGGAGGGCTGGTTCGTGGACCGCTTCGGCCCGCGGGTCGTCGTGCTGTTCGGCTCCGTGCTCTGCGCCGCTTCCTGGGCCTTGAACGCGATGGCGGATTCGTTGCTGCTGCTCTACGTCGCGGCGGCCATCGGCGGCATCGGGGCGGGGGCGGTCTATGGCACCTGCGTGGGCAACGCGCTGAAATGGTTCCCCGACCGGCGCGGGCTGGCCGCCGGGATCACCGCGGCGGGCTTCGGCGCCGGCTCCGCCCTGACGGTGGTGCCCATCGCCACGATGATCGAGACCTCGGGATACGAGGCCACCTTCCTGGCCTTCGGGCTGGGCCAGGGGCTGGTGGTCTTCGCGCTCGCCTGGCTGCTGGTCGCCCCGCCCTCCGCTCCGCTCGCCCGCGGCGGTTTCGCCGCCCCGCCCGCGCAACGGCAGTACACGCCGAACCAGATGGTGCGCACCCCGGTCTTCTGGGTCATGTACGCCATGTTCGTGATGGTGGCCGGCGGCGGGCTGATGGCGACGGCGCAGCTCGGCCCCATCGCGCAGGATTTCGGGCTGGCCCACGCGCCGGTCAGCATTCTCGGCCTGACGCTGCCTGCCCTGACCTTCGCCTTGTCGATCGACCGGGTGCTGAACGGGCTGACGCGCCCCTTCTTCGGCTGGGTGTCCGACCACATCGGGCGCGAGAACACCATGTTCATCGCCTTCGCGATCGAGGCGGTGGGCATCGTCGCGCTCAGCCTCTATGGCCGCGACCCGGTGGCCTTCGTCCTGCTGACCGGGCTGGTCTTCTTCGCCTGGGGCGAGATCTACAGCCTGTTCCCGGCCTGCTGCGCCGACACCTTCGGATCGAAGTACGCGGCGAGCAACGCCGGCCTGCTCTACACCGCCAAGGGCACGGCGGCCCTGCTGATCCCGTTCGCCAACATCATCGCCGACGCAACGGGAAGCTGGCACGCGGTCTTCCTGGTGGCCGCCGGGGTCAACGCCCTGGCCGCCGTGCTCGCCCTGTTCGTGCTGCGCCCGATGCGGACCCGCATGGCAGCGGAGTCGCTGGGCACGCACAGCGGGCGGAGCGTGACGGCCACGTCCTGACGCTCTCTTCCCCTCCCCCCGCCGGGGAAGGAGCCGAAGCGAGGGGGCGCCCGCAAGGGCGTCCCCTTTTCGATTCGGGCGTTACTCCGCCGCCTGCCCCTCCTCCAGATAGATTTCCCCGCCCTTGGCGCGGAAGCTCTCCGACATCTCGGCCATGCCGGAGTTGGCGTAGTCCCGCACCTCCTGCGTGATCTTCATCGAGCAGAACTTCGGCCCGCACATCGAGCAGAAATGCGCGACCTTGGCCCCCTCCGCCGGCAGGGTCTGGTCATGGAAGCGCTCCGCCGTCTCCGGGTCCAGCGACAGGTGGAACTGGTCGCGCCAGCGGAACTCGAAGCGGGCGCGCGACAGGGCGTCGTCCCGCTCCTGGGCGCCGGGATGGCCCTTGGCGAGGTCGGCGGCGTGGGCGGCGATCTTGTAGGTGACCACCCCCACCTTCACGTCGTCGCGGTCCGGCAGGCCCAGATGCTCCTTCGGCGTGACGTAGCAGAGCATCGCCGTGCCGAACCAGCCGATCATGGCGGCGCCGATGGCGCTGGTGATGTGGTCGTAGCCCGGAGCGATGTCCGTGGTCAGCGGCCCCAGCGTGTAGAAGGGCGCTTCCCCGCAGAGCGCGAGCTGCTTGTCCACGTTGGCCTTGATCTTGTGCATGGGCACATGGCCCGGCCCTTCGATCATCACCTGCACGTCGTGCTTCCAGGCGATCTTGGTCAGCTCGCCCAGAGTCTCCAGCTCCGCGAACTGGGCGGCGTCGTTGGCGTCGGCGATGGAGCCCGGACGCAGCCCGTCGCCCAGCGAGAAGGCGACGTCGTACGCCTTCATGATCTCGCAGATCTCCTCGAACCGCTCGTAGAGGAAGCTCTCGCGGTGATGCGACAGGCACCATTTCGCCATGATCGAGCCGCCGCGCGACACGATGCCGGTGGTGCGCTTGGCGGTCAGCGGGATGTGCGCCAGACGGATGCCGGCGTGGATGGTGAAATAGTCCACCCCCTGCTCCGCCTGCTCGATCAGCGTGTCGCGGAAGATCTCCCAGGTCAGATCCTCGGCCTTGCCGTTGACCTTCTCCAGCGCCTGATAGATCGGCACGGTGCCGATGGGGACCGGGCTGTTGCGCAGGATCCATTCGCGGGTGGTGTGGATGTTGCGGCCCGTGGACAGATCCATGACGGTGTCGGCGCCCCAGCGGATCGACCAGACCATCTTGTCCACCTCCTCCCCCACCGAGGACGCGACGGCGGAGTTGCCGATGTTCGCGTTGATCTTTGTGAGGAAGTTGCGGCCGATGATCATCGGCTCCGATTCGGGGTGGTTGATGTTGGCCGCGATGATCGCCCGCCCGCGCGCCACCTCGTCGCGGACGAACTCCGGGGTCACATGGTCGGGGATGGAGGCGCCGAAGTCGTGGCCGTCCCGCGCCGCCGCCTCGGCCAAGCGCTTCCGGCCCAGATTCTCGCGGACGGCGACGTATTCCATCTCCGGCGTGACGATGCCGGCGCGGGCGTAGGCCATCTGCGTGACCGCCCGGCCCGGCTTGCCGCGCAGCGGACGGCGCCCGGCGCGGTCGAAGACGGGAACGGCGCGGGTCTCCCCGGCGCGCAGCCCGTCGTCCTCCGGACGGACCGCGCGGCCCTCATAGGCCTCCACGTCGCCGCGCGCCTCGATCCAGGCGCGGCGCAGCTCCGGCAGGCCGCGGCGGATGTCGGTCTGCACGGCGGGATCGCTGTAGGGACCGGAAGTGTCGTAGACCCGCACCGGCGGCTCCCCGCCGCCGACATGGATGTCGCGCATGGCCACGCGCAGGTCGGGGAAACGCTCCCCGGCCACGTAAACCTTGCCGGACGACGGCAGCGGGCCGGTCGTCACCGAGAAATCGCCGGACGGCGGGGCGCCCTTCGGGGCGGGGGGAAGAGAATCGGGCATCTGCTTGGATCTCCATCGCACATAGGATCGTTGGAGATCCGGGTGTGACGGAGCGGCAGAACGGACGACAGGAGCGGTTCCCATACGGGGAGTGCGCGCGACCTTGGCCCGTTTGTTCCTGTCCCTACGCCGGTACGACCCGGATCAGGTTCAAAGGGTTCGGCGCCTTACGGCATCATCTCAGCCCCGTGCTATGGGGCTCCCCTTGGAACGTCGTCATGCTGAACGATCCGCCCCACCCACGTCAACGCCGATTCACCGGAAATCGGGAGCGCCCGATGAAAATCCGGCATTCTTGGTATCCGTTATCTGGTATACAAAATTCTATTGCGCAGCCTGAGCGGAGCCGCTATGCTGCACCACAACATAACAAACGTCCCCCCGACCTTTTCCGGAGTCCGTCCCATGATCGATCCCCAGACGATCGCCTTCGTCGCCCTGGCCGGCCTGATGGGCCACGCGCTGACGCTGATGCTGCGGAACGACGAGGGTTCGGACGTCGGGCAGGACGAGGAGCCGGACGGCCTCTGGTCGTCGGAGCGGTTCAACCAGTCCGGCGAGGGCCACAACCGCCCCTTCTTCCTGGAATGAGAAAGGCCGCCGCGCGGGGTGCGCGCGGCGGCCTCCATCCGGGAAACGAGCTGTCTGTGACGTGCCGCTCAGTGACCGGTCTGCACCGCCAGCCCACCCGCGCCCTGCTGGGCGGCGAGTTCGGCGTTGCGGGCATGGTGCTTGCGCAGCATGGGCCGCAGGACCGCGATGGCGCAGAAGGCCGCGATGAGGTCCATGGTGGCGCAGATGTAGAGCACGGTCGCCCAGGTGCCGGTGGCCTCCATCAGCAGGTTGCCCAGCGGGACCAGGAGGGCCGCGACGCCCTTGGCGCAGTACAGCACGCCGTAGATCTTCGCCGCATGCTTGGTGCCGAAGGTGTCCGCCGAGGTCGCGCTGA
>NZ_JAUJFI010000058.1 GCF_030849505.1 Azospirillum isscasi | reverse complement strand
GGGGGCCGCGGGGGCGCCCCCCTCCAGCGCCCGCGACCCGGCCCGCGTGGTGTGCCCGGCCTCGTCGAACAGATCCTTGACCGAGATCGGCAGCCCGGCCAGCGGCGAGGGGCGCGGCCCGGCCCGGCGCAGCAGGTCCTGGGCGTCCGCCGCCGCGCGGGCCGGTTCGGCGTGCAGGGCGGTGTAGGTCTTCCGCGCCTCCTCACCCCCGGCCTCGATGGCGGCGAGGGCGGAGTCGACGAGCGCGCGGCTGGTGGTGGCGCCCTTGTCGAGTTGGCGGGACAGGGCGGCGATGGTGGGGATCGTCATGGCGTGACCCAACGGAGGAAGGGAAGGGCGTCAGGCGTCGCCGGCCAGGGCGCGCAGCTCGGCCAGGCGGGCGGGGGCCAGCGGGACGCCGTCGCGCAGGGTGCGGGCGCGGCGGGCGTAGCGGCGCTCGCCCGGCATGCGGTCCTGCCCGGCGTCCTTCACGGTCCCGATCAGCCCGGCGACGCGCTCGGCGAAGGCGCCCGTGCCGCCGCGCTCCGGGTCGATGACGATGAAAAGCTGGCCGGTGCAGGGCGTCTCGGCGCCGGGATGGGCGGACCAGTCCACCTCGCGCGAGTATTTGCCGCCGGTCAGCGCCGCCGCCAGCACCTCGATCATGAAGGCGATGGAACCGCCCTTGTGGCCGCCGAAGGGCAGCAGGGCGCCGCCGTCGAGAACGGCCCTCGGGTCGGTGGTGGGCCTGCCGTCACGGTCCACGCCGGAGCCGGGGGGAAGGACGTGCCCCTCGCGCGCGGCGATGCGCACGTCGCCGTTTGCCATGGAACTGGCCGCCTGATCGAACACCATCGGGTCGCCGCCGGCGACCGGGGTGGCGAAGGCCATCGGGTTGGTGCCGTAGACGGCGGTCCTGCCGCCCGGCGGCACGACGCAGGCGAAGCTGTTGACGAAGGACAGGGCGACCAGCCCCTCCCGCGCGAAGGGCTCCACATCCGGCCAGAGCGAGCTGAAATGGTGGGAGTTGCGGATCGCCATGACGGCCACGCCGCTGTCGCGCACCATCTCCACGAACCGCCCGCGGGCGGCCAGGAAGGCGGGCTGGGCGAAGCCGTTGGCGGCATCGACGCGCAGGAAGACGGGGCCGGCCTCCTCCACCGTGGGTTCGGCCCGCCCATCCACCCAGCCGCTCTTCAGCGAACCGACATAGCCGGGAATGCGGAACACGCCGTGGCTGGTGGAACCGTCGCGCTCGCACGACGCGCAGTTTTCCGCCAGGACGGCCGCCACGCGCTCCGACGTGCCGTGGCGCAGGAAGATGCGCTCCAGAAGCGCCACCAGATCGCCGAAGGCGACCGGCGTCGCGGCGTCGGCGGTCTGCGCGAAGGCCGCGGCGGCGCGGCGGCTGGGGGTGTCGTCACTCATGCTCGTCCCTTCCGAATTCATTGCGCGGCCCGGACTCTTGCCGGTCCGGTGGCCGCGGGACGCACCATAGCGCGCGGGCGGCGGGGCCGCCATGCGCATCCGGGCGCCCTGCGACGGGCCGCGGCGGCTTGGGTGGGACGTAATGGAGTATGTGTTGCCCGTCCGGCGTCTTTACGCGAATATGTGCCCCGCTTTTCAAGCGAAGGGAGAAGGCGGATGTATCACCCGGAGGCGCTGGAGCCCATCATCGGCTTCCTGCGTGGCATCGGTATGGAGATCGACTATGGCGAGAAGGCCCATGGCGGCTTTCTGCCGGGGGTGAACATCCATGGCGGGGTGATCCATGTCGATCCCGATACGCTGCTCGGGCCGGGCGACCTGCTGCACGAGGCCGGGCACATGATCGTCGTCCCGCGCCGCTTCTGGTCCCACCTCGGGACGGATTTGCAGGAGGACATCGAAATCCTGCTGCGGGATGAAACCGCGCCGGACGGAAGCCCCGACCCGATCCTCACCATGGCGGCCCGGCAGGGCGAGTTCATGTCCCAGGCGTGGTCCTACGCCGTCGTCCAGCATCTGAACCTGCCGATGGACTGCCTGTTCTTCCCCGGTTCCTACAAATACGACCAGTATGAAGGGACGCACCCGATGCTGGCTTGGCTGGAGCAGGGGACGCACATCGGCCCGCTGGCGCTCGCCCAGGCCGGGATGACCGGGTTTTCCGGGATGTTCGCCCATGTCGGGCAGAACAGCCTGCCGTCCTTCCCCCAAATGAGCCGCTGGACGCTGGACTGAACGGTGGCGGACTGAACGGTGGCGGACTGGACGGCGGTGTTGGGCGGCGGGGAACCATGGCGCCGCCCGGCCCGTTGTCCTGGAGCCTGACGGTTCCTGAAACCGGACGGCCGGCGGCGCTCCTGCCGACGGTCTTGCACGAAGCAGCGGCCACGAAGCAGCGGCAAATTGCCGCGTTCATCGCCCCGCGGGCTGAAAGCGCGCGGAATCATCCCTGTCATGCTTGCGGCGGATGTTGAACGGGCTGATGTTGCAGTGCACAATAATTCTCGGTGCCGGGCGGACCTGCACGGCGCTTGTCCTGGATCAAACCCATGGGCAGGCGCCCGTGGCAAACAGGCGTACATGGCAGCGGTTGAGTTTTTTCGAGGAATCACCATGCGCGATCAGTCCAGCCGTCACGGCGATTCCTGGTTCGAATCCGGGGTCCTCTGGGGAACGTCCATCGCGGGCGTGGCGCTGTCCGGCCTGATGGCGGTGACGTGGCAACCGGCGGACGCGGCGTCCTCCGGGCCGGCCACTGCCATCGTGGACCATGGCGCCCACCAGCTCGACCACGCCGCCTGCACGGAGGCGCTGTCCACCCTGCTGGCCCGTTTCCGGGAGGACCCGCGCGTCCTGTGGATCTGGGTGGAGCAGAGCGTTCCGGCGGGCCACGGCCTGACCGTGCGCACCAAGGGCACCACCGTGTCGCGCGACGCCCCACGCCCCTACGCCTTCCGGCCCGGCGCCGACGTGAAGCCGGCGGAGGTCTGCGGCTTCACCAGCAATTCGGTGCACGCGCTGTCGATGGGCGGCGTCGCCCAGCCCTATGAAGTCACTGCGCCCGACCCCTGGAGCGTGGCCGGCGGCCCGTAAGGGGCCGCCTTCTCCCCGGCGGGAAGAGGGCGGCAACCCGCAAGGCCCCGACCCTCAGCCCACCAGCGCTTCCAGGGCGCCGCGCACGCCGCGTGCCTCGATGGCCGCCAGATGGGCGGCGGTGCGCTGGGCCAGCGCCGGGATGCGGGTCAGATCCTCACCCCACAGGGCGGCGTCGGACAACAGGGCGGCCACCAGCGCCGCCGGGTCGTCGCCATGCGCGGCCCAGGCTCCGGACAGCGCCGTCAGCACCGCCGCGTCGTCGCGGATCGGGTAGGGACCGGCGCCCCGGCTGCCGGTGCAGGCGCCGTCCGCCGCCGGCGTGCCCTTGTAGAAGCGCAGAAGCGCCGCCAGCGAGAAGGACAGGCCGTCCGGCGCCTCGCCATGGGCGGCGGCGTGGTCCTTCAGGCTGGGCAGGACGCGCACCTGCCATTTCGACACCGAGTTCAGCGAGATGGCGATCAGCTCGTGCCGGATGTAGGGATTGCCGAAGCGCTCCATGATGGTGCGGGCGTAGTCCTGGCGCTCCGCTTCCGGCAGCGGCACGAAGGGCACGATCTCCCCGAACATCACCATGGTCAGGTAGGCGGACAGGGTGGCGTCGTCCATCATGCCCTTCACCGTGTCCAGCCCGGCCAGGAAGGCGGCGAGCGCGCTGGCGGTGTGGGCGCCGTTCAAAATGCGCACCTTGCGCGTGCGGTAGGGCTTCAGGTCCTCGGTCCAGACCACGTTCAGCCCGGCCTTGTGCAGCGGGAATTCCTCGGCGAGAGCCGCCGGGCCTTCGATGACCCAGACGTGGAACGGCTCGCCGGCCACCGCCAGCGGGTCCTCGTAGCCCCACTTGGCAGCCAGATCCGCGGCCTCGTCGCGCGGGTAGCCGGGGACGATGCGGTCCACCAGCGTGTTCAGGAAGTGGTTGTGCGCCTCCACCCAGGCGGCGAAGCCGGACTCCAGGCCCCAGCGCTTCGCGTGCGCCAGGACGATGCGCTTCAGGTTGGCGCCGTTGGCCTCGATCAGCTCGCAGGGCAGCAGGACCAGACCGCTCTCCGGGGTGCCGCCCAGCGCCGTGAAGCGGGCGTGCAGCAGGGCCGCGACCTTGGCCGGGAAGCTGTGCTGGCAGACACCAGGGGTGTAGGGCTCCTCCAGGTCGGCGATGCCCGCCTCCGTCGTGTTGGACACCAGGAAGCGCAGCGCCGGGGCGGTGGCGTGGGCCAGCATGCGGTCCCAGTCGGCGTAGGGGTTCAGCGCGTCGGACACGCAGCTGACCACCCGGCGGGACTCCACCTCCCGCCCCTGCTCGATGCCGCGCAGCAGGACGGTGTAGAGCCCGTCCTGCGCCGTCAGCAGGCCGGCGACGCCCTGGTCCAGCGGTTGCGCCACGGCGACCCCGGCGTTCATCAGCCCGGCGCCGTTGGCGACGTCCACCATCCAATCGACGAAGCCGCGCAGGAAGTTCCCGTCGCCGATCTGGAGAACGGTGACGGGCAGCCGCGGGGCGCCCGCCGTGTGGGCCACGTCGAAGGCGCCGGCGGCGAGCGTTTCACGGGTGAGATGAGGCATGACGGGAGTCCTTTGACGAGCGATTCCGGAATGACGGATCAGGCGACGCCGAAGCGGTAGACGATCCGGCCCGCGTACCACTGGCCGGGGGCCAGCGCGGTGGAGGGGAAGGACGGGATGTTGACGGCGTTCGGGAAATGCGACGGCTCCAGGCAGAAGGCGCTGTGCCGGGTGTAGAGCGTGCCGCCCTTGCCCAGGTCGCGCGGCATCTGCCCGTCGAGGAAATTGCCGGTGTAGACCTGCACGCCCGGTTCCGTGGAGAAAACCTCCAGCACCCGCCCGCTGCCCGGATGGACCACGCGGGCGTGCAGCCCCAGCGCACCCGCCGGCTTGTCCACCGCGTAATGCAGGTCGTAGCCCTTGCCGAGCGCCAGCATCGGGTGGCCGTCGCCGATCCGCGCGCCGAAGGCGGCGGGGCTGCGGAAGTCGAAGGGCGTCCCGGTCACGTCCACCAGTTCCCCCGTGGGGACCGCCGTGGCGTCCAGCGCCAGATAGCGGCTGCCGTTGACCGTCGCCACATGGTCGAGGATGGAGGATCCGGCGTCGCCCGACAGATTGAAGAAGGTATGGTCGGTGAAGTTCGCCACCGTCGCCTTGTCCGCCGCCACCGCGGTCCAGGCGATGGTCAGCGCGTTGTCCTCGTCCAGCGCATAGACCAGCCGGACCGGCAGGGTGCCGGGGAAGCCCTCCTCCCCATCCTGGAAGACGTGGGTCAGTTCCAGGCTCGTTTCGTCCGGTTGCCGCGCGGCGAAAGTGCGGAATCGGGAGCCGCGCTGGCCGCCGTGCAGCGTGTTCGGCGGCGCGTTGACGGCGGTGCGGTGTTCCACCCCGTCCAGCGTGAAGCGCCCGCCGCCGATGCGCCCGCAATAGCGCCCGATGAAGGAGCCCATGGAGGGCTGGCCGGCCATCGTCCGCTCCAGCGTCTCATAGCCCTGCACCACGTCGCCGAGCGCGCCGTCGCGGTCGGGCGCCAGGATCTGGACGATCTTGCAGCCGTAATTGGTGATGCGGACGGCCATCCCCCGGCGGTTGCGCAGGGTGAACAGGTCGGTCGGCGTGCCGTCGATGGTGGCGCGGAAATCCTCGCGCCGGAGGTCGGCATAAGGCGTCATGGCGTGGGTTGCCCCCTTGGGCCGGGATGATAACGGATATATTAATATATCAGTTATCCGGACGAAAGGGGAAAAGCGCCCGCCGGCGAAGCGGGCGTTTTTGCCGCACAGGAAAGGGCGTCAGCCGGCCAGGGCCGCGCCCAGATCCCCGACGCCGATCTGGTAGGTTCCGAGCTGCTTGTGCTCCGCGTAGCCGAGGCGCTGGTTGATCGCCAGCATCGGCCCGTTGGTCGCCGCGTTGCGGGTGATCATCAGCCCGACGGAGGGCAGGGCGGAGCGGACGTGCCGCAGCAGGGCGGCCTTCAGCCCCTTGCCCACCCCCAGCCCGCGCCGGTCGCGGCGCACACCGGTGACGCCCTGCCAGACGCGGTCCGTCACGTCCGGGTGCCAGACCACATCGCTGAAGCCGGCCACCGACCCGTCGGGGTCGCGCAGCACGACCATGTGCTGTTCCACCTTCTGGAACCGGATCTGGCTTTTCCATTCCATGGCCATCGCCATGGTCACCGGGACCAGCGGCTGGTCCAGCCGGTCACGCGGCAGGTCGGGAAGCAGGGCGTTGTGCAGCGGCAGGGTCGCTTCGAACTCCGCGTCCGGGACCTCGCCGGCATGGATGGTTTCCGTCAGGCCGGGAACCGCGCGGTGCATCGCCGCGTGCCATGCCTCCACCATCGCCCAATCGACGGCGCCGAGCGCCAGCCGGCTGTCCACCGACCGCAACCGTTCGTCGGCCCCGATGGCGCGCAGGAAGGCGTGGCCGTCCGCGTTGTCGGTGACCAGGGTCAGCACGGTCTTCCCTTGGGTGGTCATCAGGCCGTGGATTTCCGCCAGCAGCCGCCGGCCGATTCCGCGGCGCCGCCATTCCTTCAGCACGAAACCGTCCGCGTGCAGGTGGTGCAGCGCCGCCTGGATGTCCGGCTGGTCCGGGTTGGGCAGGAAGGCATAGACGATGCCGACGATCCGGCCCTCCGTCCGCGCCACCCAACAGACGTTGCGCCCGAAGGCGCTCGGCTGGCGTTCGGTCGCTTCGAACCAGGCGTCGGAGGGCGGGGGTGCGTCCGCGCCGGACTGCGCGTGCCGCGCCCGGCGGAAAACATGCCGTTCCGCCCACAGCTCCGGCGGGGCGGTGTGCGGGTCGAAGGGAACGAGGTCGAACGCGAACAGGCCGGTCATGGACACCCTCGGTTGAAGCGATGCGCGGCTGATGGGCGACGGGAGTGTGCAGCGTGTTCCCACGCTTCAAGGCTGTGTCGGATCGTCACAAGCCGGGAGGCATAGGGGAACGGGACCGGATTGAGGCTTAAGAATGAGATGCATTCTCGATATTGAATCGCGGGAGCGTCCTGCGCAGGGCAGCGTTCCAACGATATCACAGGCGCCGGACGCGCGGTTCGGTTACACTACGGTTTGTTTGCTCCCCAAATCGAAAGGGACCCTTTTCGCCGATCGGCTGATCCCCGGCTTTATCCGCCAACCGGCAAGTGTCCGCACGTCCCTTTCCAGCCTTGTTCTCGATACGCCGTCCGGTTGGGGCGGAGCGGATGCTCGAACAGCGTCAAAAACTGAGCTTGTCCCAGAACAATCGGTTCATTCCGGAGCTCTTATGACCATCGAGCTGCACACCTTTACCGTCACCCTGAATCAGTCGGAAGCAACAGCGTACAAAAGCATGGCCGAGCATAGGGCCTGGGTCCGCACCGCGGTGTCCGACCTGTCGGAGGTGCTCCGCACCGCCGGCATGGGCGCGGAGGCCCGCCTGCGCGGGCACGACCGCTGCGGTCACCTTGTCGTCGAGGCGACCGACACGGGTGTGAACTTCCTGCGCACCCTGCCGGCCATCGTCAGTGTGGAGGTCCACTGACCGGCGAAGCGCAACGGTCTGACGGACGTTTGAATAGGGGGCCGGAGCGGCGACGCTCCGGCCCTTCTGCGTTACAGGCCCTTTGGTTACAGGCCCTTCTGCGCCGCGTCCTTCAGCCGGTGCAGGAAACGCTCGGCGCGGGCGAGTTCGCTCAGCTCCACATACTCGTCGGGCTTGTGGGCCTGCTCGATGTCGCCGGGGCCGCAGACCACCGCGGGGATGTTGGCGATGCTGGTGAACAGCGCGCCCTCCGTGCCGAAGGCCACCTTGCCGTGGCTGTTCTGCTCCGCGAGGTTCTTCACCAGCGTCACTTCCTCCGAGTCCGGCGGGGTGTCCAGCGCCGGGCTGTCCGACAGCGTTTCCCAGGAGAATCCGGCATCATGACGGACGGCGCGCATCTCCGGTTCCAGGGTCTTCGCGAAGTCGCGCAGTTCCTTCAGCATCGGGGCCACGGGGTGATCGGCCAGATGCCGGATCTCGAACTCGAAGGAGGCGTCGGAGGGGACGATGTTGCGGGCCGTGCCGCCCTCCATCACCCCGGTGTGCACCGTGGTGTAGGGCACGTCGTAGTCGTGGTCGAACGGCCCGTGTTCGGCGAAGCGGCGGCCCATGCCGCGCAGGAAGGAGACCAGCTCCGCCGCGTATTCCACCGCGTTCACCCCCTGCGGGGCGAGCGAGGAGTGGCAGGCGTGGCCGTGGACGCGGCAGCGCATCGACACCTTGCCCTTGTGGCCGACGATCACCCGCATCCGCGTCGGCTCCCCGACGATGCACAGGCGCGGCTTCACCGCCATCCCGGCAAGCTGGTTCAGCAGGCCGGGAACGCCGATGCAGCCCAGCTCCTCGTCATAAGAGAAGGCGTAATGGATCGGCGTCGTCAGGTTGGCGGCCAGGAAGTCCGGCGCCATGGCCAGCGCCGCCGCGACGAAGCCCTTCATGTCCGCCGTGCCGCGCCCGAACAGCTTCCCGTCGCGCTCCGTCAGGGTGAAGGGATCGCTCGCCCAATCCTGGTCGTCCACCGGCACCACGTCGGTGTGGCCGGACAGGCAGACGCCGCCGCGGTCCGCCGGGCCGATGGTGGCGTAGAGGTTGGCCTTGGTCCGGTCCTCGTTGAACACCAGCGTGCTGGGCACCCCCAGCGCCGCCAGATAATCGCGGATGTGGTGGATCAGGTCGAGGTTGGAATTGCGGCTGGTCGTGTCGAAGGCGATCAGGTCGCGCAGCAGCTCCAGCGTGCGCGGGCTGCACGCGGAAGGGCCGGCGGGATCGGATGCGGGCATCATGGACCTGTGGTTTCGTTCAGATGGCAGGCGGACCAGCGGCGGGGCGCGATCTCGCGCAGGGCCGGGCGTTCCGCCGAACAGCGTGGCATCGCGTGCGGGCAGCGCGGGTGAAAGGCGCAGCCCGCAGGCGGGTCGAGGGGCGATGGAATCTCTCCGCGGATCGGCGCGAATCGCCGCTTCTCCACGGACACGCGCGGCGCCTCGTCCAACAGCGCCTTGGCATAGGGATGGTTGGGTTTGTCGAACAGCTCCGGTGTCGGGGCCAACTCCACGATCCGTCCAAGATACATGATCGCGGTGCGGTCGGAAATGTGTTCCACGACGCCCAGGTCGTGGCTGATGAAGAGATAGGTGAGCGACAGCTCCTCGCGCAGGCGCATGAACAGATTGATGATCTGCGCCTGGATCGACACGTCCAGCGCCGCCACCGACTCGTCGCAGACCAGGACGTCCGGCTTCACCGCCAGCGCGCGGGCGATGCCGATGCGCTGCCTCTGCCCGCCGGAGAACTGGTGCGGGTAGCGCCGCAGATAGGCGGGGTCCAGCCCGACCTGCCGCAGGGTCGCGGCCACATACTCCTCCGCCTGCCGCCGCGGCACCAGCCCGTGGACCACCGGCGCCTCCCCGACGATGTCGGCGACGCGCAGGCGCGGGTTGAGGGAGGCCATCGGGTCCTGGAAGACCATCTGGATCTTCAGGTTGGCGCGGTGGCGGTCCGCCGGGGACAGCTTCCGCATATCGGTGCCGCGCCAGCGGAGGACGCCCGCGCTCGGCGGCAGGATTCCGGCGACCATGCGGCCCAGCGTGCTCTTGCCGCAGCCGGATTCGCCGACCAGCCCGACCACCTCGCCCTCCGCGATGGACAGGTCCACGCCGCTGACCGCCTGCACCGCCCGGTCGTCGATGGCCGCTCCCAGCCGGCGGGCGAAGCGCTCCACCACGTCCAGCTTGCGGGAAAAGCGCTTGGTCAGCCCGTTCAGTTCGACGATGGGGGGTGCGGTCATGCGGCGTCTCCCCGCACTTCGGCGCCGACGGGGTTCCAGCAGCGCCAGGCCCGGTCCCCGCGCTCCCCGGCCAGTTCGGGCATCACGGCGCAGGCGCCGGTCGTCCGGTCGCAGCGCGGGCGGAAGGCGCAGCCCTCCGGCAGGTCGAGGATGGAGGGCGTCATGCCGGGGATCGAGCGCAGCGGCACGCCGCGCCGGTTGCGGCTGGGCACCGACTCCAGCAGGCCGCGGGTGTAGGGGTGGCGCGGGCTGCCGATGATCTCCGCCACCGTGCCGGTCTCCACCACCCGGCCCGCATACATCACCGCCACCCGGTCGGCCAGCGCCGACACGACGGCGAGGTCGTGGGTCACCCAGATCAGCGCCGTCCCCGTCTCGCGGCAGAGCGTCTGCACCTCGAACAGGATCTGGGCCTGGATGGTGACGTCGAGCGCGGTCGTCGGCTCGTCGGCGATGATCAGGTCGGGGGAATGCAGCAGCGCGATGGCGATGGCCACGCGCTGGCGCATGCCGCCGGAGAACTGATGCGGGTAGGCGGCCAGCCGCTCGTCGGGCGAGGCGATGCCGACGCGGGCCAGCGCCCGGCGCGAACGCTCCCACGCCTCCGCCCGGCTGACTTTCTCATGGGCCTGCACGGCCTCGACCATCTGGGTGCCGATGCTCAGCACCGGGTTCAGGGTCATCATCGGGTCCTGGAAGATCATGGCGATGCGCCGCCCGCGGATGGCGCGCAGCCGCTTCTCCCCGGCGGTCACCAGATCCTCGCCCTTGAACAGCACCCGCCCGCCGACCACCCGCCCCGGCGGATCGACGAGTCCGAGGATGGATTGCCCGGTCACCGATTTGCCGGAGCCGGATTCGCCGACCAGCCCCAGGATCTCTCCGCGGGCGAGGTGCAGGCTGACCCCGTCCACCGCCTTCACGGTGCCGGCGCGGGTGAGGAAATGGGTCCTCAACCCGTCCACGCGCAGCAGGGGTTCGGTCATTGCGTTGCCCCCTTCAATGGTTGAGCCGCGGGTTGAGGACGTCGCGCAGCCGGTCCCCCACCAGATTGATCGCCACGATGGTGACCAGCAGGGCCAGGCCGGGGAACAGGCTGATCCAGTAATCGCCCGACAGCATGTATTGGTAGCCCGACGCGATCAGCATCCCCAGCGACGGCTGGGTCACCGGCACGCCGACGCCGAGGAAGCTCAGCGTCGCCTCCAGCGCAATGGCGTGGGCGACCTGCACCGTCGCCACCACGATCAGCGGCGGCAGGCAGTTGGGCAGCAGGTGGCGCATCATGATCCGCCGGTGGGGCAATGCCAGGCACTGCGCGGCCTCGATGTACTCCTTGCGCCGTTCCACCAGGGCGGAGCCGCGGATGGTCCGCGCGTAATAGGCCCACTGCACGGCGGCCAGCGCGACGATCACCTTGTCCACCCCCTTGCCCAGCAGGGCCAGCAGGATCAGCGCGATCAGGATGGCCGGAAAGGAAAGCTGGATGTCCACCAGCCGCATGACCAGCCCGTCCACCCGGTCTCCCGCATAGGCGGCCAGCAGCCCGACCGCCACCCCGACGGCGAGCGCGATCAGCGTGGCGACGACCCCGACCAGCAGGCTGGTGCGCAGGCCGAAGACGATGGCCGACAGCATGTCGCGCCCCTGGTCGTCGGTGCCCAGCCAATAGGTCCAGCCTCCGCCGCCCAGGGTTCCCGGCGCCATCATGCTGTCGAGAATGTCCAGTTGGGCGAGGTCGTAGGGGTCCTGCGGCACCACCCAGCGGGCGAACAGGGCGGCCAGCACGATCAGCACCAGCACCGCCAGCCCGGCCAGCGCCGTGCGCGACCGCGCGAACTCCCGCGCCAGCCGCAGGAAGGGCGTCTCGACCGCCGGGGATTCCTTGGTGGCGGCCACGCTCATGCCCGCCCCCCGCCCAGCCGGATGCGCGGGTCGAGCAGCGAATAGACCAGATCGACGATCAGGTTGATGACCACGAACAGCAGCACCGTGACCAGCAGATAGGCGATCACCACGGGCCGGTCGAGCTGAAGGATGCTGTCGATCAGCAGCTTGCCCATGCCCGGCCAGGCGAAGACCGATTCCGTGACCACCGAGAAGGCGATGACGCTGCCCAGCTCCAGCCCCAGGACGGTGACCACCGGGATCATGATGTTCTTCAGGATGTGCACCCCGACGATCCGCGCGGGCGCCAGCCCCTTGGCGCGGGCGAACTTCACATAGTCCTGCAAGGCGACCTCCCGCGTGCCGGCGCGGGCCAGACGGATGACCAGCGACAGCTTGAACAGGGCGAGATTGACGGCGGGCAGGATCAGATGCGCCAGCCCGTCCGCGGTCAGGACGCTCCATTGGACGCCGAACAGGCTGGCCGTCTCGCCGCGCCCGCCCGCCGGCAGCCAGCCCAGCGTCACCGCGAAGGCCATGATGAGCATCATGCCCACCCAGAAGGTGGGCAGCGAGAAACCCAGGATGGAGCCGGTCATGATGACGCGCCCGGCCATGGAGTCGGGCTTCAGCCCGGCCCACAGCCCCAGCGGGATGCCCAGCACCACCGCCACCAGCATGGCGCAGAGCGCCAGCTCCAGCGTCGCCGGAAATCGCTGGAGCACGAGGCCGAGCGCCGGCACCCCATGCACGAAGCTGGTGCCGAGATCGCCGCCGAGCGCCCCGTCCACAAAGCGCATGAACTGTTCGTGCATGGGCCGGTCGAGCCCCAGCCGCGCGATGGCGGCGGCGCGCTCGATCTCGTCGGCCTCGGGGCTGATGAGGACGTCGATGGGGTTGCCGATGGCGAAGATGCCGGCGAAGACCAGCACCGACATCGCCACGACGACGACCGCGCTCTGCGCCAGCCGCCGGAGGATGAACACAAGCATGCAGCCTTTACCCCGCGGGTGGACGGATCGGAGAAGTCCGCTCTCCCGCCCCGGGAGAGGGAGGGGCCCGCCGCATGGCGGCGGGAGGGTGAGGGTACCGCCGAGGATAGGTTTCTTGATCCTCGAGCGACCCTCACCCGCCCGCTATGCGGGCACCCTCTCCCGGGGCGGGAGAGGGATATGGGGCTCACTTCGCGGGGGTCACCTTCTGCGCCAGCGTGTACTGGTCGGCGCGCGGCTCGTAGCTCAGCCCCTTCTTCATCGCCCAGACGGTCACCTCGTAATGCAGGGGGATGATGATGTCGGCGTCCATCGCCCGCTTCACCGCGGCCTGGAGCAGCTTCTCCCGCTTCGCGTCGTCCACCGTCGCCAGCGCCGTGTCCAGCATCCCGTCCAGCTCCGGGTCGGAATAGCTGGTGTAGTTGGTGGTGCCGTAGCCCTTTTCCTTGATCGGCGTGGCGATCAGCGCCTTCAGCGGCGAGGACATCTCGCCCGAATCCGCCCCCCAGCCGGCCAGGAAGACGCTGTATTCCTGCTTGTTGCGCTTGGAGAAGAAGACGTTGGCGGTGGTCGCGTCCACCTGGGTCTGCACGCCGATGCGGGTGAACATCTGGGCGACCGCCTGGGCCACCTTGTCGTCGTTGATGTAGCGGTCGTTCGGCGTGCCGAGCGTGAGCTGGAAGCCCTTCGGGTAACCGGCCTCGGCCAGCAGTTGCTTCGCCTTGTTGGCGTCGGTGGCGACGGTGACCTCCGGGTTGTTGCCGTAGAATCCGGCGGGGAGATATTGGTTCGCCGGCTCCGCCACGCCCAACATGATGCGCTTCACGATGGCGTCGCGGTCCACCGCCAGCGACAGCGCCTTGCGCACCCGCGGGTCCTTCAGCGGGTTCTTGCCGTCGGTGCCGGTGATGGTCGGCGGGGTGTCCTGCACGCCCAGCGCCAGATAGATCACGCGGTTCGACTGGGCCTGGGCCAGGGCGACGTTGGGGGCGGACTTCAGCCGCTCGATGTCCTGCACCGGCGGCGATTCGATCAGGTCCACGTCGCCCGCCAGCAGGGCGGCGACGCGCGGCCCGTCGCTGGTGATCGGGCGGAAGACCACCGTGTCCCAGGCCGGCTGCGGACCCCAGTAACCGGGGTTGCGTTCCAGCACCTGCCGGTCGCCCTTGGTGTAGGACTTGTGCTTGAACGGCCCGGTGCCGATCATCAGCGAGCCGTCGTTGAAAGCCTGCGTGGTCGGCCAGGAATCGGCCTTGCAGCCCGCCTTGTCGAAGGTCACCGCCGTGCCGCCCGCCGCCTTGGCGGAGATGATGCCGAAGGTGGACAGCTCCATCGGCAGCAGCGGGTAGGGCTTGCCGGTCTTGACGAGGATGGTGTGCGGGTCCGGCGTCTCGATGGCCGCGATGCCCTTGGTGTAGACGGTGAAGGAGGACGGGCTGTTGGCGACGTTCGGGATGCGGCAGACCGTGTAGACGAAATCCTGCGCGGTGAAGTCGCTGCCGTCGTGGAATTTCACGCCCTTGCGCAGCTTGAATTCCCAGGTCGTCTCGTCGACGGCGCGCCAGCTCTCCGCCAGTTCGGGCTGGAGCCGCATCTTGGCGTCCATGCTGACCAGCGACTCGAACACATGCTTGCGGGCGCGCGTGTTGGGGCCGAGATTGTGGTAGTGGGGGTCCAGCGCGCTCGGCTCCGCCGAGGTGCCGACCGTCAGGGTCGCGGCCTGCGACGGCGCCGGTACGGCGGCCAGCAGGGCCAGGGCAGCGACCGCGGGAAGAAGCGGTTTGAAGGTTCCGGAACACAGCACGTCTGCAAGACGCCGATCACGCAAGGCCATCCCTCGTCCCCCTGTTTTGTATGGTCAGTCTGTACCCGTGAAGCAGGCTCCCACGCCCTTGGACCGCCGTTCGCGCGGCCCGGTTCTTGTCGCTTGGCTCGCCGTGTGGTGGCGGCGGCACGTTTGTATTCAACAATCAGACCGTGAAACCTTTTGCCTGTCAACATGGTCCGGATTGCTGCCCTATCCGGTTCGGCGGGCGGGAAAGCTTTGGCAAACGGCTTCGGAAGGGGCAGGATCGTTTCACCCGAAAACGCCAACGACAAGAGAGCGAGGGGATTAGAGATGAAGACCTGCCAATCCTTCTACATCGGCGGCGCCTGGACCGAACCCGCGGCGGGCGCCTCCGTGATGGAGGTGTTGAACCCGGCGACGGAGCAGGTGTCGGGCACCGTGGCGCTCGGCGGGCCGGAGGACGCGCAGCGCGCGGTGGCGGCGGCCCACGCCGCCTTCGACGGCTTTTCCCGCACCCCCCTGAACGAGCGGCTGGAGCTGCTCGCCGGCATCTGCGCGCTGTTCGAGAAGCGCATGGACGACGTGGCCGACGCCATCACCGAGGAGATGGGCGCCCCCCTGGCGGCGCTGTCCAAGCCGGCCCAGGCCTTCATGGGGCTGGCCCATTTCAAGACGGCCCTGGAGGCCGCCCGCGACTACCCGTTCGAGCGCACCCGCGGCACCACCCGCATCCTGCGCGAGCCGGTGGGCGTCTGCGCCATGATCACGCCCTGGAACTGGCCGATCAACCAGATCGCCTGCAAGGTCGCCCCGGCGCTGGCCACCGGCTGCACGATGGTGCTGAAGCCCAGCGAGTTCGCCCCCTATTCGGCCTGGATCTTCGCCGAGATCCTGCACGAGGCCGGCGTTCCGGCGGGCGTCTTCAACATGTTCTATGGCGACGGCGCGCTGGTCGGGCCGGTGCTGGCCTCGCACCCGCTGGTGGACATGGTGTCGCTGACCGGCTCCACCCGCGCCGGCGCCTCGGTCTCCCACAACGCCGCCGACAGCATCAAGCGCGTGTCTCTGGAGCTGGGCGGCAAGTCCGCCAACATCATCTGCGAGAGCGCCGACCTGACCAAGGCGGTGACCCACGGCGTGCGGTCGATGATGTCCAACACCGGGCAGAGCTGCAACGCGCCGTCGCGCATGTATGTCCCGGCCTCCCGTCTGGACGAGGTGGAAAAGATCGCCGCCCAGGTCTGCGCCCGTCTGGTGGTGGGCGACCCGCGCGGCGACCGCACCGGCGTCGGTCCCATCGCCAACCGGCGCCAGTACGAGCGGGTGCAGCGTCTGATCGAGGCCGGCATCGCAGAAGGCGCCAGCCTGCTGTGCGGCGGTCCGGGCCGTCCGGACGGGCTGGAGCGCGGTTTCTACGCCAAGCCCACCGTCTTCAGCCGCGCCACCGACGGCATGACCATCATGCGCGAGGAGATCTTCGGCCCGGTCCTGACCATCCGCCCCTATGAGGATCTGGAGGAGGCGATCCGCAGCGCCAACGACTCGCTCTACGGCCTGTCCGGCTACGTCTACGCCGGCACGGTGGACGAGGCGCGGGCGGTGGCGAGGCGGCTGCGCACCGGCATGGTGCATCTGAACGGCTCGTCCATCGACCTCGCGGCTCCCTTCGGCGGTTACAAGCAGTCCGGCATCGGGCGCGAATGGGGCGAGGCCGGGTTCGAGGAATTCCTGGAAACCAAGTCCGTCTACGGCAGCGAGCCGGCGGCGTAAGGCATCTGGCGCCGATCTTGCCATTACCCCTCTTCGTCTTACGTTGCATGTAACGCAGCGCGAGGAGGGGAAATGGTTCAGCCTGTCCGCAGCCGGGTCCGGCGGCATCGCGATCATCTCCGCGCCCAGGGGCTGCGCCCGGTCCAGATCTGGGTGCCCGACACCCGCGCCGCCGGCTTCCGGGAGGAGGCGCGGCGCCAGAGTCTCGCCGTCAACGCGGCGGACCGCCGGGACGGCAGCCTGGACTTCCTGGAATCCATCGAAGACGACGTGTTCGGTGAGGACGCTCCGTGAAACGTGGCGACCTCGTGACCATCGTGCAGAATGGCGATTACGAGCGCAAGGCGCGTCCGGCGGTCGTCATCCAGTCCGACCTGTTCGATGCGATGGACAGCGTCACGGTGTGTCTCATCACGGGTGAGGAGACGGAGGCCGCCATCCTTCGCCCGATGCTGGAGCCCGACGAGATGAACGGGCTGCGCACGCGGTCCTGGGTGCAGATCGACAAGATCGCCACCATCCGCCGCGCGCGCGTCGGCAAAATCTTCGGATGCCTGCCGGAAGCCGACATGAGGCGCATCAGCGCCTCGCTGGCGGTCTTCCTCGGCATCGCGTGACGGACCCGTGTCTCACGCCTCCGCGGTCTTGGCGGCGGCGACGAACGCCTTCGCGTCGGCCTTGCCCAGCCCGTTGAAGAACAGGTTCAGCAGAACCGCCGCGACGGTGCCCAGAAGGATGCCGCTGTGCAACAGCGGCGACAGGAAGGGCGGCATCTTCTGGAAGATCTTGTCGGCGACCAGCGGCACCATGCCCAGGCTGATGCTGATGGCGACGACGTAGATGTTGCCGCGGTTGGCCGCGTAATCGACCTTCGCCAGGATCTTGATGCCGGTGGCCGCGACCATGCCGAACATCACCAGCCCGGCCCCGCCCAGCACATAGGTGGGGACGGAGGCGACGACGTGCGCCAGCTTCGGGAACAGGCCGAAGGCGACCAGGATGACGCCGCCGGCCACGCAGACCCAGCGGCTGCGCACCCCGGTGATCCCGACCAGCCCGACATTCTGCGA
Organism: Azospirillum isscasi; assembly: GCF_030849505.1. GTDB lineage: Bacteria > Pseudomonadota > Alphaproteobacteria > Azospirillales > Azospirillaceae > Azospirillum > Azospirillum isscasi. Next base: position 13,978 of record NZ_JAUJFI010000058.1, on the reverse strand, counting down.
GAAGGAGGTGTAGGGAAAGGTGTTGAAGACGCCGCCGATCAGCGTGCCCAGCCCGTCCGTGCGCAGGCCGCGGGTCAACTGGTCCGGGGTCACCGGGCGGCCCACCATCTCGCCCACCGCCAGGAACATGCCGGTGGATTCGATCATCACGACGATCATCACCAGCGACATGGTCAGGATCGACCAGAACTCGAAGACCGGCATGCCGAACTGGAAGGGGTGGATCACGTCCACCCACTTGGCCTGCCCCACCCCGTCGAAGCTGACCAGCCCCAGCGCCATGGTCAGGGCGAAGCCCGCGACGATGCCCAGCAGGACCGAGATGTTGGCCCAGAAGCCCTTGGCGTACTTGGTCACCAGCAGGATCACCGCCAGCACGAACAGCGCGATGCCGAGATAGAGCGGGTCGCCGAAATTGGGGTTCCCGGCCCCGCCGCCGGCCCAGGTGATGCCCACCCGCATCAGCGAGATGCCGATGATGGCGATGACCGTGCCCGTCACCACCGGCGGGAACAGGGGCAGCAGGCGCCCGACCAGCGGGGCGGCCAGCGTGGCGAAGACCCCGGCCCCGATCACCGCGCCGTAGATGCCGAGAAGCCCCAGCGACGGGTTCCCCGCCATGGCGACCATCGGCCCGACCGCGGCGAAGGTGACGCCCATCATCACCGGCAGGCGGATGCCGAACTTCCAGAAGCCCAGCGTCTGGATCAGCGTGACGATGCCGCAGGCGAACAGGTCGGCGTTGATCAGCAGGGCGATCTGGTCCTTGGGCAGCTTCAGCGCGCCGCCGATGATGAGCGGCACGGCGATGGCGCCCGCATACATCACCATCACATGCTGCATGCCCAGCGCCAGCAGGCGCAGCAGCGGAAGCTTCTCGTCAACCGGATGGGTTGTGGTTGGGGTTTCCACCGACGACATGATCCATGACCTCCGCGAATGAACAGGCGCGAAGTGCACGGCCCGTGCCACAACCGGCGGGGCGGAGGATCGGGGGGCGCCCCGCCCGGATGTGCCGCGAAAGGCGGCGGCACATGGAGAGGGTGCGCAATCAATGGGCAGACGTGCCCCCTCTCCCCAGGGGGAGAGGGCTATTCCGCCGTGAGCGAAGGGTTTCGGGGTCAGGGCCGCGCGCTTGACAGCGGCTGCACCGCCTCGGCCACCAGCGCCTTGCGGACGGGCAGGCCGGCGCCGCGCAGGGCGTCGCCGATGCGGTCGCCGTGGCCCTCGTCCTCCACCTCGATCAGCAGGGCGACCTCGGCGGACTTGACGGAGAAGGCGCCGAACAGGCGCTGGTGCTGCACGTCGATGATGTTGCCGCCGCATTCCGCCACGATGCGGGTCACCTGGGCCAGCGCACCGGGCTGGTCGGCCACGTCGATCTCCAGGTTCAACAGCCGCCCGTCGCGGGCGAAGCCGCGCATCAGCACGTTGGCCAGCGTCCGCGTGTCGATGTTGCCGCCCGACACGATGAGGCCCACCCGCTTGCCCCGGAAGCGCCCGGGATGGAAGAGCAGGGCGGCCAGACCGGCGGCCCCGGCGCCCTCGGCCACGGTCTTCTCCACTTCGATCAGCATGGCGATGGCCCGTTCGATCACCGCCTCGGGCACCAGAACCACGTCGCAGCCGTGCTGCTTCAGGATGTCGATGGGCCGGTCGCCGACGTCGCGCACGGCGATGCCCTCCGCCACGGTCGGGCCGCCGACCTTGACCGGCTGACCGGCGAGGCGCTGCGCCGCGGCGGGGTAGGTCTCCACCTCCACCCCGACCACCTCCAGGCCGGGCCGCAGCGCGCGGGCGGCCACGGCGGCTCCGGCGGCCAGTCCGCCGCCGCCCACCGGAATGGCGAGCACGTCGAGGTCCGGCACCTCCGCCAGCATCTCCAGAACCACGGTGCCCTGGCCGGCGATCACCGCGTCGTCGTCGTAGGGATGGACGAAGACCAGACCGTCGCGTTTGGCGAGATCGTGGGCGAAGGCCGCGGCCTCGGCCAGGGTGTCGCCTTCCAGGATCACGGTGGCGCCGTGGTAGCGGGTGCGCTTGACCTTCACGAAGGGGGTGAAGCGCGGCATGACGATGGTCGCCGCGATGCCCAGCTTCTTCGCGTGGTAGGCCACGGCCTGGGCGTGGTTGCCGGCGGACATGGCGATCACCCCGGCCTGCCGCTCCGCCGCCGTCAGGTGCAGCAGCCGGTTGGCCGCCCCGCGCTCCTTGAAGGAAGCCGTGAACTGGAGATTCTCCAGCTTGACCCAGACCTCGGCGCCGGTGATCTGCGACAGGGTTTCCGACCGCAGGAAGGGCGTGCGGCTGATGCGCCCGGCCAGCCGCTCGGCGGCGGCGTGGATGTCGTCGATGGTGACCGGCATGTCCTGAACTTCCTCTACAAACCGCCCTTCGCGGCGGCGCTGGAGACCGCACCGTACAGGTCCGGCCGGCGGTCCGCCAGATGCGTGCCGACGCTGCGCAACGCCGGGTCGAGATCCACGGTCAGCAGCGCCTCGCCATCACCCGCCCGCGCCAGCACCGAGCCGTCCGGCGCCGCCACGCTGCTGAGGCCGCAATAGCGCAACGCCCCCTCCCGCCCGCAGCGGTTGGCGTAGGCGACGAAGATGCCGTTCTCGAAGGCGCGGGCCGGGACGATGGTGGTGGCGACGATCTCGTAGGGCGCCATCAGCGCGGTGGGCACCAGCAGCGCGTCCACCCCGGCCAGCGCATGGCGGCGCACCAGCTCCGGAAACTCCAGGTCGTAGCAGACGGCCACGCCGACCCGCATCCCGCCGACCACCGCGGTCGGGAAGGCGTCGCCGCCCGGCGCGAAGGACTCCCGGTCGAGATCGCCGTACAGGTGCGCCTTGCGCTGGTTCAGCAGGGGCCGCCCGTCCGCCCCGATCAGTTGCGCGGCGTTGTGGACCGCCCCGTCCTCTCCACGCTCCGGATAGCCGTAGAGCAGCGCGATGCCGTGCCGCCGGGCGATGTCCGCCACCCGCGCGGCCATCGGCCCGTCCGCCGGCTCGGCCAGGGCGCGCACGGACTCCGCGCCGATGTCGTAGCCGGTCAGGCCCATTTCCGGCCCAACCAGCAGGGCGGAGCCGCGCCCCGCCGCCTCCGCCGCCGCCTGTTCCAGACGGTCGAGGTTGCGGTGCGGCGCACCGGGCTCCGCGTCCGCCTGGAGCAGGGTCAGCCGCATGGCGTCAGCCCTGGCCCCGGCGCTTGGCGAGGGCGCGCACCGACAGGCAGAGGATTTCGAACAGCATTTGCGCGCCCGCGTGGGCGGTGTTGGTCGTGGCGTCGTACTGGGGCGCCACCTCCACCACGTCGCCGCCGATCACGTCCAGCCCATCCAGCCCGCGCAGGATCGCCAGGGCCTCCCGCGTGGTCAGGCCGCCGACCTCCGGCGTGCCGGTGCCGGGGGCGAAGACCGGGTCCAGGCAATCCACGTCGAAGGAGACATAGACCGGCCCGTCGCCCACCACCTTGCGCGCCGTCTCGATGACGCTGGCGATGCCGCGCTCGGGGATGTCCTCCGCGTGGATCACGGTCATGCCGCTGTCGTAGGAGAACTCCCACAGATACTCGGTGCTGCCGCGGATGCCGATCTGCACCGTGCGTTCCGGGTCCAGCACGCCGTCCAGCACCGCCTGCCGGAAGGGGCCGCCATGGTGGAACTTGGCGCCCTCGTAGGGGCCGCCGGTGTCGCAATGGGCGTCGAAATGGATCATGCCCACCGGACGCCCGCGGCCCAGCGCCTTGAGGATCGAATAGGTGATGGAATGATCGCCGCCCACCGACAGCGGGACGACGCCCGCGTCCATGACGCGGTTGTAGAAGGCCAGGATGTCGCCGTGGCACGCCTCCAGGCTGAAGCGGCTGGACAGCGGCACGTCGCCCACGTCGGCCAGTTTGCAGGAGGCCGCCGGGACCATGCGCAGGGCGTGCTCGTAGGGGCCGATGCGCTCCATCCCACGCACGGCGCGCGGGCCGAGGCGGGCGCCGGCCCGGTTGGTGACGCCCAGGTCCATCGGCACGCCGATCAGCGCGATGTCCAACCCGCCGAAATCCGCGGCCTCCGCCGCGTCGGGGCGGTAGGGGGCGTCGAGCAGGGTGGACACCCCGGCGAAGGGCTGCACCCGCTTGCCGCCGGAGAACTGGAGGGCGGCCACCCGCTTGAACTCCGCATCGTGGAAGTCGTCGCCGCCGGAGCCGCTGTACTTCGTACGCAAACGATCAAGCTTCTGAGGGTCGATCATCGTCCGGATCTCTTTGAAAAAAGGAGAGGGGTTGTCAGTCGTTCCTGGAGGTCAGTCGTTCTTCGCCCAGGCGCCGAGCAGGCGGGGCAGGTCGCCGAACCACGCGATCAGCCCGAAGACCAGGGCGGTCAGCGACACGAACAGCACCGTCACGGCGGCCATGGTCGGCGTGTAGCCGTAGCGGAGCGCGTTGAAGATCTTGATGGGCAGCGTTTCCAGCGTGAAGCCGACCACCATGTAGGCCACGATGTACTCGTTCAGCGACAGCACGAAGGCGAAGGCGAAGCCGGAGATCACGTAGGGCCGCACCAGCGGCATCACCACCGTGCGCAGCACCGTCCGGTCGTCGGCCCCCATGGTCGCCGCCGCCTCCACATAGGAGCGGTCCACCGCCCCGAAACCCAGCGACAGCGTGACCAGCGGCAGCGTCACGAAGAACACCGCGTGGCTGACCACCACCGTCCAGGGCGACCCGTACTCGCCGACCGCCGCCCAGAAGCTGAGGAAACCCAGGGCGGTGATGACCGGCGGCAGGATGAAGGGCGTCATGCCCAGCACCTCGAACGCCCGCGCCCAGGGCGCCCGCCAGCGCCACAGGAACCAGGCCAGCGGAAAGGCGATCAGCACCGCCAGCGCCGCCGACAGGGTGGCGACGACGAGGCTGGTGACGAGCGCGCCGCGCCAGCCGGGATCGGTGAAGACCTCCGCGTACCAGGACAGCGAGAAGCCCTGCGGCGGGAAGGTCAGCGACTTCTTCTCGTTCACCGAGACGCCGGCCACCACCAGGATGGGCGCCGACAGGACCAGCGCGATCAGGCCGGCGGCCAGGGAATTCAGCGTGCGCATCAGCATCAGGCTGTCTCCTCCCGCCGCCCGGCGAGCAGCGCCAGCCCGACGAGCGCGAGGCTGACCAGCACCAGGAAGACGGCCATGGCCGCCGCGAAGGGCATGTTCGACTGGTAGATCGCCTGATCGGTGATGAGCACCGACAGCGTCCAGTGCTGGGGCCGCCCCAGAAGCTGCGGCAGCAGGTAGGAGCCGAGCGCGAAGACGAACACCATGATCGTTGTGGCGACGATGGTGTTGCGCAGCGCCGGAACCACCACCGTGAAGAAGGCCCGCAGCGGCGAGGAGCCGAGCGTGCGCGCCGCCTCCTCCAGATAGGGGTCGAGGCGGGCCAGCGCCGGGTAGAGCACCAGCACCGTGTAGGGAAAGGCTTGGTAGACCAGCCCGGCCAGCAGCGCGCCGAAGCTGGGGCTGAGCGATTGCGGCTCGGCCATCAGGCCCAGCGCCACGAACAGGTTGGTGATGCCCGCGGTGCGCGAGAGCAGGGTGGACCAGGCGAAGCCGATGATGACTTCCGACAGCGACAGGATCGACAGCAGGAAGACCAGCCAGCGGATCTGCGCCCCGCGGGACAGCCTCACCAGCCGGTAGGTGAAGGGGAAGGCGATGCCCACCGCCAGCGCCGCGACCAGCGCCGCCAGCCCCAGCGAGAAGGACATCACCCCGCCGAAGAAGGCCGTCAGGAACCGCTCGTAATTCGCGAACACGAGGTCCGGCTCGTAGAAGCCGCCGGGCACGCGCCGGAAGACGCTGACCGCGATCATCAGGCTGAAGGGGATGACGAAGAAGACCACCAGCATCAGCGCCGGGAACAGGATCGGCGCGTGCTCCGCCAGACCGCGGGGGGCGCGGCGGATCATTGCGGGCGCTCCGCCATCGGGGGCAGCACGACGCAGGCCGCCGGGGGGAACTCCACCGACAGGGCGCCGCCGGGGGCGACCGGCGGGCGGTCCTGCGGCCGCGTCAGGGCGACGATCTCCCGCCCGGCCACGTCGATGCGGAACTCCACGCTGGCGCCGAGGTCGCGCATGAAGGACAGCGTGCCGTCCAGCCGGTTCGGCCCGTCCAGCCCCGCGGGGTGGACGATCACGTCCTCCGGACGGACGGACAGCAGGACGGGGCCGGACGGCGGCAGGTTCGGCAGATGCAGCCGTCCGCCGGGCACCGCGACGGCGCCGTGGGCGGTGATCTCGCCCTCCAGCAGGTTGGTCATGCCGATGAAGTCGGCGACGAAGGCGTCGGCGGGCTGGCGGTAGACCTCCATCGGCGGGGCGGCCTGATGGATGCGGCCCTGCGACATCACCACCACGAGGTCGGCCATGGTCATCGCCTCCCGCTGGTCGTGGGTGACGACGATGGTGGTGATTCCCAGCCGCTGCTGAAGCTGCTTCAGCTCGATCTGCATGGCCTCGCGCAGCTTGGCGTCGAGCGCCGACAGCGGCTCGTCCAGCAGGAACAGTTTGGGCGACAGGGCCAGCGCGCGGGCGATGGCGACGCGCTGCCGCTGCCCGCCGGACAGCTTGGAGACGGGCCGGTCGGCCACGCCGGGCAGGCGGACCAGCTCCAGCAACTCGTCGGCGCGCTTGCGCTGCTCGGCCTTCGCGGCGCCGCGGATGCGCAGGGGGTAGGCGATGTTCTCCCCCGCCGTCAGGTGCGGGAAGAGGGCCAGCGACTGGAACACCATGCCGAATTCCCGCGTGTGGGCGGGGGCCGTGGTGATGTCGCGCCCGTCGATCAGCAGCCGCCCGCCGGAGGGGTCCTCCAGACCGGCGATCATGCGCAGAAGCGTCGTCTTCCCGCAGCCGGACGGGCCGAGCAGGCAGACGAATTGCCCGTGCGGGATGCGCAGCGACGCGCCGTGCACCGCGGTCACGGGACCGTATCGTTTGGTGAGACCGTCGAGGACAAGGGCTGACATGGGATGGCTTTGTTCTGATGGAAACGGTTCATCCCCTCTCCCGCCCCGGGAGAGGGTGCCCGCGCAGCGGGCGGGTGAGGGTGCCGCCGGGAATTGACGCGCTGATCTTTGCCTGTACCCTCACCCTCCCGCCGCAGGGCGGCGGGCCCCTCCCTCTCCCGGGACGGGAGAGGGAGGATCACTCACCCGACGATCATCTCCGTCCACTTCTGGTTCAGCCAGTCGGACTTGCTCTGGTACAGGTCGTAGCGCGGGATGATCGGCGGGATGTCGGAGGACACCGCGGCGAACTCCTGGTCCGTCAGGTCGGTCAGCTTGCGGTCGATGGTCGGGGCGGTGCCGACCTTGCGCGACAGCAGGGCCTGGATCGACGGCTGGCACATGTAGTCCACGAAGACATGCGCGAGGTCGCCGGCCTTGGAGGCGCGGGTGACCGCCCAGCTTCCCGAGTCGAGGATGCCGCCCTCCTTCGGGAAGGTCGAGCGCACCGGCTGCCCGTCCGCGGCGGCAAGGCCGGTCACGTCGTGGTAATACTGGCCCATCGGGATCTCGCCGGACTTCAGCGAGGCTTCGAACTGCGCCTCGTCGCGGTACCAGAGCTTCACGTTGGACTTCAGCTCCGCCAGCTTCTTGAAGCAGTCGAGCTGACCCTGCTCGCTGTCGAGATGCTTGGTGCCGCCGAAGAAGGTCGCCGCCGTGACTTCCAGAAGGAAGCTGTTGCTGACCAGCGCCAGCAGGCCGAGCTTGTCCTTGTTCGCCGGGTCCCACAGGGCCGCCCAGCTCTGCGGGGCCTGCGGGTAGCTCTTGGTGTTGGTGACCAGCGTGATGTACCAGGACACCGCACCGATGCCGCTGACCTTGCCGTCCGGATATTTGTTGACGAGGTGCGGGACGACCTTGGCGGCGTTGGGGATCTTCGACAGGTCGAAGGGCGCCCACAGCTCCGCCGCCGCCCCCTTCAGCATCGCCACCTGCGACATCATGGAGACGTCGGCGGGGGCCTGACGGGCGCGGGCCGCCTGTTCGAGCTGGACCAGCCACGCCTCGCCGGTCGGCTCGGCCACCGCCTCGACGGTGATGCCGGTGGCCTTGGAGAATTCCGGGAAGATGTGCTTTTCGAAGGACTCTTTGAAATAGCCGCCGTACACGCCGACCTTCAGCGTCTTCGACTGGGCGCGGACGATGTTCGGAAATCCGATGGCGGCCACCGCGGCCAGCGCCCCCGCACCGGCCAGGACGGTGCGCCGGCCGATGCCGCCGGTCATTGCGGCGTGAAGTCCCTGTTTACCCGTCGTCTCGTTCATGGAGTGCGACCTTTCCTTGCGGACGAGCTTATCTGTTCGTGAGGCCAGCATTGCGGCCTGCGGTCATTAGACGCCCGGCGCCGTTGCCCGAAAATCAGAAAGTTTTGTATCTTACTTCGACAGGAGCCGAAGTATCGCGGGTGACGGACCCGCCGGACGGCGCCGGGGAGGGTGGGGCCATGGCGATGATCCAGCTTGAAACCGTGGATCTGCGCCTGTTGCGGTTGTTCATGACCATCGTGGAGGCCGGCGGTTTCAGTGCGGCGCAGAGCGAACTGAACCTGTCGCTGTCCACCATCTCCACCCATTTTGCCGATCTGGAAACACGGCTGGGCCTGCGGCTGTGCCGGCGCGGGCGGTCGGGATTCCAGCTCACCCCGGAAGGGCAGGCGGTCTATGACGAGGCGCGCCGCGTGTTCGACACGCTGGAGCGGTTCCGCGGGCGGGTGCGCGGCCTGCGCGAGCGGCTGACCGGCATGCTGGCGGTCGGGCTGGTGGACAACACGCTGACCGACCCGCGCGCCCCGCTGGAGCGCGTCTTCGCCCGCTTCACGGAGGCGGCGCCGGAGGTGTCCCTGCTCATCAACGTGCGCCCGCCGAACGAGCTTCTGCGCGACGTCATCGGCGGGCAGCTCCAGCTCGCCATCGCCAGTTTCCCGCGCATCGTGCCCAGCCTGTCCTATCAGGATCTCTACAACGAGACGATCCACTTCTGCGTGGCCGACGGGCATCCGCTGTTCGCCCAGCCGGACGAGGCCATCGACCTGGACGAGATCCGCCGCTACCGGCTGGTGGCGCGCAGCTATTGGGGATCGCGCGACCTGAAGATCTTCGCCATTTCAACGCCCAAGGCGACGGTCAGCGACATGGAGGGGGCGGCGCGGCTGATCCTGTCCGGGGCCTATCTCGGCTATCTGCCGGACCATTACGCGGCGCCCTACGTCAAGGCGGGGCGGCTGCGGGTGCTGCTGCCGAAGGTGCTGTCCTATCAGGCGCCGTTCCAGGTGGCCTTCGACGCCAACCGCTCCAAGAGCCCGGTGGTGGACCTGTTCATCGCGCTCACGCGGGAGGAGATGACCGCGCCGGAGTTCCGGCCCGGCCCAACCCGTCAGATGTGATATTCCGGCTCCGGCACGGTCTGGTCCATGGCGAGCGCCGGCACCGTGTCGCGGCACCAGCCGACGATCCGCGCCGGAACGCCCACCACCGTGGCGCAGGGCGGCACGTCCTTCAGCACGACGCTGCCCGCGCCGACCTTGGCGCGGCTGCCGATTTCGATGTTGCCGAGGATCTTGGCCCCGGCGGACAGCAGAACGCCGTCGCGCACCTTCGGGTGGCGGTCGCCATGCTCCTTGCCGGTGCCGCCCAGCGTGACCTCCTGGAGGATCGACACGTCGTTGCCGACCACCGCGGTCTCGCCGATCACCACGCCGGTGCCGTGGTCGATGAAGACGCCGCGCCCGACCGGGACCGCCGGGTGGATGTCCACCGCGAACACCTCAGACACCCGGCTTTGCAGGAAATGGGCAAGGTCGTGCCGGTCGTGCCGCCACAGCCAGTGGCCGATGCGGTGCCATTCCAGCGCGTGGAAGCCCTTGTAATAGAGGAACGGCGTCAGGCAGTTGTCCGCCGCCGGGTCGCGCGTGCAGATGGCCTGAAGGTCGGAGCAGGCTTCCTCCACGATGCAGGGCGCGTCGGTGACCGCCGAGCGCACCAGCATCGCGAGCTGGTCCGCGGAGATGTATGAATCGCCCAGCTTGCGCGCGAGGATGCTGCCCAGCGCCGACGGGAAATCATGGTGCAGCAGGATGGCGGTGTCGATGAAGGGACGCAGCCAGGGTTCCTTGACGACGACGCCCTCCGCCTCGGCGCGCAGCATGGCCCACATGCCGTCCACCCCTTCCAGAAAAGTGGACTCCGGGCGGTCCTGTTCCTGACGGCAGGGGGCGACGATGTGGTTCATGGCGTGGATGTCCTGGTGTTCCCGACCGGTCCGGTCATGAGAGTCCGGTCATGGGGCCTTCAACAGACCGGACGGAAGCCTAGCACGCCGCAATTCGGAAGGGGAGCCATGTTGCGGGAAATGCAGGGTCACCACGAAATCTTGTACAATTCAACACCGTGAAAATTCCGGTCGTCATTCGGCATGGCTGTGCAGGCGATAGGGTTCGATCCGCCCATACTCCATTTTCACCAGCCGGTCGGCGTGGTGCAGGAAATGCTCGTCGTGGGTGACGGCGATCACCGTCTTGCCCTGCCTCTTCAGGCTGGGCAGCAGGGTTTCGTAGAAATAGCGGCGGAATTCCGGGTCCTGGTCGGCGGCCCATTCGTCGAAGATCATCACCGGGCGGTTCTCCAGCAGCGCCACGACCAGCGCCAGCCGCTTGCGCTGGCCGGTGGAGAGATCCAGCGTGCTGAAGCGCTGTTCCTCGAACCGCGTCTTGCCGTCGATGCGCATGAGCTGGAGCAGCGAATCCACCGTCGCCGGGTCGATGGCGTCGGCGCCGTCCAGCGTCCTGAACAGGTAGAAATCCGTGAAGATGGCGGAGAACAGGGCGCGGTAGGCCGGCACCCCCTCCGGCCCCACCGGGCGCCCGTCCAGCAGGATCTGCCCCGCATCGGGGTGGTAGAGCGCGCAGAGCAGCTTCAACAGCGTGCTCTTGCCGCTGCCGTTGCCGCCGGTGATGAACAGGATCTCGCCGCGGTCGATGGTCAGGTCCAGCGGGCCGACCTCGAAGGTTTCGGCGCCGCCGCGGTACTGGAAATCCACGCCGCGCAATTCGATGGTGGAGAAGGCCGGAGCGGGCGCCGGCGATGGAGTTTCCGGCGGGGTCTCCGGCTGGGGGTGCCGCGTCAGACGGTCCAGTTCGGCTTCCAAGCCGTGAATGTCACCGGCGGCCATGGTCGCCTTGGCCCAGGCGGGAATGCCGGCCACCACGGTGGAGGTCGGGCCGATGACGAACAGCACGATGGCCGTCAGCCGCATGATGTCGGCCCCGGACCCCGGCTGGTATTGCGGGCCGATGAAGACCAGCACGCCCAGCAGGGCATAGAACAGACTGTAGGCGAAGATGTAGTTGGCGTTGAACAGGTCGGCGGTGCGGATGCGCAGGCCCCGCACGGCGGTGGCGGCTTCCGCGATGCGGGCCATCAGGGCGTCGCTGCGGCCCTGGTTCAGCTTCAGCTCCTTGAAGCCGCCGATCAGGTCGCCGATGCTGTCGAAGAAGGCCATTTCATGGGCCGACGCCTCGCGCATGCGGGCGTTCACCTCGGCGGAGCGGCGGAAATAGGCCAGCAGCCCGCCGCCGATCACCAGCACCGCCAGGACGAAGGCCGGAAGCGACACGCTGGCCAGATAGGCGGCGGTGAACACCACCAGCGCCGCCGATTGCAGCGACGCCGCCAGCACCCCCGCCGCGTCGGAGATCACCGCCGTCTGCTGGGTCAGCCGGTTGTAGACGGCGGTGCTGTCCATCCGGTTCAGCCCCATCAGGTCCAGCGACCGGAGCTTCCCCGCGATGCGCAGACGGGTGCGCTCCACCGCGTCCTCGAACAGGACGGTTACCCGGTTGAAGCAGGCGCGGAAGCCGATGGCGTAGAGCGCGAACAGCCCGATGAACGCCACCAGATCGAAGAAGCCGCCGCCTTGGACGGCGGCGGTGTTGGTGACCATCAGCAGCATGGCGTTGGAAACGCCCGACGCCGCCGCCACCAGCAGGATCTTGCGCCGCACGCCGGGGGTGATGCCCAGGAAGCGCAGCAGCGGGGCGCCGGTCCTCTCGCCGCTCATGGGTTCCGGCCCTCGGCGACGGCGGCCAGCGTGGTCAGGAAGTCGTCCAGAATGTCCTCCACCGCGGTGGCCGGAAGCAGGGCGGTGTCGTAGCCGGCGGCCACCACCATCGCCTCACCCGGCACCACCTCGAGATTCAGCGGATAATGCCAGTGGTCGGTCATGTCCACGGCGGCGAAGCGCAAGGCCCCACCGTCCTTGCCGGCGGGGTAGGTCTGCACGCGCAGGGTGGTGGCGAAAGGCGCCCGTCCCGGCGCCAGCCCGGCGGCCTCGGCCACCGCGGCAAGCGGAAGGTGGGCGTGGGCCGTCTGCGCCGCGCGCCGCCGCTGGACGCCGCTCAGCCAGTCCGGCAGGGGCAGCGGGCCGGGAGCGCCGATGCGCAGGGGCAGGGTGTTGATCAGCGGGCCGATCATGCGCTCCACCCCCGGCAGCTCCGGCGGACGCAGGGCGGAGGTCACGCCGAACACCACCTCGCCGCTCACCACGTCGCCGCTCACCACGTCGCCGCCCACCACGTCGCCGTTGCCGCAGCGCCGCCCCAGCACCAGCGCCCAGGCCCCCATGACCAGGACCGGCACGGTCAGCCGGTGGCGGCGGGCGAAGGCGGCCAGCGCGGCCCCCAAGGCGGGCGGCGGAGTCCGCACCGCTTCGGCGAAGCGGCGCCCGGTCCGGGCATCCGGCGGGACCGGCGGCCAGGACAGCGCGGCGGGCGGCAACCCGGCCAGTTCCTCCGCCCAGAAGGCCCGCGCCGCCGCCGCGTCCTGGCGGTCCAGCCAGGACAGGAAATCGCGGACATCCGGGGCCGGCCCGTCCGGGGTGGGGCCATCGTAGGCCCGCCCCACCTCCTCCAGCAGAAGCGGCAAGGACCAGCCGTCCATCAAAAGATGATGGTGGGTCCACAGGAAGCGGTATCCCCCCGTCACCCGCACCAGGGTGAAGCGCATCAGCGGCGCCGCGGCGGGGTCGAAGCCGGCGTGGCGGTCCTGTTCCCGCCACATGGCGAAGCGGGACTCCGCCTCGGCGCGGTCGAGCGCGCTCCAGTCCTCCAGCCGCCAGGGCGCCTGAACCCGGTCGGGGAAGCGCTGTTCCGGCACGCCGCCCGGGCCGGGGCCGAAGGCGGCGCGCAAGGCGGCGTGGCGGGACAGCGCCCGGTCCCACGCGGCTTGGAACGCTGTCACGTCCAGCCCGTCCGGCAGGGTGGCGGCAAGCTGGACGGCATAGGCTTCGCTGTCCGGGCGGGCGGCGGCGTGGGCCAGCATGGCCGCCTGCTGCGGCGCCAGACGGTAAAATGGGTCTTCGTCCAGGAGGCCGGTCAGCGCCGCGGCGAAGGCGTCGGCCAGCCGCTCCACCAGCGCCGGGTCGGTCTGGCGCGGGTCGCAGGTCCAGTCCATGCGCAACTGGCCGTCCATCACCAGGGCGGCCACCTCCAGCCGGTAGGGGCGGGGGGTGGTGGGGGCGAAGCCGGGTCCTTCGGATTCCGCCGCCGGGCGCACCGGCAGAGCCGTGGGCCAGGACTGGTCCCACTGGCCGAGGTAGTTGAACACGATCTCCGCCGGCTCCAGCGCGGCCAGGGCTTCCCCCATCCGCGGATTCAGGGCGCGGAGGGCGCCATAGGAGAAACCCCGCCCGGGCAGGGCCGCCACCGCCGCCTTCGCCGCCGCCAGGGTCCGCATGGGGGAGGCGGAGACCGGCAGCACCACCGGGGCGATGGTGGTGAACCAGCCCACCGTGCGGGTCAGGTCCACCCCCGGCACCGGGGCGTCGCGCCCGTGGCCTTCGACATCCACCAGCAGGGCATCGCCGCCCAGCACCCGCGTGGCGGCGCTGGCGAGGGCGGCCAGCAGGGCGTCCTGCGCCGCCGCTCCGCTGCGCT
>NZ_JAUJFI010000057.1 GCF_030849505.1 Azospirillum isscasi | reverse complement strand
CGGCTGTGCACGCGCCGGGCGTATAATTTCGCCGGGCGCGCAAGCCGCTGCTGGTCGGCTGCGGCAGCGGCGTTCCGGTGGCGCTGCGGGCCGCGCTGGATTTTCCGGAACTGGTCGGCGGCCTTCTGCTGATCGACCCGATGGCGGACGACGCGGCCAAGCCGGGCATGTTCCGCCGCATCGCCGCCCGCATCCTGCCGCCGGTCGTGCGCGACAGCGCGGCGGAGCTTCGGGCCATGGCGTCCGGCCTCGACGCGATCCGCGTGCCGGTCACGCTGGTTCAGGGGAAGGACGAGCCGGACGGCGTGCCGGGCGCCTCCTTCCTGGAGCAGCGGCTGACCGGATGCCGCACCCTGACCGTGGTCGCCGTTCCCGGCCAGCAGGTCCTGCCCGCCAAGCATGAATCGGCCATCCGCGGCGCTTTGGCCGCGCTGGCCGCCTCGGTGGAGCGGGGAGGGACGTGAGGGGAAGGGCAGGGACCTGAGGGGAAAGGGTCCGGTTACAGCCCGTTCGCGGTGATCGCCGCCTGGGTGCGGTTGCGGACGCCGAGTTGGCGGAGGATCGCGGTGACATGGACCTTCACCGTGCCTTCGGTCAGTCCCAATTCGTGCGCGATCTGCTTGTTGGACTTTCCGTCGCGCAGGCGGTTCAGCACGTCGCGCTGGCGCGGGGTCAACTGGTCGCCCGCCCCGTCGGCCAGATGGCCCAGCGGATCGCCATCCCCACCACCGGCCCCGGCGGACGGTGCGCCGTCTGCGGTGCGGTCGCCGCGGATCGCCTGCTCGGGCAGATAGACGCCCCCGGCGAGCACGAGCTGAAGGGCGCCCATCAGGACCTTCGCGCTGCTCGATTTCGGGATGAAGCCGGCGGCCCCGTTCTCCAGGGCGGCCAGCAGGTCCGAGCGCTTCTCCGACCCCGACACCACGACCAGGAGCGCCTTGGGAAGCCGCTGGTGGATTTCGCCCAGCAGCGAGAAGCCGTCCCACCCCGGCATGCCGAGATCCAGCAGGATCAGGTCGAAGGCGATGGCGCCGTCGCACAGGCGGCGGACGTCGTCGAAGGTTCCCGCCTCGTGGAACACCATGCTGCCGTCCGACTGCGCGAGCAGCCGCCGCAGCCCGTCGCGGAACAGCAGGTGATCGTCGGCAAGCAGAACGTTCAGGGTCGGCTTTTCCGCGCTGGCTTCCATGGTGCTCATCGTGTCGGGGGCTGCGATCCAACCAAATTCGGAACGTATTGCGGAAATAGCCATCATCATTTCGAGGCGGAAGAGCGCCTTTGGTCCTATGGCGCACCACCTATGGCGTGCCGCTTCCGGAGGGCGGCCCCAAAACGGCAGGACGCCGGCCGCGGGATGGCGCGGCCGGCGTCCTGGGTGCCGGGGAAGCGGAACCGTGAGGGATGCGTCAGACCATACCCTCAGACCACGTTGGCGCTGACCCCGGCGGGTTCCGCGAGCTGGTCGCCGATGCCGTTGTTCAGCGCCCAGATGGCCGCCTGGGTGCGGTTGGAGGCGTTGATCTTGCGCAGCAGGCTCTTCAGATGGACCTTCACCGTGGCCTCCGTGATGTGGAGGTGGTTGGCGATCATCTTGTTCGAATTGCCGTTCAGCAGGCAGCGCAGGATCTGGATCTCGCGCTGGGACAGGCCCTTGCGGCGGGCCGGGACCTCGGTCGCCAGCTCCTCGCTGCGCCCGTTGACCAGAAGTTCGGCCAGATGGGTGGGGAACACCTTCTCGCCCATCATCACCAGCTTCAGCGACTGCATCAGCGCCTCGCAGGCGATGTCCTTCATCAGATAGCCGTGGGCGCCGGCGCCCAGCGCGCCCGACAGGCGGCGGGTGCACAGGTCGGTGGTCAGGATGACGACGCGGATGCCCGGATGGTTGTCGCGCAGGGAGCGGAGCTGGTCCACCTCGTCCTCGCCGCCGTTGGCGAGGTCGATGAGGATCAGTTCGGGCCGGACGCCCGCCGCCTCCACAGCGGGAACGCCCTCACGCAGGCTGCCCGCCTCGCCCATCACCTTGAAGGGCGTGTTCTCGAACAGACGCTTCATGCCTTCGCGGAAGAGCTTGTTCGCGTCGATCAGGAAAACGTTCACGGGGTCCATTGTTCCTACCCGCCCTATGGTTGTTTCAATTCGGTCGTTCGTCTGGCGCCTCCGTGGACACCCGGTCCGGCGGGAGGGCCGCTGCGAGCGGCTGTCCGTTTGGTTCCGGGGTGCCACGATTTGAATGCACCTTACCCCGGATTTGCGGAACAGAAAATTTCCCCAAAGGAAAAATTATGTCTCGCAATGGGCATATGTCCTAAGCCGAAATAAGACAAACCGTTCATCGAACCGTTCACGAATGTCGCGTGGGGAATAATCAACCGGATAAGAATTCGCTTCGGCCTGTGATTTGTCTGTGATGGGAGGGGATTCGAAGAAACCTATGGCCGATGGGACTTCGGGTCATTGTGATAAGACGGGCGCCATGGGGCGGGCATAGCTCATGCCCGGCATAAGCCGGCTTATGGGCCTACCTGCACGCCCTTCGGCGGACGGCCCTGGCCGTTCCGTCAAGGGAAGGGGTTCGATGCGCCGGGGGGCGTGCTATATACGGTGTCCTCTTTCGATGAAGGGCGTCCCCCGACCGCGGGGGGCCCGCCAGGAAATCCGGTGCCGCATGTCCGATCCCTACGCCTACGACGATCCGCTGGGCCATGACCCCCTCAGCCACGCGGGCGCCCCGGCCCCTGCGCCGGCCCGGCGCTTCGCCTATCTGGACGGGCTGAACCCCGTGCAGCGCGAGGCGGTCGAGGCTCTGGACGGTCCGGTGCTGGTGCTGGCCGGGGCCGGCACGGGCAAGACGCGGGTGCTGACGACGCGGCTGGCCCATCTGTTGATGACGCGCCGCGCCGCCGCCTTCCAGATCCTGGCGGTGACCTTCACCAACAAGGCCGCCCGCGAGATGCGGGAGCGCGTCGCCCATCTGATGGGGGTCGAGCCGGAGGGCTGGTGGCTGGGCACCTTCCACGCGCTGGCCGCGCGCATCCTGCGCCGCCATGCCGAGCTGGTGGGGCTGAAGTCCAATTTCACCATTCTCGACACCGACGACCAGATCCGCCTGATCAAACAGCTTCTGGAAGCGGCGAACATCGATTCCAAGAAGTGGCCGGCGCGGCAGGTCCTGGGTGTGATCGAGCGCTGGAAGGACCGCGGCCTGACCCCGGACCGGCTGGGCGAGAGCGACGGCGGCGACGTGGCCGGGGGCCGCGTGGTGGCGCTCTACCGCCAGTACCAGGAGCGGCTGCGCACGCTGAACGCCTGCGACTTCGGCGACCTCCTGCTGCACAATCTCGCCATCTTCCAGAAGCATCCGGACGTGCTGGCGGAATATCACCGCAAGTTCAAATACATCCTGGTGGACGAATACCAGGACACCAACGTCGCCCAGTATCTTTGGCTGCGCATCCTGTCGCAGGCCCACAAGAACATCTGCTGCGTCGGCGACGAGGACCAGTGCGTAGCCGGTGGCACTTTGGTGACCATGGGCGACGGAACCCGGAGGGCAGTCGAGCAAGTCCAGGCTGGTGACTGCGTGATGTCCGCCCATGGTGCCGGCAACTTCCGCCCCGCGCGGGTCACGGAAGTTTTCGAACGTGTGTTCCAGGGCGATCTGGTGCGAATTCAAACTGAATCCGGGCATGTGCTGTTGACGACTCCGGAACACAGCCATTTCGCGGATGTCATTCACAGCGAAAGCCCGCAGAGATATTTCACCTACCTGATGCACAAGCGGGGGTATGGCTACCGCGTTGGAACGTCGCAAATCTACACGAGGGGCCAGAAGTATCCCGTCATCGGCTATCAACAGCGCTGCCTGCAGGAGCGCGCGGACGCCGTCTGGCTGGTTCGGGCCTTCGACAGCGAGAATGACGCGCGGGAGTTGGAGCACACGCTCAGCCTGCGCTACGGAATCACGACCTTTCCATTCGTTGCCCGCAAAGGCTCAAGCAAGAACGGGCTGGTTCACGACCAGGACCGCCTTGATCGGCTGCACGCCGCACTGGCGCAGACCGCGCGCGTCGTGGAGCTGATGGAGGATTTCGGCCTCGACCCTGCCCATCCTCACCACATTCCCCAGACGGCGACCGGACGGCGGCGGAATCTGATCCTGACGCTGAATGCGGAATCGCGGGGCTCCACGCCCATGCACCGCATTTCGCTGAGCGGCAACGATGCCGGCGGAGCCGCGGCGGTTGCCGAAATCGGTCTCAAGGCAAGACTCTACAAGCGCGATCCCCAAAACTGGCGCTTTGAGACGGTGTTCAAGGATTTCCGCCGTTTGGAGGAGATCAAATCCAGCTTGATGACCCGTTTCGACCTGACGGTCGTCCGCAAGGCCAATATTCTCGGCAAGGCATTGACCGTGCGGCCCGCGGCACAGGTCGTGCCGGGTATGGTCATCGCGCTGGGAGAGGGACGGCATGACGTCGTGACCTCGGTCGAGCGCGTTCCCTTCGTAGGGACGGTTCACGACCTGAACGTCGAAGGGACACACAATTTCGTCGCCAACGGCATTGTCACACACAATTCCATCTACGCCTGGCGCGGCGCGGAGATCGGCAACATCCTGCGCTTCGAGGCCGACTTCCCCGGCGCCAAGGTGGTCAAGCTGGAGCAGAACTACCGCTCCACCGGGCACATCCTGTCCGCCGCCTCCGGCCTGATCGCCAACAACAAGGGGCGGCTCGGCAAGACGCTGTGGACCCAGGCGGACGGCGGTGAGCCGGTGCGCGTGCGCGGCGTCTGGGACGGCGAGGAGGAGGCGCGATGGGTCGGCGACGAGATCGAGGCGTTGCAGCGCCAGGGGGTGTCGCTGGCCCAGATCGCCGTGCTGGTCCGCGCCGGCTTCCAGACCCGCGAGTTCGAGGAGCGCTTCATCACGCTGGGCCTGCCCTACCGGGTGATCGGCGGCCCGCGCTTCTACGAGCGGCAGGAGATCCGCGACGCGCTGGCCTATCTGCGGGTCGTGCATTCGCCCGACGACGATCTGGCCTTCGAGCGCATCGTCAACGTGCCCAAGCGCGGCGTCGGCCCGGCGGCCATGCAGTGCCTCTATCAGGCGGCGCGGGCGCGCGGGATTCCGCTGACCGAGGCCGGCTGGGCGCTGACCGAGACGGACGAGCTGAAGCCGAAGGTGCGCGGCACGGTGCGCAACCTTCTTCAGGACTTCTTCCGCTGGCGCACCCTGTCGGCGACGATGCCGCACACCGATCTGGCCCGCATGGTGCTGGACGAGTCCGGCTACACCCGCATGTGGCAGGAGGACAAGACGCCCGAGGCGCCGGGCCGGCTGGAGAACCTGAAGGAACTCGTCACCGCCATGGCGGAGTTCGAGAATCTGTCGGGCTTCCTGGAGCATGTCGCGCTGGTCATGGAGAACGCCGAGGCCGCCGGGGTCGATCAGGTCACCGTGATGACCCTGCACGGCGCCAAGGGGCTGGAGTTCGATATGGTCTTCCTGCCCGGCTGGGAGGAGGGCGTGTTCCCCAACCAGCGCGCCTTGGACGAGACCGGCATCGCCGGGCTGGAGGAGGAGCGCCGCCTCGCCTATGTCGGGCTGACCCGCGCGCGCAAGCGGGCCTACATCAGCCATGCGGCCAACCGGCGGCTCTACGGCAACTGGGTCAGCGCCATCCCCTCCCGCTTCGTGGACGAGATTCCGGGCGGCGACGTCGAGGCGGAGGCGGCCAGCGGCCTGTACGCCGGTGCTGGTGCCGGTGCCGGTGCCAGGGGGGGCGGGGGCTTCCGCGATTCGCCGAGCTTCGCCGCCTTCCGCAGCGGCCAGCAGGCGGCGGGCCGCCAGCAGCCCCCGGCGCGCACCATCACGCTGGACAGCGGCTCCTATCAGGTCGCGCCGCGCGCCCGCCCGAACGCGCCCTTCCCGAAGGGGGCGCGGGTGTTCCACCAGAAGTTCGGCTACGGCACCGTCACCGCGGTCGAGCAGGACAAGCTGGAGATCGACTTCGATCAGGCCGGCAGCAAGAAGGTGATGGACAGCTTCGTGGTCCCGGCGGACAAGGCCGGATAAGACGGCGGGCGGAAGGGACGGGCGACCGATTGCCGCAGCCTGCCGTTGCGGTGACGGTCGTCACAGTTCCTGCGGCGGCGGCAGGCTACATCTGGGGTCCGGCATCGCCCCCACAGCCACGGAACCGCCCCCGTGTTCGGCAAGAGCAGCACCGCATTCGAGGTCCAGATCCGCCGGGAAGGCCGGTGGACGATCGAAGGCACCTTCGACGATGAGCGTCGGGCCCTCTCCTCCGCCCGCAGTTGGCTGGCGGTCAGCGGCGTGGAGGAGGTGAAGGTGCTCCGGTTCCGGACGCTGGCCGGGCTGTCGCTGGAAACGGTGATTTTCCAGAAGGCCGTTCCGGTGGTGAAGGACAAGCCCATGATGCTGGGGGGAACGGCGGAGGGCGCGCCCTACTGCACGGCCCCCGGCGACCTCTACGGCTTCGAGGCGCGGGCGGTCACCGGGCGGCTGCTGCGCCCCTTCCTCGACAAGTTCCGCATCACCCCGACCGAGCTTCTCCATTCCTGGACCTATCTGCGCAAGCTGGACGAGCAGGGCCTGCTGCTGGGCGCGGCGATTCAGGCGGTGGCCCGCCACCACGCGGACCGGCACGGGGTGGCGGTGCCGGCACGGGCGCGCGAGTTGCGGGCCTTCGCCGACGTGGCTATGGCCCGCGCCCGCGACTTCCAGGCGGAGCGCAAGGGCCTGCCGCCCTTTGACCCCGCCGACCTGTCCCGCTCCAGCCGGGCCATCGCCGCCGCGGTGGGGGAGGAGGGGCATGATTTCGCCTTCCTCAGCCAACTCACCGTCCATCTCGCCGACCGCAATTCGCTGGCGGGCAAGCTGGAGATGCTCCTGGACCTGATCGGGCCGGACGTGGAACCGCGGCACCTCGGCCTCCTCGACGGGGTGATGGCCGACGCGCTGGGCTCCGCCGAGCTGGTGAAGGAGCTTCTGGGGGCGCAGCCGAACCTGGCCCTGGGGCTGTGCGCGCTGGCCGACCTGATCCTGGGCCGCGACCCGCAGCCGAAGAGCGAGCCGGTGAGCCCGTTGCTGGCCCACATCGGGGCGCTGATCGTCCAGGGCCGTGCGCCGTCCTGCCGCGCCGTTCTGCTGGACCGCATCCAGCAATCGCTGAACGGCACCCAGCCGCTCGACCGCCGCGACCCGAAGAAGGAGGCGCTGCTGGCCGACCATCTCGCCACCCACCTGCGCGACGCGCAGGGGCGCCTGTTGGGCGGTGCCGTGGTGGAAAAGGCTCTGGCCCGCCGGCTGGTCCGCCACCGTCAGGCGATCCTGCGCGAGCAGGGCATGCACGACATCGCGGACCGGCTGTCGGGGCGGTGAGGGCTGAGGCGGTAACGGGACACCACAAAGACACGAAGGCACAAAGAATTTCACGAAGGCTGTTTCCTCATGGACATGGCCGTATCCCCTGCGCTGAACACCTTGTCGCGCGAGGTGATGGATGCGGGCTACACCGTCCACAGCCGTCTCGGTCCCGGACTGCTGGAATCCGTCTGTGAGGCGTGCCTCGCCCACGAATTGTCCAAGCGTGGCATCTCAATCAAACGGCAGGTGATCGTTCCCGTTCATTATGATGATGTGAGGATCGATGAGGGGTTTCGCGTCGATATTCTGGTCGACGATTCAATCATCATCGAGATCAAGGCGGTCGAGCGCATGGTGCCGGTCCATGAAGCGCAACTCCTGACCTACCTGCGGATGACGGGGCATCGTCTTGGCTTCCTGATGAATTTCAACGTGCCGCGTTTCAAGGACGGTGTCCGGCGCAGGGTGCTCTGACGGATCCGACTGACTTTGTGAAAATCTTTGTGTCTTTGTGTCTTGGTGGTAAAACCGCCTCCGTCGCGACGATTTCCCCCGGATAGCGGATCCCCCATGTCCCCCACCAAGCTCTGGCGCATCGCGCTCGTCATCCCCGAAGCCCACGCCCCCGCGTTCGCCGAGGCGATCGGCGATCACGCCGACGCGGTGTCGACGTTCGAGCTTGAGGAGGGCGGCGACTGGCTGGTCGAGGCGACGGTCTACGGTCAGCCGGACGAGCCGCGGCTGAACGCCCGCGTCGCCATTCTGGCGGAGGCCGTGGGCATCCCCGAGCCCAAGCTGATCATCGAGGAGCTGCCGCTCATCGACTGGGTGTCGCACAGCTACCAGGGCTTCCCGCCGATCCAGGCCGGGCGCTTCTTCGTCCACGGCTCCCATCATGAGGGCATCGTCCCGGCGGGCAGCGTCCCGTTGCTGGTGGACGCCGCCACCGCCTTCGGCACGGGCGAGCACGGGTCCACCAAGGGGTGCCTGATGGCTCTGGACCGGCTGTCCCGCCGCATGGCGCTGCCGCACCGCGGGCGGGGCGGGGCGCTCGACATGGGCTGCGGCTCAGGCATCCTGGCGCTGGCGGTGACCAAGCGCTGGCGGGTTCCCGTCACCGCCGTGGACATCGACCCGGAAGCGGTGCGCGTCACCCGCGTCAACGCCGCCATCAACGGGGTGAAGGCGCGCATCCGCTCGCAGGGCGGCGACGGCTACCACACCGCCGTGGTGGGCAAGCACAAGCCCTACCGCCTGATCACCGCCAACATCCTGGCCCGCCCGCTGGCCCGCATGGCGCCGCAGCTCAAGCGCCATCTGCAGCGCGGCGGGGTCGCCGTCCTGGCCGGTCTGCTGAACCGGCAGGAGCGCCACGTCATCCAGGCGCACCGCGCCCAGGGACTGCACCTCGTCTCCCGCATTCCGGTCGGCGAATGGACCACCCTTGTGGTGAAGCGCCCGAAGCGGAAGGCCGCGAAGGGCTGAGATCCCCTGGTTTTCGGTCCTCCCGTCGCCATCTCCTGTTCCAAGGGCATGGACGACCAGAGGGGGACCGATGCTGAACCGGATCAGGGCGCTGTTCCAGGAGAACGACCCCGGCGACGACCGCCACAGGCTGGAGGCCGCCGCCGCCGCCCTGCTCGTCGAGGCCGCGCGCACCGACGACACCATCTCCGCGGCGGAGCGCGAACGCATCCTCGACGTCACCCGCCGCCACTTCCACCTGAGCGAGGAGGAGGCGCAGGACCTGCTGTCCGCCGCCGTGTTCGACACGGAGGGCGCCTCGCCCTATTACCGATACGTCACGGTCATCAACGACCATTGCCCGCCGGACAAGCGGTTGTGGATCATCGAGATGCTGTGGGAGGTCGCTTACGCCGACGGCGAACTGAACGACCTGGAGGCCAACCTGCTGCGCCGCATCGGCGGCCTGCTGCACGTTTCCGACGTGGAGCGCGGCGCTGCGCGCAAGCGCGTCCTGGCGCGGCTGGGGCTGCCCGACGACTCCGGGCTTTGAGCGTCGGGGAGCCTGAAAACCCGGACGCTCGCCCGCCCATGCCCTTTCCCGCTCTTGCGCGGTGGAGCGTCCCTGCCTAGCCTGTCGCGGTCGGCTTCACCGGATGAGGATCAGGCCCCGTGTCCAGCGCTTACCGCGGCGACGAAACCCTGGCGCAGCTTTTGGCCCAAGCGGGCGTGCCCCAAACCCCCGCGGACATCCGCAGCCTCGTCGCCGGGGTGCTGGCGGCGCCGGAGGGGATGGAACCCGACGGCTGGATGGTCCTGGTCGGGGAGCGGCTTCCGGAGGAGCTCGCCGGCCAGCTCCGCGCCCTGAAGGCCGGGCTGGC
Source organism: Azospirillum isscasi (assembly GCF_030849505.1). Taxonomy (GTDB): domain Bacteria; phylum Pseudomonadota; class Alphaproteobacteria; order Azospirillales; family Azospirillaceae; genus Azospirillum; species Azospirillum isscasi. The sequence goes on along the minus strand of NZ_JAUJFI010000057.1, from coordinate 22,005 downwards.
GGCCGGCCGCGTGGCCGAGGCGCCGGACCGCGCCGACGCGCTGGCCGACTTCGTGCTGGTCGCGATGATGGGGTTGTCGGCGGCGGCTCGCGACGGCGCGGACCGGGCGGCGCTGGAACGGGTGGCCGCCATGGCGGGCCGGGCCTTCCGCCGGGAGCTTTCGGGCACCTGACGGCTCCGTGCCCATCGCCTCCCTTGCGGCGTCCGGGACGGGTGGGACGAAAAAAAGGCCGGAGCATCGGCTCCGGCCTTGAGTCTAGGGAGGAAACGCCCCGAGAATGGGCAGGCGGAGAATAGGGGCAACCCTCCCCAAACTGGTAATACCAATGCAACATAGGTGCGGTGCAGCACCCGCATATGCCGAAATTTTCCTGTGCTTTTCTCAACCTTTGTGCTTTCCCCGGGGACCGGTGGCGAGGGGGGTGAACTCCCGTCGCGGCGCGGGGCGATTTGTCATCCTCGGTACAGCTTCACCACCGCGGCGCGAACGCGCATAATCCCGCGCGGAATTGGGGTGCGTCCCGCGGCGGGAATGACCGCGGCGGGCGCTGGATGGGGAATGGCGGCATGGGATTCGGTAGGGGCGGATTCGGCAAGGGCGACTGGCTGCGCCCGGTTTTCGCCCTGGCTCTCGGGATACTGGCCGCCGGGGCCGCGCGGGCGGAGCCGGTCCGCTTCACCATCCTCTACGCCCACAGCACGACGGAGCTGGAGGACGTCCAGGGACGCGGCGGCATCGCCCGGCTCGCCACGCTGGTCCGGCAGGAGCGGGCGGCGCGCGGCACCGTGCTGGTCCTGCACGGCGGGCAGTCGCTGGCCCCCTCCGTCCTGTCCTTCTACGACCAGGGGGCGCATGTCATCGACCTGCTGAACGGGGTCGGCATCGACGCCATGGCGGCGCTGAACCGGGAGTTCCACCACGGCGACGACGTGCTGATGACCCGCGCCTTCGAAGCGAACTTCCCCATCGTCACCACCAACGCGGTGGACCGCCAGACCCGCAAGCCGCTGGACGGGCTGGAGGACCGGACGATGCTGAACGCCGGCCCGCTGCGCGTCGGCGTGCTGGCCGCGGTGCCGGCGCGGACGGGAGAGATCACCCGGTCGCCGCGGACCGACTTCCTGCCGCCGGGTCCGGTCCTGGCCCAGAAGGCGAAGGAGATGCGCGCCGCGGGCGCCGATCTGGTGGTGGCGCTGACCGGCGATTCCGGCGGCACCCACCGGGACGTGATCGCCTCCGGCGCCGCCGACATCGTGCTCTACCAGGACCGCGGGCGGGTGGTCGCCGTGGATTACGACGGCAAGTCCCTGAAGGCGACGGTGGAGCCGCAGGCCGCCTGGGTCCTGGCGCTGGACATCACCGCCGAGAAGGTGACCCGGGACGGCGCCGCGCGCACCGTGTGGAGCAGCGGCGTGCGCGCCATCGACACCGCCGGCGTGCCGCCCGACGCCGCGCTGGACACGCAGGCCAAGGCGTACCGCGCGCGGCTGGACAGCATGCTGGGCATGCAGGTGGGCCGGCTCGATTCGCCCATCGACACGCGGCGCGAGGCCGTGCGCGCCGCCGAGAACGCCTTCGCCAACACCGTCGCCGATTCGCTGCGCGAGACGATGGACGCCGACGTGGCGCTGATCAACGGCGGCTCCTTCCGCGGCGACCGCGCCTATGCGGCGGGCACGGTGTGGACGCGCCGGGAGATCCAGACCGAATTTCCCTTCCACGACACCGCCGTGCTGATCGAGGTCACCGGGCAGCAATTGCGCGACGCGCTGGAGTTCGGCTTTTCCGGAATCGAGCAGTTGCAGGGCCGTTTCCCGCACCTGTCCAACGCCCGCGTCGTCGTCGATGCGGCCCGCCCGCCCGGCCAGCGGGTGATGGCGCTGACGGTGGGCGGCAAGCCGGTGGAGCCGGAGGCCCGCTTCCGGCTGGCGACCGGCAGCTATCTCGCCAACGGCGGGGACGGCTATGGGATGCTGTCCACCGCCCCGCGGCTGGTGGACGACCGGGACGCCGATTTCGTCTCGACCATCGTGGCCAGCCGGATCGCCCGCACGGGCGTCTTCGCGCCGCGGCTCGACGGCCGCCTCACGGTTCAGCGGTAACCGGACGATGGATTCCACGGTCCCGCCGCCCTCCGGCGGCCGCAACGGCGATCCCGGCGCCGCCCGGCTGCCCCGGCGGCATCGCCCGCGCGCCGGCATCGTCCTGCGCATCACCATCGGCCTGACCATCATGACGGCGCTGGTCCTGCTGATCGGCGGCGTGTCGCTGTCCTCCTTCCAGCTGTTCCGGGGGGAGGTGTCGGCCCTCTCCACCACCACCCTGCCGAAGGTCATCACCAGCGCGGAGCTGCGCGGCTCGCTCCAGAAGCTGGTCGCCCGGCTGCCCGTCCTGGCCGGGGCGGCCACCACCCCGCAGCGCCGGGCCATCTACGACGAACTCGTCAGCGAACTGGAGTTCCTGCGCAAGCTGGTGGACCGCATGCAGGACCTCCACCTGCAGGGCGAACAGCACGACGACAGCGACGGCAGGGGCGACGGCAGGGGCGATGAGGGACGGCTGCTGGAGCAGGCCCAGTCCACCCTGCTGATCCTGGCGGCGACGGTGGCCGACCTGAACGCCGAGGTCGGACGGCAGATCGAGGCCGGCGCCCGTCAGGCGGAGGCGATCCGCGCGCTGGCCCAGCTTGCCGACGCGCTGGAACGGCTGCCGGGGGCGGAGCCCGGCACCGGCCTGTCCACGGCGGCCCCCGGCGGGGCCGGAATGCTGGGCGCCTGGGCGGTGCGGGCGGGCGCGCTGATGGCGCGGGCCGCGGGCGCGATGCAGATGGACCATCTGAACCGGCTGCGGGTGGAGCGCCGCAACGCGGAGCACACGCTGGCCGAGTTGGGCCGCCTCGCCGCGGCCACGCCCGAACCGGAGGGCTCCGCCATGGAGCGCATCCGCGCCGATCTCGCCATGCTCCTGGTGGCGCCGGACGGGCTGTTCGACAGCTCCGCCGAGCGGCTGCAGGCGCGCAACCGCGCCCAGGCGCTGTCCGGCCAGTCGCGCGTCCTGGTGGAGACGGTGGACCGCTTCACCCTGGCCCTGTTCGACGCCATCCACGACCAGTCGATGGACCGCACCGGCGATCTGGCGGCGATGATCCAGGAACGCTCGCGCATGGTGATGGTGCTGGGCGCCGCGTCCATCCTGCTGGCCATCCTGGTCCATCTGTTCTTCCGCAGCTTCCTGACCTCGCGGCTGGTGGCGCTGAACGGCGCGGTGCTGGCCCGCCTGTCGGGCAGCGACGCCACCGTCCCGGTGGAGGGCAACGACGAGATCACCGACATCGCCGCCTCCATCCGCTACTTCATCGACGAGATCGACCGCCGCCAGATGGATCTGGCCGACAACGAGCGGCGCTTCCGCGACCTCGTGGAAGGGTCCATCCAGGGCATCATCATCCACCGCGACTTCCGCCCTCTCTACGCCAACGACGCCTTCCTCCAGATGCTGGGCAGCAGCCTGGACCGGACGCTGCGGGTGCGGTCGGTGCTCGATTTCATCGCGGAGGACAGCCGCCCCCTGGTCGAGGACAACTACCGCCACATCGTCGCCACCGGCCTGCCCAGCGACCGGCGGCGCCTGCGCGCCCGCCGGCTGGACGGGGCGGAGCGCTGGGTCGAGCTGACCAGCCGCCGCATCGACTGGAAGGGGGAAACCGCCGTCCAGTCCATCGTCGTGGACGTGACGCGCGAGGTCGAGGCGGAGGCGGCGCTCCGCCGGTCGCGCGATTCGGCGGAGCAGGCGCTGCGCGACCTGAAGGAGACCCAGGCCAGCCTGATCCAGGCGGAAAAGATGGCCTCGCTCGGCCAGCTCGTCGCCGGGGTCGCGCACGAGGTCAACACGCCCATCGGCATCACCATCACCGGCGCCTCGCAGCTCGCCATCCAGTTCGAGGAGCTGACCCGCCAGCTCGCCGCCGGTTCGATCAAGAAATCGGAGTTCCAGCGCTTCCTGGCCGACGGCGGGGAGATGGCGCGGCTGATCCTGTCCAACAGCACGCGCGCCGCCGATCTGGTGCAGAGCTTCAAGATGGTCGCGGTGGACCAGTCGAGCGACGAACGCCGCCGGTTCGAGCTGAAGACCTACATCGGCGAACTGCTGCGCAGCCTGCGCCCCGCCTACAAGGACGTGGCCGGGCTGGACATCGGCCTGGAAAGCCCCGAGGGTCTGGAGCTGGACGGCTATCCCGGCGCCCTGTCGCAGATCCTGACCAACCTCGTCATCAACGCGCTGACCCACGCCTTCACGCCGCATCATCCGGGCCGGCTGACCATCGCCGCCCGCCGGCTGCCGCAGGATCAGGTGGAGCTGACGGTGGCCGACGACGGGCTGGGCATCCCGTCGGACATCCTGCCGAAGATCTTCGACCCCTTCTTCACCACCCGCCGCGGCAGCGGAGGCAGCGGGCTGGGGCTGCACATCGTCTACAACCTCGTCACCGGCACGCTGCGCGGCACCATCACGGTGCACAGCATCCCCGGCGAAGGCACCCGCTTCATCCTGCGCTTCCCCCGCGTCACGCCGACGGCGGGGGCGGCCGCGGGAAAGGCGGAGCTGGTGTGATCCGGCGGCCTCCTTCCGGACCTCAGCGCACCTCGCCCTCGAACCAGTGGCGGCCCTTGCGGTCCTCGACCTCGATCACCCAGACGTCGGGATCGTAGCGGGTCTGGCGGGCGATGTAGGCGTCGGCGGTGGCCTCGTCCACCGGTTCGGCGCCGGTGCCGCGCGACCAGCGCAGCCGCTCCTCCTCGCGCACCTGGACCAGAACGCTGAAGGTCCGGTCCAGCCGGTTCAGCTTCAGGATGACGGTGCCGCGGCTGGGGTCGCCCTTGCGCAGAACCATCATCGTGACGCCCTCCGCGTCGGCGGCGCGGATGTGCGCCATCACCCAGAGATGCGTCGGCAGCCGGTCGTCCATCGAAATCCCCGCGAATATCCCCGATCCCGAACGTCTCGGGGGCTCGCCTTCCGCAAGGCCCCGGTGTAGACAACGGACATGGCGACACTCCTGGACGTTCTCGACGCCGCCGTCAACCACCACATGGCCGGGCGCCTCGCCGAGGCGGCGCAGGATTACCGCGTCGTGCTGGCGGTGGAGCCGGCGCAGCCCGACGCCCTGCACCTGCTGGGCGTGGCGGAGGCGCAGCACGGCGCCCACGCCGCGGCGGCGGCGCTGATCGCCCGGTCGCTGCGGCTCCGTCCCGACGCGGCGCAGCCCTGGGCCAACCTGGGCGGCGCCCTGCGCGCCATGGGCGGGGTGGAGCGGGCGCAGGATGCGCTGACCCGCGCCCTGGCCCTGGACCCGGCGCTGGCCGACGCCCTGACCAACCTCGGCTCGGTGCGCCACACGCTGGCCGATTATCCGTCCGCGCTGGATTGGCTGGAGCGCGCGGCGCGGTTGCGGCCCGGCCACCCGGACACGCTGCTCAACCAGGGCGTCGTGCTGCGCGACGCGCGCCGGTTCGCGGAGGCCGACGCCTGCCTGGGCGCGCTGCTCGACTCCCGCCCCAACCATGCGGAGGCGCATCTGGCCCGCGCCGTCGGACGGCTGGTGCGGGGCGACCTGCGCGCGGGCTGGCAGGAATTCGAATGGCGCCCGCGCCGCCTGCCCGCGCCGCCCTGGACCGGGGAGCCTCTGGAGGGCCGGCGCATCCTTCTGCACGCCGAGCAGGGATTCGGCGACACCATCCAGTTCGCCCGCTACGCCCCGCTGGTGGCCCGCGCCGAGGGGCGGGTGATCCTGGACGTGCATCCGCTGCAACACCGCCTGCTGCGCTCGCTGGGACCGGACATCCAGGTTCTGGTGCGCGGCCCGGCCCCGGCGCCGCACGACGTCCATTGCCCGCTGATGAGCCTGCCGCACGCCTTCGGCACCGGGCTGGAGGACATCCCCGCACCGCCCGCCTACCTCTCCGCCGATCCCGACGAGGTGGCGCGCTGGAGCGCCCGGATCGCCAAGGCCGAGGCGGGGATGGACGGCGGGCCGCGGGTGGGCCTTGTCTGGGCGGGCAACCCCAAACACCGCAACGACCGCAACCGCTCCATCCCTGCGGACCGGCTGACGCCGCTGCTGGAGACGCCCGGCCTGCGGCTGTTCAGCCTTCAGACCGGGGACGCCCAGGCGGCCCGGCCCGCCGCCCTGCCCGACCTGACCGCGGGCATCCGCGACTTCGCCGACAGCGCGGCCATCCTGGCCAATCTGGACCTCGTGATCGCGGTGGACACGGCGACGATCCATCTGGCGGGGGCGCTCGGCGTGCCGGCGTGGCTGCTGCTGCCCTACGCGCCCGACTGGCGCTGGCTGCTCGACCGCGCGGACAGCCCCTGGTACCCGTCGCTGCGCCTGTTCCGCCAGCCCCGCCCCGGCGACTGGAACAGCGTCCTGCGGTCCGTCGCCGCGGCGCTGGAGCGGTTCGCCGCCGATCGATCGGCTCAGTTGGCGCCGCAGAAACAGTCGTAGGGATCGTCCCCACCCAAGGCCGGGCGCCGGGCCGCGGATGACGGCGCAGATGACGGCGCAAACGGCGGCGCGGACAGGTCCGCCGCCACGAGGGTTGCGTTGAAGGCGGCCACGTCGAAGGGCCGCGGAGCCGGCGGGTCGAAGCGGAGCGGCAGGGTGCCGAGCGCGTGCCCCAGCAGCGCGGCTCCCAGCAACGGTATCAGAAGTTGCTCCATGCGGTCCAAGCCGGCCTCCCCCCGGCGGCACCGCCGCCGACGCGATTTTCCGTTTCCTCCCCCCGTTCTACCGCAGGCCCCGCCCGGCCACGCCCTGTCCTTAGGTCATATCGAGCGGACCGGCCGACCCGACGGGAGCTTTCTTCCCTCCCCCCGCCCGGGGCGCTAGGCCAATTTTTCCCAGCAAGCGGCAAAAAGCGGACCGGTGCGGCCTCTCCACAGCCTTGCCCATACAAATCAGCGCGTTAGCCTTGGCCGGACAGTTGGCATCGTCCTTGCTTACCCGAATGGCAACGATCAATGCCCTTTCCGTGTGGAGATCCCTGGCCATGAGCATCTTCGGTTCGATGACCACCGCCGTCCTCGGCCTGAGCGCGCAGTCGAAGGCCCTCGGTCACATCTCTGACAACATCGCCAACGCCTCGACGGTCGGCTACAAGCGGGTCAACACGGCCTTCGAGACGCTGGTGCTCCAGTCCAACGAGCGGTTGCACGCTCCGGGCGGCGTGACGGCGGCGCCCGTCTTCATGAACAACATCCAGGGCAACCTGACCCAGGTGCAGAGCCCGACCAACGCCGCCATCCAGGGCCAGGGCTTCTTCAGCGTGTCCAAGCTCAGCCGCGGCCTGACCGGCCCCGGCCAGCAGGGCGAGACGGTGCAGACCCAGACCGGCACGCTGAACGCCGACAACGTCTATTACACCCGCGTCGGCGACTTCGAGCTGGACAAGAACCGCTATCTGGTGAACAGCGCCGGCTTCGCGCTGAACGGCTGGATCGTGGACGACACCAACGGGCAACTGTCGAAGGACGTGGTGCAGCCGCTCCAGGTCAACACGATGACCGACAAGCCGCAGGCGACCAACAGCATCACGCTGGGCGCCAACCTGCCGGCCACGCCGAAACCCGGCGAGGCGATCCCGCCGTCCAGCATCCAGGTCTACGACACGCAGGGCAACGCGCGGACCGTCCAGTTCAACTGGCGTCAGGACGGCGCCAACAACTGGCGCCTGGGCATCGACGCGCCGGGCAGCTCCATGCAGCCCGTCGCCGGCACCTTCGCCGGCGGCGCCGCCGACATGAAGACCGGCGGCGCGGTGGCCGGCGTCACTCCGGTGGCCCAGGAGAGCAACGTGCTGGTGAACGGCACGACCTCCATTCCAAAGTCGTCGGTGACCATCAGCGGCCGGACCAACTACTACCCAAGCGATTCCCTGTATCCGAACGGTTCCTCGCAGGACAACCTGCGCGTCGGCGACAGGTACAGCCTGACGGTGAACGGCGCCGTGGTGGCGAGCGTGGAACTGGCCATTCCTCCGCTGGACCCGCTGATTCCCGAGCAGCGCGACATCGCCAGCTTCACGTCCTTCGCCGACGTCGCGAACGAGCTGGCCGGCCAGATCAACGCCATGACGCCGGCCCCCTATTCGGCCAAGATCGACCCGGACGATTCGCGCAAAATCCTCGTCGAGACGCTGGACGGTGCGCCGGTCCAGGTCAGCGGCCTGTTCACCAACGCCAGCCCGCAGCTCAGCACGGTCAGCGGCCCGTCCACCAACCCGACCGGCACGGCCCCGGTCGGGTTGGACCCGGGCAACCGTCAGCAGAGCACCTTCACCTTCTCCAACGCCACCGTGGACGTCGGCGACGAGTTCCGGATCACCGTGGCCGGACAGGAATTCCGGGTGCGGGTGACCGCCAACAACGACACCGGCACGCCCACCACGGGCGTGACCAACATGAGCATCGCCAACATCTACGGGTCCCTGGTCCCCCCCACCGGCATCGACGCCGTCGTGGCCCGCATGAGCGCCCTCATCAACGCGAAGGTTCCGGCGATCGGCGTCACCGCGGCCATCGGCACGGCGGCCACCGGTGCCGCCGCGGGCAGCGCCGCCAACCAGCTCGTCCTCGACGCCTCCGCGGCAGTGCCCACCTTCAACTCGTCCTATCGCGTCATCAACGCGGATTCCCGCAAGAACGACATCAAGTCCACGAGCCCGGCCACCTACACCGGCGCCACGGCGTCGACCCTGCAGGCCGCCGGGCCCGGCGTCATGGAAAGCACCCTTCTCACCTTCCCGGCCGCGACCACCCTGCATGTGCCCGACCAGTATTCGGTCACGGTCCTGAACCAGACCTTCACGACCACCGTAAAATACAACAACATCAACAATCTGAAGGACATGGACGGGGTCTTGAAGGACCTCCGGGACCAGATCAACAACGCCGGCCTGGCCGTCGGCGCGACCGTCACCGCGACCGGCGGCCTGCAGCTCGACGGCACGGTGGCGAACACGCCCCTGAACATCAGCGGCAACAAGCTGGCGATCGAGGGAACGGACAACGTCCGCGTCGGCGACACCTACACCATCAGCGTGGACAACGTTCCCTACGCCGTGTCGGTGACGGCGGACAACGTGCTGACCATGGGCGACTATGGCGGCATCGCCGACGCGCTGGCGGCGAAGATCAACTCCGCCCGGCCCCAGGCGCCGGTGATCGCGACGGTCGTCAATTCCGAAGTGAAGCTGACCGCCCGCAATCCCGGCACGCCCTTCAAGGTGAGCCAGGAGTACACGTCCGGCGCCGCCTCCAACAACCAGAAGAATGGCCCGACCAAGAGCGAGCCGACGGAAACCCGCGGACAGCGGCAGGAATTCTCGTTCCCGCAGACCCAGATCGACATCGGCGACACCTACACGGTGACGGTGGACGGCACGCCCATCTCGGTGAAGGTGGACAAGTCCAACTACGGCAGCCTTGAAGACATCTCCGGCGTGCTGCAGCAGTTGGCCAACAAGATCAACTCCGAGAACCTGAACGTCACCGCCACGGCCACCGGCGGGCGCCTGACCATCACCCACAACACCGCTTCCACCGGCCGCTTCGAGGCGACGGCCAACATCGATAACGCGACCGGCAGCTCCGGCACGCTGAACATCGGCGCCGGCGGCGTCGCCAACGTCGAGGGCGTGCGCCAGAAGCAGTCGGTGACGCTGACCGGCTCGCCCGGCGACAAGGACGCGGAATACACGGTGACCATCAACGGCTCGCCGGTGACCTACCGCACCACCGGCGCCGAGACGTCGATGGAGACCATCGCGGCCAATCTGGCGAACCTGATCAACAAGAACACCTCGCTGCCGGTGACGGCCAGCGCCGAAGGCGCGGTGCTGAACGTGGTCGCCAAGACCCAGACCGGCACCGACGCCGACCAGTTTGCGCTGGAAACCTACGCCACCGCCGGCACCACGCCCGCCCACATCCAGCTGAGCTTCGGCACCGATCCGGAGAATGTCGGCACCATCACCAGCATCAGCACGGCGAAGGTCGGCACCGGCACGGCGGTGACCTCCGCCAACCAGACGGTGGGGGCGGACGCCAACGTCACCTTCACCGTGGACTATGGCTTCGGCCCGCAGCAGATCACGCTGAACGTCGGCCAGATCGGCAAGTCGGGCGGCGTGACCCAGTATGCCGGCACGGAGATCAACGTCACCCAGCTCGTCCAGGACGGCGCGTCCCGTGGCCAGTTCAAGGAGGTGGTCTACGGCGACAACGGCGACGTGATCGTGAACTACGACAACGGCCGCAGCCGCGTCATCGGGCGCATCCCGGTGGTCACATTCAACAACCCCAACGCGCTCCAGCGCGAGGCGGGCGGCGTCTACATCGAGACGGAGGACGGCGGGCGCCCGAACTTCAACGATCCGGACACCAACGGCGCCGGCGCGGTGATCGCCAACAGCGTGGAATCCTCCAACGTGGACATCGCGGACGAGTTCACCAAGCTGATCGTCACCCAGCGCACCTACTCCGCCAACACCAAGATCGTCACGACCTCCGACGAGATGCTTCAGGAAGTTCTCGGCCTGAAGCGCTAAGCGCGGTCCTGAACCGGCGGGCGGCCGCGTGACCCGCGGCCCGCCCGGACCCCCACAGACCGCCTCCTCCGTAGACGAAAGGTCCAACGGCCATGTCCCTCTTCGGCGCCCTCGGCAGCGCGACGGCCAGCCTCCGTGCGGTCCAGGCCCAGGTGAAGCTGGTCTCGGACAACGTCGCCCGCGCCGACGATCCCACCCGCACCCGGCACACCGTGTCGAACGTGCTGGATTCCAACGGGTTCGTCCTCACCTCCCAATACCGCCGCGAGGTCGATTCCGCCCTGCTCAGCCAGGTGCAGGACCTGACCGCGCGCGAGGGCTCGTCGGCCACCCAATCGTCCTACATGCAGAAGCTGGGCGACCTGCTGCGCACGACCAGCGGCAAGCCGCAGTTGAACCAGTACGCCGAATCCTTCCAGGCCGCCTGGAAGGCGGTGGAGACCTCGCCGGAAAGCGAGGTCGCGCAGTACCAGCTCGTCCAGGCCGCCGACACCTTTTCGCGCGAGATCGTCCGCGTGTCCCAGGGCGTGGAGGACATGGACCGGGAGATCCAGGGCGATCTCAGCCAGTCGGTCGGCGAGGTGAACCGGCTGCTGAAGGAGATCGAGAGCATCAACAACAACATCGTCTCGCTGCAGGGCTACGGCTCCGCCGGCAACGAGGTGGCCGACAAGCGCGACGGGCTGATCCGCGAGCTGAGCACCTACGTCGGCGTGCGCACGATGACCCGCCCGGACGGACGGGTGGCCGTCTTCACCCCCACCGGGCTGGCGCTGGTGGACAGCCAGGCGGCAAATCTTTCCTATGAGGGCGGCAATATCAACCTGTCGGTAGGCAATCAAGTCACCAACGTCAACCAGCACCTGAAGGAAGGCAAGGTCGCCGCGCTGATGAACCTGCGCGCCGACGGCTCCACCGCCAACCCGCCGCAGGCGGCCAGCGCCGACCCGACCACCGAGGTGATCCGCAAGCTGCGTTCGCAGCTCGACGCCTACGCGCAGATGTTCACCGGCTCGACCAAGCCGGGCGAGCCCACCAGCTTCCGCGACGCCTACGACCGGGCGAAGACGGTGCCGGGCGAGGAACCCACCCAGTTCTTCATGGGCAACGACCGCTTCACCATCCGCGTGAACGAGAACCTGCTGGACAACAGCAAGAAGATCAAGGCGTCCGCCATCAAGGACGTGGTGACGGCGCTCGGCGCCACGGGCCGGACCTTCCAGGCCGACGGGCTGAAGCTGGAAGGCGCGTCCTTCAGCAGCATCACCAGCAACATCACCGGCGGCTGGATGGCCGCGGCCAAGTCCGCCCTGGACAAGACCACGCTGGACAAGGACTCCCGCCAGATCCTGGAGGAGCGCTATCACGCGACGACCGGCGTCAACATCGACGAGGAAATCGCCAATCTTCAGCAGCTCCAGACCTCCTACGCCGCGTCGGCACGGGTCATGCAAGTGGCCAACACGATGTTTGACGCGCTGGAGGCGATCGTCCGATGAGCTCCGTCACCCAAGTCAGCAGCTACGCCAAGTATCTTGGCCTGGTTCGCAACCTGACCAACGGCCAGAACCGGGTGGACACGCTCTCGGAGCAGTTGACCACCGGCAAGAAATCCACCGACCTCAACGCCTACGGGGCCGAGACCCAGAAGCTGCTGGCCCTGCGCGCGGAACTGACCCAGCGCGAGGCTTACGTCCAGAACATCAACACCGCGTCGCCGCGCGTGAAGGCGACGGACACGGTGCTGAACAGCCTGGAGAAGCTGGCCACGGACTGGCAGAGCAGCAACCTGATGCCGTTCCAGCCGGGGCCGGCCAGCGTCACCTCCGCCTTCAACAGCAACCCGGACGCGCTGAAGCTGTCGGTCAACCCCGACAAGTCCACCTTCACGCAGAACGCCCGCTACACCGTGACCTCCGTCCCGTCGAAGGAAGGGGTCAACGGGTCGTTCGACGTGACGGTGACCGATGGGCTGGGCGGCAAGACCACCCGCACCATCAACCTGAAGACCGTGCCGCCCAGCGACGGCGGCGGCTACAATTTCAAGATGTCCGGCGGTCCCGGCGACGGCGCGGTCCTGAACCTGAACTTCGACCAGCTCACCGCGGCGTCCAGCAGCAGCTTCACGGTGAGCTGGCCGCAGGCCAACGACATGCGCGACCGCGTCGAGGGCGCGCTGCGCGACATCCAGCAGCTTCTGAACGAGCAGTTCGGCGACCGCTACCTGTTCGCCGGGTCCCGCTACGGCACGGAGCCGGTGGGCGACCTGCTGGCCCAGCCGCAGTCCACCCGCGTGACGCTGAACGGGTCGATGGTCAACCCCGAGGACTATTTCGAGGTGACCATCGACGGCAAGCCCTTCGGCTATCAGGTCCAGGACACCGACCCCAAGACCGTCACCTTCGTCGCCAACACGCTGAACAGCCTGATCCAGTCGGCCAACCCGAAACTGCCGATCATCGCCGCCGCGTCCAACGGCGTCATCTCGCTGATCAGCGAGGACCCGAGCCAAAAGTTCGACGTGAAGGCGCGTGTCCAGAACTCGATGAACGTGGACAACTCGATCACGACGCCGACCACCGACCAGAAGACTCTCAGCACCGGAGTGCATCAGTTCGACAGCTTCACGCTGACCGGCGACAAGGTGGACATCGGCGACACCTACGAGATCAACATCGCCGTCGGCGACCCGGACGACCCCTTCAACCGCAAATATTACGCAGACCATCCGAACGAGCCGGAGGACCTGCCGGTCTACCAGCAATACACGGTCCGCTACACGGTCACGGAGAAGGACTACAACAACGGCGTCACCAACGTGTCGGAGGTGGCCGCCAAGCTGCGCACCGAGCTCGGGAATACAAGCCCGGTGCCACCGGTGTCTCCGCACAACAATCCCGACGACCCCTTGGCCCCCATGGATGGTCCGACCATCTGGTTGAAAAGCAACAACCCGATGGACCCGAACCATCCATCGCGCGTGCAGCAGTTCACCACCTCCGTGCGCGCGGTCAACGGCCAGATCGACAACACCATCTCGGTGGCGACCCTGCCGTCGCAGGCCGACGCCCTGACCGACGTGCCCTATGTGGACCCGCCGGATCTGCCCTTCTACGATTCGGAGTACATGTCGAACCGGAAGAACGGCAAGGCGTGGGAGAAGGCCGCGGTCACCATCGACGACGGCCAGACGCTGACCTATGGCGTCACCAGCGACGACCGCGCCTTCCAGAAGCTGGTCGCCGCCTTCCGCATGGCCCACGTCGCCGCGTCCAACCCCGGCAAGTACGAGGAGTACATCACCAAGTCGCGCGAGTTGATGGCCCAGGCCAAGGACGAGGTGCGGTCGGTCCATTCCAAGGTGGCCTCCGACCTCGCCACGCTGGAGGAGAAGAAGACGGCCCACACCAGCGCGTCGGCCACGGTGGTGGAGCGCATCGCCGGCATCGAGGGCATCGACGAGACCGAGGTGGCGGCGCGGCTGCGCACATCCATGAACGCGCTGGAGGCCGCCTACACGGTCGCCGGCCAGCGCCAGAAGCTGTCGCTGCTGAACTACATCGCCTGAGGCTGGACGGCATCCGGCGCCGGAACCGGGCCGGCCCCCGCATCGGGTCTCCACCCTGACCCTCCCCCGCTCTCGGCGGACCAAAGGTCCGCCTGCCGCGTCAGCGCGAACCTATGGTTTGCGCGAGAGCTGCGCAGGGGAGGGAATTTTCATGGGGGAGGAAATCGAAACGTGTGATGCGGAGTTCCCTCCCCCGCCGACGGTGGGGAAGGGTCAGGGTGGGGGGCCGATGCGACCACCCCCGCCGGGAAACTCAGATCGAAATCCGGAGCGACTGGCGCGGCGGCTGGCCGTCCGGCGCGGGAACCTGCGGGGCCATCGGGGGACGCGCCGCGGCCTGCGGGGCGGCGCCTTGTCCCTGGGCCGGCGCATCGGGGCGGGCGGTCAGGCCGCTGGCCACCGAGCGGTTGATGTTGATGAGCGTTTCCAGCTTCGACACGTCCAGATCGATCAGCCGGGCGACCGTCTCGCGGTCGACCAGCAGCGACAGGGCGGCGATGTTGGTCCGCACCTCCGGCGGGTGGCCGCAATCCTCTTCGGTCATGGCGGCCTGGAAGATCGTCCACAGGCGCTGGTTCAGCTGCAGGGCGGCGCGGAGCGCCTCCTCGTTCACGGGGCTGCGCCCGGCATCGATCAGGCGGCGCGACGCCTCCGCCAAAGCCCAAGCCTCAACATCACGGGGATTATCCGAGGTCGGCTTGTTCGCGTATGTCGGTGTCGGCTTCATTCCAAACCCTCGGGACAGGCAGCCGGACGAAGCAGTGCTGAATCAGTCCGGACCATAAGGATTGTCAGCCATCCTCACTTCATTGTCAACTTAAGGGACCTGTCCCGAGTGATTTGCAAGGATTTGTCACGACTTCGCGGCGATCCGGCGTTACAGGCCCGAGCAGCTCGCCCACCGCCTGTTCGACCGCCTCCACTGGTATGCCGTCCATCAGGCCGGTGGCCTGCGGATCGGCCTTCTGGCGGGCCAGAAGCTCCGAGCGGGGAACACGGCTGATCACCGTGCGCGCCGCCACGCCCCAGGGGCCATAGGTTTCCGGAAAGCCCGGCCCGAACAGCCCGACCGTCGGCGTCCCGGCGGCGGCGGCGATGTGCATCAGCCCGGAATCGTTGCCGACATAGAGCGCCGCCCGGCGCACGCAGGCCGCCGCGGCCATCGGGTCGGTGCGCCCGGTCAGGTCGATGGCCCGGCTGCCCAGCGCGTCCAGAACGGGCCGGGCGCGCTCCCGCTCCGGCCCGGCGGCCAGGACGGCCACGCGCAGGCCGGACAGCCGCCCGCCGGGGCCGGTCAGCCGCGCCGCAAGCGCCGCGAAGCGGTCCGCCGGCCATTCCTTGCCGGTCCAGTTCGCGGTCGGGCCGATCGCCAGGAACGGTTCCGCGCCGCCGGGCAGCAGCCGGCCGGCCTCGGCCTCCGCGGCGGCGTCGATCCACAGGCGGGGGGACGGCGGCGGGGACAGGTCCAGCACCCGTCCGATCTCCTCCACCTTGTGGAGATGCGGGGCGCGGGTGTGGAAGAAGCGGCGCTTCGCCAGGACCAGCCGGCTGACCGCGGAGTTGCGCAGGTCCACCACCATGTCCCAGCGCGTGCCGGCGCAGGCCAGCCACAGGTCGGCCCAATGCCGCGCCCAGGCCCGCTTCGGCATGGCGATCAGCCGCTCCAGCCCCGGCACGGAACGGAACAGCGGCGCCGGCAGCGGACCGCAGGCGATGGTCAGGGCGGCGTCCGGATGCCGTTCCGTCAGATGGGCCAGCAGGCCGGTGGAGAGAACCGCGTCGCCCAGCCGGTTGGAGGTGATGAACAGGATGCGCAAGGTCCGCCCCGCCCCTCTCAGCCCGCCGCCGCTTCGCCGCCGGGCGGCACGCGCCGCCGCAGGTTGCGCGACAGGATCCAGGCCGCCGGCACCAGCGTCACCACCGGCAGCACATACATCAGGGGCACCAGCACGCTGACCTTGGCGGCAAGGCTGGTCAGGCCGAGGACCGCCGCCTGGATGGCCATCACCACCAGGACCGCCGTGGTCACCCGCACCGACTGGCCGCGCCGGTTGAACTCGCCCGACAGCAGGCTGGCCAGCGCCACCATGGTGTAGGCCAGCGCCAGCAACGGCGAGGACAGGCGGTGATGCAGCTCCGCCAGCAGATCGCGCATCATCTTCGGGTCCCCCGCCAACTGGGGCGGCGGGTTCACCAGCTCGTCGGTGGAGCGTTCGCGGGCGTCCGGATAGCGTTCCCCACTGGCGCTGCTCAGCACCTTCAGATCCACCGCGTAGCGCTCGAAGAAGAGCTGCGACAGGCGGTTGGTCTTGCGGTCCAGCTCCTGCCGGTTGCCGTTGAAGACGACGAAGCGCGCCCCCTCCGAACCCGTCAGCATCACCGCCCGCTCGCCCATGATGGTGACCGGCTTCTCCGGCACGCGCCCGTCATGGATGATCACGTTGTGCAGGTTGGCCTCGCTGTCGCGCTCGCGCACGAACACGCTGAAGCGGTCGCCGACCTCGTTGAACACGCCCTCCCGCAGGAAAAGCTGCGAATAGTCGCTGCGCACGGCGTATTCCATGCGCACCAGCTCCTGGTGGGCGGCGGGCGTCAGCCACAGGTTCAGCACATAGACGACCACCGTCACGCCGGAGGCCAGCAGCATCGCGGGCGCGGCCAGGGCGAAGGGGCCGACGCCGGCGGCGCGCATCACCACCAGCTCGCTGTCGGTGGCCAGCCGGTTGTAGGTGAACAACACCGCCCCCACCAGCGCCAGCGGCAGCACGATGCCGAGGAAGGTCGGCACCGTCAGGACGAGAAGCCACAGGAACACCCGCATCGGCGCCCCGGCCTCCACCACCATCTCGATCAGCCGCAGAGACTGGCTCAGCCAGATCGTCAAGGTCAGGCCGGCCGTGGAATAGAGAAGGGCGATCAGAAGATTGCGGAAGAGATAGCGTTGCAGTCGGTTCATGTGCATACGTCACGGGGGAAGCCCGGCGAGAAGCTGACGGGCTCGGGCGTCCGGGTCAAGTGCTGATCTGGAAAGAGACCCGGCGCACCGATCTTTTGCCCGCTCCGCCCCGCCCCGCAGGACATTCCCCCCGCCTCAGGCCGTGCGCACCGCCGACAGGAACACCTCCACCTTGCTGCGCAGGCCGTCGGCCTGATCGGACAGCGACCCCGCGGCCTCCAGCACGTTGCGGGCGGCGCTGCCGGTCTCGCTGGCCGCCCGGTTCACGTCGGCGATGTTGGAGGTGACATCGTGCGTGCCTTCCGCCGCCTGCTGGATGTTGCGGGCGATCTCCCGCGTCGCCGCCTGCTGCTGCTCCACCGCCGCGGCGATGGCCGAGGCGACCTCGCTGATTCGCCCGATGGTGCCCATCACGTCGCCGATGGAGGCGACCGCCCCGTCGGTCTCGTTGCGGACGGAGGCGATCTTCGCCGCGATCTCGTCGGTGGCGCGGGTGGTCTGGTCGGCCAGCGCCTTGACCTCCGCCGCCACGACGGCGAAGCCCTTGCCCATCTCGCCGGCCCGCGCCGCCTCGATGGTGGCGTTCAGCGCCAGCAGCCGGGTCTGGGAGGCCACCTGGGTGATCAGGTCGATCACCGCCACGATCTCCGCCGAGGCGGTGGCGAGGCTGCGCATGGCGGAGTCGGCCCGCTCGGCCTTGTGCACCGCCTCGTCGGCGATGGCGGTGCTGCTGGCGACCTGCCGCCCGATCTCCTGCACCGAGGCGGCCAGTTCCTCCGTCGCGGTGGCGACGGTCTGCACGTTGGCGCTGGCCTGCTCCGACGCGCCGGCCACGGTGACCGACTGGCGCGAGGTCTGCTCCGCCGTGGCGGCGAGCTGGCTGGCCGTCGCCTTCATCTGCACCGCGGCGGCGGAGACGGAGCCGAGCACGGCCGCCGCCTCGCGGTCGAAGCGCCCGGTCAGCTCCTCGATGGCGCGGGCGCGGCGGGCGCGGGCCTCCTGCTCCGCGCGCTCGCGCTCCGCGGCCTCGCGCGCGGCGATCATGTTGTCCTTGAAGACCAGCACGGCCTTGGCCATCTGCCCGATCTCGTCGCCCCGCCCGGTCGCCGGGACATGGGTCGCGGAGTCGCCGTCCGCCAGCCGCCGCATCGCCTCCGTCATGGCGGCCAGGGGCCGCACGATGGAGCGGGAGGTCAGCAGCACCGCCGCCACGGCGATCAGCAGGCCCAGCGTCAGCAGCACCGCCTGCACCATCACAAGCTGGTCGGCGCCCCGGATCATCCCCTCCGTGTCGGCCTGCAGCAACGCGCGCTGGCGCGGGATCATGCCGCTGGCGCCGTCCGAACGGGCGTCGCCCACGAGCAGGCTCATGACCTGATTGGCGCGCGGGATCGCGTCGTCGTTCAGGGAGTTCAGCGCACCCATCTGGTCACCGATGGTGCCCAGCGATTCGGCCATGTCCTGGTCGCGGCGCAGATCGCTCAGGAGCGGCTTCACCGCGTCCCAGATCGCCCGCACCTGCGGGTCGGTCCAGCGGGCCGACAGGCCGTCCATCTCCTTGCGCAGGGCGTCGATGCGGTCCCAGGCGAGGTTGCGCTCCTGCTTCAGATCCTCGCGGTTGGTCAGCAGATAGCCCTGCATGGCGGCGTTGGTCGCGGTGACCGCCGTGACGATGCCCTGCCCGGCCAGCGCCGTCGGCATGCGGACATCGGCCACCAGACGGCTGAGCGTCTTGCCGTTGTCGGTCAGGAGCAGGCCGGTGCCGACCGTCACCACCAGCACGGCGATCACCGCCGCGAAACCGATGGTCAGCCGCCGGCCAATCCGCAGGTTGCCGAGTGCCTTCATTCATTCCTCCGGTGCCACGCCCTTGTCGGACGCTTCTTTTTCGACCGGACGTTGCTGTTCCGGCCGTTGCCCTTAGCTTGGAATGAATGATGGCCCAACAAACATTAATGGAGTGTTGCCATGAGATGGGAGTATTGCCGGTTTCCACGGTCCCGATTGCCGGCGGCCGGTCAGATGTCTTCGGCTCCCAGATACGATTCGATCACTTTGGGATTCGCAACAACTTCCGCGGGCAGACCATCGGCGATCTTCTCACCATGGTCCAGGACGACCACCCGGTCGGACAGGGCCATTACGGCGCGCATCACATGCTCGATCATCAGGATCGTCATGCCCTCGCGCCGGTTCAGGTCGCGCAGCACCTCGACCATGCGGTCGACCTCGGTGGGACGCAGGCCGGCCAGCACCTCGTCCAGAAGCAGCAGGATCGGACGGGTGGCGAGCGCGCGGGCGACCTCCAGCCGCTTGCGGTCCGGCAGGGTCAGGCTGCGCGCCGGGCGGGCGGCCTGGTCGGCCAGCCCCAGCCGCTCCAGCACCTGCCGGGCGTGGCGGCGCGCCGCCTCCACCGAGCGTTCGCGGGCCAGCGCGCCGACCACCACATTGTCCTCGACCGACAGTTGCCCGAAGGGCTTGACGATCTGGAAGGTCCGCCCGATGCCGGCGGCGCAGATGCGGTTGGGCTTCAGCCCGGTGATGGGCGCGCCCTTCAGGTGCACCCGCCCCTCGTCGGGCGGAAAAACGCCGGCGATCAGGTTGAAGGTGGTCGTCTTGCCGGCGCCGTTCGGGCCGATCAGCGCGACGATCCGGCCCTCCGGCACGGAGAAGCCGACGTTGGAGACGGCCTTCAGCCCGCGGAACCGCTTGGACAGGCCCTCGACCTCCAGAAGCTCCGCCATCACGCATCCTCCCCCGGACGGCGGACGAGGCCCAGCCGGGCGGCCAGCCACGGCCACACCCCGTCCGGGCGGTACACGACGATCACCACCAGCGCCACCCCGTAGAACAGCTGCTTCAGGCCCGGCAGGTCGAAACCGGTCACCTCGATCAGGAAGGTCAGCAGCTCGCCCAGAGGGGTCAGGATGAAGGCCCCCAGGATCGGCCCGATCAGCGTGCCGATGCCGCCGACGATGGCCGGCAGGATGATCTCGATGGAGCGGCCCATGGAGAAGACCTGCTCCGGGAACAGGTTGTTGAAGTAGAAGGCCTGGAACACCCCGCCCAGCGCCGTCAGCGCCGAGGACACGGCCACCGCCGCGATGCGCGCGCGGAACAGGTCCACGCCGACCGCCTCCGCCGCCTCCGGCTCCTCGCGCACGGCCAGCCACTGGTAGCCCAGCCGGCTGTGCAGCAGCACCCGCGACAGGGCCAGCGCGGCCAGCACCAGCGCCAGGATCACATAGTAGAACAGCTCCGGCGAGCCGCGCAGGTTCAGCAGGTCGTTGCCGGCGTCGCCGGCCACCGGGATGAAGAAGCCGCCCGAGCCGCCGAACCATTGCAAATGGTCGAAGCCGATGCGCGCGACCTCGGCGAAGGCGATGGTCAGCAGGGCGAAATGCACCCCGCGCACGCCGAAGCGGAAGCCCAGGAAGCCGATGAAGCACCCCGCCGCCGTCGCCGCCAGCATGGCCACCCACATCCCCGCCCAGGGGCCGATCCCGAAATGCACGAACAGCGCGGCGCTGGCGTAGGCCCCCAGCCCGACATAGAGCGCGTGGCCCAGCGACAGCAGGCCGGAAAAGCCCATCATCACGTTCCACGCCTGCCCGACATAGGCAAACCACAGCACCGTGGTCAGCACCGACAGGACGTAGCGGTCGGCGACCATCGGCGCGGCCAGAAGCAGCGCGCCGCACAGCGCCAGCAGGACGATCCCCCGCCCCGTCACGACCGTTTCCCCAGCAGGCCCTGCGGGCGCAGCAGCAACACCACGATCAGCACACCATAGCTGAAGAGGGATTTGAGCGAGGGGTCCAGCAGGAAGCCGGCCATCGCCTCCGACAGGCCGATCAGCATGCCGCCGAACAGCGCGCCGGGCAGGCTGCCCAACCCCCCGACGATGACGATGATGAAGCTGAGCAGCGTGTATTCCGGAGCGAGCTGCGGCCGGGAATCGACCAGGAGCGTCATCAGAGCCCCCGCGATGCCGACCACCCCGGCGCCGATGCCGAAGGTCAGCGCGTAGAGCCCGTCGATGTTCAGGCCGACGACGCGGGCGCCCAGCGGGTTGTCGGCGCAGGCGCGGATGGCCTTGCCGGTGCGGCTGAAGCGGAAGAAGGCGAACAGCGCCGCCGTCACCACGATCGCCCCGGCCCCGGCGCGCAGCCGCACCGCGTCGAGCAGCAGCGGCCCGACCTCCACCGTGTCGAAGCTGTAGGGCACCATGACGTTGCGCGAATCCGGCCCGAACAGCATCAGCATGGCGTTCAGGATGATCGTCGCGATGCCCAGCAGCAGGATGAACTGCATGTGCTCGGGCCGCTCCACGAAGCGGTTGACCAGCCCGCGCTGCAACAGCCAGCCGAAGGCGAACAGGACCGCCGCCACGATGGGCGCCGCCAGGATGGGGTCGAGCCCGAGGACGCCGGCCAGCAGCACGGCGCCGTACATGCCGGCGACCATCATCTCGCCATGCGCGAAGTTGACCACGCGCACCACGCCGAAGATGACCGACAGGCCGAGCGCCGCCAGCCCGTAGACCAGTCCGGTCAGCAGGCCCGACGCGGCGATGTTCAGGTAATAGTCAAACGGCATTCACGATTCGCCCTTGGCGGAGCCCCGGAATGGCCAACGGAGCCCCGGTTGGCCAAGCCTGAGCGGCGTAGCAGTCCTTCGTAGTCGTGGCAAGTTCCCAGTGCGGATCGGCCGTGCGGATCGACCGTGCGGATCGCCGCGCGCATCACCGGCGCTTCGCCTCCTCCAGCCGCGCCGCCAGGGCGTCGCGCAGGCAGGACCCGGCGGCGGCGGCCACCGCCGGGTCCTCCTCCATGCCGCGGCGGACCCAGCAGCGGGCGGTGACGCGGTC
>NZ_JAUJFI010000056.1 GCF_030849505.1 Azospirillum isscasi | reverse complement strand
CGCCCTGTGGGCGGCGCTGGGCGTGACGCTGGCCGGGCTGGCGATGGTCTGGTTCGTCAACCGCCGGGTCGCCCGGCCGGTCGCCGGCATGGCCGCCGCGGTGACCGCGCTGGCCGCCGGGCGGACCGATGTCGCCCTGCCCCCGGACGAGGGTGCGGACGAGGTGGCCGCCTTGGCCCGCGCCGTCCATGTCCTGCGCGACAACACCGTGGAGATGGAGCGGCAGCGGCAGGAGGCCGCCGACCTGCACGGCCAACTTCTGCGCGACAAGGAGCGTGCGGACGCCGCCAACGAGGCGAAGACCCATTTCCTGGTGAACATCGGGCAGGAACTCCATGCCCCGCTCAACGGCATCGTCGCCTCCAGCCAATCGCTGATGAGCGAGCTGCACCGCCTGGGGGCCGGGGAGCTGGCCACCGACGTCGAGCAGATCCAGTGGACCGGCGAGCAGATGCTGACCCTGGTCGATGCGATCCTCGACTATGCCCGGATCGAGGCCGGCAACATGGACGTCGTGCTCCAGGATTTCGACGTGCACCGGCTGCTGATCGAGACGCGGGAGCGCACGCTGCCCGCCGCCGACCTCAACGGCAACGAGGTGACGCTCCAGGCCGAGGCCGCGACGCTCGGCCAGATGTATTCGGATTTCGGCAAGGTCCGGCAGGCGCTTCTCAACCTGCTGGACAACGCCTGCAAGTTCACCCAGGGCGGCGCCGTCCTTCTGACCGCCGAACGGGTCGAGCGCGACGGGGAGCCCTGGCTGCGCTTCACCGTGACCGACAGCGGCAGCGGCTTCGCCTCCAGCCAGACCGCCCGCCTGTTCCAGCCCTTCGTTCAAGGCGGAGGGGGCCAGGGCGGCGCGGGTGGGAAGCGGCGGGGCGCCGGTCTCGGCCTGACCTTGGTCGGTCATTACGCCGCCATGCTCGGCGGCGACATCGAGGTGGCGAGCGAGCCCGGCCAGGGCACCCGCGTCACGGTGGCCCTGCCCGCCTACCACCAGCCTCCGGCGGAGGAGCGTCCGCTCCAGGTCGGCACCGCCGGCGCGGCCAAGCGCCCGCTGGTGACCATCGGCACGCTGCGCCCGGTCGCCCGCCTCGCCTCCTGACCGTCAGGCTTCCCGCGGGCGGGCGGTGTCCTCGGGGGCGGCACCCTCCTCGGGCGGCAGGCCGTACCTCATGCGGCGCATCTTCTCGGCGACGCGGGCGATCTCCTCGGACGGCAAAATGACCGGCTCGCCCAGCAGATGGGCGTGGAGGTACTGGCGGGCCAGCGTCTCCACCTCGACCGCCAGGGCCAGGGCGCCCTTCACCGATGTGCCCAGCACGATCATGCCATGGTTGGCCAGCAGGCAGGCCAGCCGCCCGTCCAGAGCCGCCACGGCGTGGTCGGAAAGCTCCTGCGTGCCGAAGGTGGCGTAGGGCGCGCAGCGGATCGAATCCCCCCCGGCCAACGCCACCATGTAATGGAAGCCGGGAATGCCCCGGCCATGGACGGCGAGCGCCGTGGCGAAGGTCGAATGGGCGTGCAGAACCACGTCCACGTCGGGCCGCGCCTTCAGGATGTCGCGGTGGAAGCGCCATTCCGACGAGGGCCGCCGGGTCCCCGCATAGGTCCCGTCGAAGCCCATCTCCACGATGTCCTCCGGCTCCGTCTCGTCGTAGGGCAGGCTGCTGGGCGTGATGAGGAAGCCGCCCTCCACCCGCACCGACAGATTGCCGGACGCCCCCTGGTTGATTCCTGCCCCGTTCATGGCGAGGCAGGTGTCGATGATGGAGCGGCGCAGCGCCGGGTGGGACAGGCTGGTCATCGGGTGGGGTCTCGTCTGCGGTACGGCGGGAGGGTGAGCGGGCCATGGCCGGGCGATGCCTGTCAAGGACGGTCGCTGTCCCCCTTGCTCAAGTCCCAATGGCGGACGACGGCGTCGTAGCCGGCGGACAGGGCGCTCTGCCCGTCCGGGGTGAAGGCGACCGCCAGAACCGGCTTCTCATGCCCGCGGAAGGAGGCGAGCGGACGCCCGGTGGCGGCATCCCACAGCCGGACGCGCCGGTCCCCTCCCCCGCCGGACAACAAGGTCGTGCCATCGGGCGAGAAGGCGACGGAGGTGACGAAGCCGGTGTGTCCGTAGAGCGTGCGCAGCAGCGCGCCGGACTCCAGGTCCCACAGCCGCACCGTCTCGTCGCTGGAGGCCGTAGCGGCCAGCCGCCCGTCGGGGGACAGGGACAGGCCGTTCACGCTGCCCTCGTGCCCTTCCAGAACGGCCTTCTCCTGCCCGGTCGCGGCGTCCCAGACGCGGATTTGGAAATCGTACCCGGCGGAGACCAGCCGACCGCCGTCCGGCGTGAAGGCCACGGCGTTGACGTTGGAGCCATGCCCCTCCAGCGTCCGCAGCAGGGCGCCGCTCTCCGGGTCCCACACGCGGACGACCGAATCCCAGCCGGCGGAGGCGAAGCTCCGCCCGTCCGGCGCCACCGCCAGACCGGCCACCGTGCCGGTGTGCCCCTCGAAGCGGCGCAGGGGACGCCCGCCTTCCAGGTCCCAGAGGATAATGGCCGTGTCGCGGCTGCCGGTCAGGCCGCGCGTGCCGTCCGGCAGGAAGGCCACCGCGGTCACCCCGGCGGCGTGCTCATGGAAGGAGGAGCGCTGGGAAGCGGATGCAAGGTCCCAGAGGATGGCGGAATAGTCCCAGCTTCCGGTCAGGGCGCGGGTGCCGTCCGGCGACACGGCGACGGCGTTGACCATGGCGCCGTGACCGACCAGATCGGCAGCACGGGAACGCAGGGGAAAGGCCAGGACCGGGGCCAGCGCGGCCAGGGCCAACAGCCGGCGGCGGACAAGGCAAGGCGGACTCCCCGGACGGCGTCCCTTCCCCATGCCCGATCCCCTCCCGAAAAGGAAAAGACCGGCAGCCAGCGCCGCCGGTCCGTGGGTAACAGGTGGTGGCGCCGGGTGTTCTCAGCGCCAGGTGTGCCCGCGGGCGACCGCGGGGTTGTTCGAGGTCCGGTTCGGCTCGTAGCTGCCGCCCTGGGGCAGGCTGTAACCCGCCGCCTGGTGGCGGAAGGGCGGCAGAGCGAGGCCGGTCGCCGCATCGACGGTCAGGGTGCTGACCATGTAGGCGGCGTTCCCGGCGGTTCCCGGCCTCATGGCGGCGACCTTGTAGACGGTGGTGCTGTCCTCCAGCTCCGCTTCCGTGACGCGCAGGACCTGCACGTTGTGGGTCTGCTCGACGACCCGCTTCACCTCGTCCGCCGGCATGGGCGCCGGCTTGGCCGCGGGCGCGGTCTGGGCGAAGGCCGGAGCGGCGACCGCCCCGGCCAGCAGCAGGCCGGCAATGAACATACGCATGGACACGGTCCTCATTCGGCGGGCGCGCGGTGATGGCCGTGGTGATGGCGCGGCGTCTCGCCGGTCACCTCCTGAACCCACAGCGAATGGTGCTCGCGCGCCCACTGGAGTTCCACGTCGCCGGTGCCCATCGCGTCGAAGG
The DNA here is from genome assembly GCF_030849505.1 of Azospirillum isscasi. Lineage (GTDB taxonomy): Bacteria > Pseudomonadota > Alphaproteobacteria > Azospirillales > Azospirillaceae > Azospirillum > Azospirillum isscasi. The sequence goes on along the minus strand of NZ_JAUJFI010000056.1, from coordinate 28,980 downwards.
CGCCTTCCATGCCGACCGAGCCGATGTAGATGTGCGCGATGACGATCGCGATCAGCACCACCGCGACCGCCGAATGGATGAGCTGGTAAAGCTGCATGTCGGCCATCGAGGCGAAGGAGAAGGGCCACAGGAGCTGCACGCCCGTGAAGCCCAGCGCCGCACCGCCCAGAACGGTCGCCCAGAAGATCACCTTCTGGCCGGCGTTGAACTTCTTCGCCGCCGGGTGGACGCCCTTGCTGAACAGGCCACCGGCCTTCAGCGCCCAGGCGATGTCGTTGCGCTCCGGAATGTTGTGCTTCACCCACATCACGAAGATGAGGACGATGCCCAGCATGAAGGCGAAGCCCAGGTAATTGTGGGCGAACTTGCCGTACTGGGTCATCGCGGCGAACGCCTCCGGCCCCATCAGCGGCAGGATGGTGTGGCGCCCGTACAGAACGTTCAGCCCGGTGAAGGCCAGGACGATGAAGCTGCCGGCGGTCAGCCAGTGCACGCCCCGCTCGAAGGCGTTGAAGCGCTGGATGGTCCGCCCGGTCTTCTGGCCGTCGATCCGGATGCGCCCGCGCACCAGGAAGAACAGGACCAGCAGACCCAGCATGCCGCCCAGCACCCAGCCGCCGTAGGTGGACAGCGGACCGTTGCGCAGCGACCGCCACGCCTCCCCTTCCGACTGCACCAGCACGCCGGCGCTCTTGTTGGGGATCGTGACGGTGCCCTGCACGCCGGAACGGATGCCCTGCCACATATCGGCTTTCGACGTGCCGTCCGCCGGCTGGTTGGCGACCGGCGGGAACGCTTCCCCCGCCGAGGCGGAGGAGACATTGGCCATGACCAGGGTCAGCGCCAGCATGACGACGCCCAGAAGCACGATCTGGAACGGCGACCGGAGCAAGCCTCTGGCCAGCCAGCCCTTGGCCAGCCAGCCTTTGGCCAGCCAGCCTTTGGAATGATGAGACGTCATTGCGTCAGCCCTTCCCTTCACAACCGCGCCCATCAGAAACGCTGGCCGGCCGAGCGCTGCTGGAGCGCCCGGGTCTGGTCCGCGGACAGTTGCGTGTCCGCGGCGCCGCGGTAGACGCCCTTTTCCAGATGGATCGGGCGCGCCTGCTCCTCCTCGTTGCACCCCGCCAGAAGCGGGGTGACGAGGAGAAGCGCCATCAGACCGGCGGTGCGGCGGATCACGGTCACGACCCGGCCTTCATCTGATAGGCGGTGCCCCAGCCCCAGGCGCCGGAGCCGAAGCCGCGGGCGACCACGCGCTCGCGGTAGATGTCCGACACCTTGTCGCCGTCGCCGGCCAGCAGGGCCTTGGTCGAGCACATCTCGGCGCAGAGCGGCAGCTTGCCCTCGGCCAGACGGTTGCGGCCGTACTTCTTGTACTCCGCGTCCGTGTTGTCGGCCTCCGGACCGCCGGCGCAGAAGGTGCACTTGTCCATCTTGCCGCGGCTGCCGAAGTTGCCGGCCTGCGGGTACTGCGGGGCGCCGAACGGGCAGGCATAGAAGCAGTAGCCGCAGCCGATGCACAGGTCCTTGTTGTGCAGGACCACGCCCTGCTCGGTCTGGTAGAAGCAATCGACCGGGCAGACCGCCTTGCAGGGCGCGTCGGAGCAATGCATGCAGGCGACCGAGATCGACCGCTCACCCGGCTTGCCGTCGTTGATGGTGACGACGCGGCGGCGGTTGATGCCCCAAGGCACCTCGTGCTCGTTCTTGCAGGCGGTGACGCAGGCGTTGCACTCGATGCAGCGGTCCGCGTCGCAGAGGAATTTCATACGGGCCATGATGATGAACTCCTAGGCGTCTCAGGCCGCCGAGATCCGGCAGAGGGTGGTCTTGGTTTCCTGCATCTGCGTGACCGAGTCGTAGCCGTAGGTCGTGGCGGTGTTCGCCGCCTCGCCCAGCACGACCGGGTCGGCGCCCTGCGGGTACTTGGCGCGCAGATCCTGGCCCTGGTAATGGCCGCCGAAGTGGAAGGGCATGAAGGCGACGCCGCGGCCGACACGCTCCGTCAGCATGGCCTTGACCTTCACCTTGCCCTGCTCCGCGCCCTCGACCCAGACCATCTGGCCGTCCTTGATGCCGGCGTTGTTGGCGTCGAAGGGGTTGATCTCGACGAACATGTCCTGCTGAAGCTCGGCCAGCCAGGGGTTCGACCGGGTCTCGTCGCCGCCGCCCTCATATTCGACCAGACGGCCGGAGGTGAGGATGATCGGGTACTCCTTCGACACGTCGCGGTCCTGGATGGACTTGTAGAGCGTCGGCAGGCGCCAGGACTTGGTGTCCTTGTAGGTCGGGTAGCTGGCGACCAGATCGCGGCGCGGCGTGTAGAGCGGCTCGCGGTGCACCGGCACCGGGTCCGGGAAGTTCCAGGCGACGCAGCGGGCCTTGGCGTTGCCCGGCGGGTTCAGGCCGTGCTTGATCGCCACGCGCTGGATGCCGCCCGACAGGTCGGTGGTCCAGGACACGGCGCCGATCTTGTCGCCACCGATCTTGCGGATCACCGCCATCTCGGCCTCGGTGAAGTCGCCGGCGTAACCCAGCTTCTCCAGCATGGCGTAGGTGACCTCCGGATAGCCGTCCTTGACCGCCGACCCGACCGGGTAGGAACCCTCGGCCAGCAGCGTCACGCCGTTGCGCTCCACGCCGAAGCGGGCGCGGAAGGCGCCGCCGCCCTCGGCGACCGGCAGGGAGGTGTCGTAGAGGTTGGCGGTGCCCGGATGCTTCATCTCCGGCGTGCCCCAGCAGGGCCAAGGCAGGCCGTAATAGTCGCCGTCGCACGGGCCGCCGTTGGCGCGCAGCGTGGTCTTGTCGAAGGTGCCCTGATGCTGCATGTGCAGCTTCAGACGCTCCGGCGACTGGCCGGTGTAGCCGACCGACCACATGCCGCGGTTCCATTCCCGCGTCAGGTCCTCGATGTCCGGCTCGTTGCCGTGGAGCTTGATGTTCTTGAACATCGGCTCGGCGAAACCGAACTTCTTGGCGAACAGGTACATGATCTCATGGTCGGTCTTCGATTCGAAGAGCGGCTCCATGATCTTGTCGCACCACTGGACCGACCGGTTGGACGCGGTGCGCGACCCGACGGTCTCGAACTGGGTGGCGGCGGGCAGCAGGTAGAAGTTGTCCTTGCGGTCGGACAGGACGGCGGTCATCGTCGGGAACGGATCGACGACGACCAGCAGCTCCAGCTTCTCCATCGCCTTCTTCATGTCGGGAAGGCGGACCTGGCTGTTCGGCGCGTGACCCCAGAAGACCATGCCCTTGATGCTGTCGGGCTGGTCCATGTTCTCCTTGGCTTCCAGGACGCCGTCGAACCAGCGGGACACCGGGATGCCGGTGGCCTCCATCAGCTTCTTGTCCTTGAAGCGGGCCAGGACCTGATCATACGGCACGTCCCAGACGCGCGCCCAGTGGCGCCACGCGCCCTCCGCCAGCCCGTAGTAGCCGGGCAGCGAGTCCGAGGTGACGCCGAAGTCGGTGGCACCCTGCACGTTGTCGTGGCCGCGGAAGATGTTGGTGCCGCCGCCCGTCACGCCGACGTTGCCGAGTGCCAGCTGGAGCACGCAATAGGCGCGGGTGTTGTTGTTGCCGATGTGGTGCTGCGTGCCGCCCATGCACCAGACGAGCGTGCCGGGACGGTTGGAGGCCAGCGTGCGGGCGACGCGCTTCAGCTGCGAGCCCGGAACGCCGGTGACCTTCTCGACCTCCTCCGGAGTCCACTTGGCGACCTCGGCGCGGATCTCGTCCATGCCGTAGACGCGCTTGGCGATGTACTCCTTGTCCTCCCAGCCGTTCTCGAAGACGTGCCAGAGGATGCCCCAGATCAGCGCCACGTCGGTGCCGGGCCGGAAGCGGATGTACTCGTCGGCCTTGGCCGCGGTGCGGGTGAAGCGCGGATCGGCGACGATCAGGGGCGCGTTGTTCTGCTCCTTGCCCTTCAGGATGTGGAGCATGGCGACCGGGTGCGCCTCCGCGGCGTTGGAGCCGATGAAGAACATCGCGCGCGACTTCTGGATGTCGTTGTACGAGTTCGTCATGGCGCCGTAGCCCCACACGTTCGCCACGCCGGCGACGGTGGTGGAATGGCAGATGCGGGCCTGGTGGTCGACGTTGTTCGTGCCCCAGAAGGCGGCGAACTTGCGGATCAGATAGGCCTGCTCGTTGCTGTGCTTGGCCGAGCCGAGCCAGAAGACCGAATCCGGGCCGGACTTCTCGCGGATCGCCAGCAGCTTGTCACCGACCTCCTGGATGGCCTGGTCCCAGGAGATCCGGGTCCACTTGCCGTCCACCATCTTCATCGGGTAGCGCAGGCGGCGGTCGCCGTGGGCGTGCTCGCGCACCGCGGCGCCCTTGGCGCAATGGGCGCCCAGGTTGATCGGGCTGTCGAAGCTCGGCTCCTGGCCGATCCAGACGCCGTTCTGCACCTCGGCGGTGACGGTGCAGCCGACCGAACAGTGGGTGCAGACGTTCTTGACCAGCTTCACCGGCGCGCCCGCGGCGGGGGTGGCGGTCACGGCCTCGGCCTTCTTCACCATGCCGAAGGGCATCGTGGCGGCGATGGCCGCGCCACCGGCGGCGATGCCGGAGGTGCGGAGGAACGAACGACGGTCGACGGTGTTGCCGGTCAAGCCGGAAACCATCTTCGCGAGCGAACGGCCACCGGACGCGGCCGCCTTCTTCTTCGTCAGCATGTGCGGCGGTCCTTCTTAGAAGCGGCTCAGTTCGTAGACCGTCCGGACATGGTCGGTCTCGCGGTAGCCCTGGGAGGCGGCGGGCTCGGCAGCCTGCACCGGTTCCACGCCCGCCACGGCGCCAACGGCGGCGGCGCCCAGCGCGCCAACGCCCAATCCCGCCGCGCGGAACAGGTCGCGCCGCGCGAGCGTGGTCTTTTCCTTCTTGTCCGTCATAGCTTCACCCTATTCTTCGCGGCTTCCCCGAGACTGAAGACCGATGTGCCGCCCGGTTTCCGGGCCTTGTGGTTCGGACCGGCCTTGTCGCGGGCCGGTCTCGTTGTCGTTGTCCGTCGTGCGGCGGGGCCGGAGCCCGGCCACGCCGCCCGATTACGCAGCCATGTCGAAGGCTTTCCCCTCGACTTCCAGATACCGGCGTCCCAGCGTGCCCACCGCGCGGTAGAAGGCGGCGGACGGCGTGGATTCCAGATCGGTGAAGAAGGTGCCGGCCCAGGAGCCGATGTGGCGGTCGAAGAAGCGGCGCTGCGCCTCCAGATCGGCCGGGGCGCCGAAGGCCCCGGTGATCAGACCCGCCATCATTTCGGCCAGGGCGGCGATATGGTCTTCGGGCTCCTTCACCTCGTCGGCGCGGGCGATGCCCAGCAGCGCCATGTCGCCGCGCAGCTCGGCCAGCGGCTTTTCGTGAAGGAACCCGGTGAGATAGTAGGAGCCGTACGGGGACAGGATGCCGCCGCCGACGCCGATGAAGAGGGTGTTGAACTCCTCCTCCACCGCGGCGGCGCCGGTGCCGCGGGCGGATTCGGCCAGACCGCTCAGCGCCTGCCCGAGGGGGCTGCCGTCGCCATCCAGAGCCGCCAGCGCCGCCAGGAACTCCCCGCCGGGCGGGCGGGCGAGCAGATGCGCCAGCAGGGCATAGATCTGCGCCCGCTGCATCTCCTCCGGCGGCAGGGCCGACGGATCGTGTTCACCGGCCAAGGACACGGCGTTCATTCCTCCCGACGCGACAAGAGGACCAGATCGGCATAACCCCGGCGCCCGGCCCCACCCGCCGCGACAACGGCGGCGCATTGGCTCGCCCGTTGAAGGCTCACGGCGTCATAGGCCGGCGCCCGAGACGCCCTGGACCGACAACCTCATATTGCACCCGCGAAAAGCGGCGCCATATCAGTGGCTTACCGCTCAGGGTCGAGCTATTAAAAGGCAGAATCGCGGCATTTGTCAACAAAGGTCGGCATCGGATTGTGTGCGCCGGTTCTTTGGCTGGACTGGCGCTATGCTCTTTTTGTCATATCGCTGTCCGGTTCCTGCGAAGCAGAGGCGATCCGTTGCGGCTCGGAACCTTCGGATGTGACCGCCTTTTCTTTCCCGTCTTCATCGGCGGCGTCCGCTGCCACCGGTGGTTGGACAGCGGCCTTGTCCGCCGTCTCCGCCGCCTCGTCCGCGGCGTCGAGGAAGCCCTTGCCGACGCGGTAGAGAGTCTTCACGGGCGAGGAGCCGGTGAACAGGCTGGCGTAGTCGTCGGCGTAGTCCTTCAGCCCGTCGTCGTTGGCGAAGACCGGGTCGGAGGTCCACAGCTTGCGCAACGCCTGCCGGTGCAGGTCGTCCGGAACCTCCGCCCGCAGGAAGGGGGTGAAGTCCGACTCCCGCGTCAGCTCCTCGATGGGGGGGAGGTCCTTGAGCGGGTCTTCCGGTTCGGAAGCGGCGTCGGGGGCGGGTTCGGCAGCCGCTTCCGCCGGGAGCTGCGCGGGAGGCTCCTCGGGCGGCGGTTCCACCGGTTCCGGGACAGGGGTGGCGGTCTGCCGCTTCAGGCGGGACCAGCGGGAGAGGAAGGGTTCGTCGGTCATGGCTGTGTGTCTCGGGAGTCGTGGCGCTGCCCCCTCCCGGCCTCCCCCACTTCACGGGGAGAGGAGAAAGCCCTCCCCCGCCGAAGGTGGGGGAGGGTTGGGTGGGGGCCCAACACGACCACTCCATCAAAAATCCATCACCCCTGCTTCGGGAAATGCCGCTTGCGCTCGCGCTTCACGAAGGGGACATCCACATGGTGCTGCTCGGTGAAGTCGCGGACCAGCGCCGTGACCTCCGGCGGCATCGGGACGGTTTCCACCGTCTCCACGCCGCTCACCTGATAGGCTTCGCATTCGTGGGCCGAGGCGGTGACGACGAAGGGCACGACGCCCCCCGGCTCGCCCGTCTCGTCCGGGCGCAGCACGACCCACAGGCGCGGCGGCTCCTGCGACAGGTTCAGCTTGTAGCCTTCGGTGTCGCTTCGGAACAGTTCCAGCGGCAGGGTCGCGGCGTGGAACTGCGCCCAGCCTTCCCCCTCGCGCAGCAGGCGCCGGGGGCCGTCCACCGGCGGGGCGCCGGGGATCACCGACACCGGGCGCCACACCCACTCCGCCCAGGGGCTCGCGCCCTTGCGGCGCTCCAGCACGATGCCCAGGGCCATCGTTTCCGAGTTCTTAAGGGTCTCGGTCTTGTTCAGCGCATCGCTCATCGAACCAGCCCCGCCGCGATCAACCGCTCGGCCTCCGCCAGATCGTCGGGCCGGTTGGTGTTGAAGAAGGGGTCTACCGGATCGGTGGCGAAGTCGGCAATGGCCAACCGGTGGCGGGCCGTCCAAGCGTCCACCTTGCGCATGTCCTCCTCGACCATGGCGCGGCGGAGGTCGTCGGCGAGATCCACCCGCCACAGCCCGAAGACCGGATGCTCCTGCCCGTCCGAGCGGGCGCAGGCGAGGTCGGCGCCCTCGCGCTCCACCGCCGCCGCCAGACGGGCGACCAGATCGCCGGGGATGAAGGGCGCGTCGGTCGCGAAGCTGGCCACCCAGCGGCAGTCCGGCGCGTTGGCCCGCGCCCATTCCATCCCGGTCAGCACCCCGGCCAGCGGCCCGGCATAGCCCTCCACCACGTCCGCCGCCACCGGCAGGCCGAAGGCGGCGAAGCGCGCCGGGTCGCCGTTGGCGTTCAGCACCAGCGGCCCGACCTGCGGGCGGGCGGTGGCGACGATGCGCTCCAGGATGCTGCGCCCGCCGAGCGTGCGCAGGCTCTTGTCCCCGCCGCCCATGCGCCGCGACAGGCCGCCGGCCAGCAGCACGCCGGCAATGCCCTCAATCCTCATCCCGGCTCCCCTTGCGTTGATGCCGTCCGCCCTCGTCGCCGACCGAGGCCGGGTCGGCGTCGAACTCCAGCCGGTCGGTGCCGGCCAGGGCAAGGAAGCGCTTGCCCTTGGCCCGCCCGACCATGGTCAGGTTGGCCTGCCGCCCCAGCTCCACCCCCCAGGCCGTGAAGCCGGAGCGGGAGAGCAGGATCGGGATGCCCATCTGCACCGTCTTGATGACCATCTCCGAGGTCAGGCGCCCGGTGGTGTAGAAAATCTTGTCCTGCGCCGGGACGCCGTGCAGGTGCATGTAGCCCGCCACCTTGTCCACCGCGTTGTGGCGCCCGACGTCCTCCATATAAATGAGGGGACGGTCCTCCTGGCACAGCACGCAGCCGTGGATGGCGCCGGCCTCCAGATACAGGCTGGGCGTCAGGTTGATCTTCTTCGACAGGGCGTAGATCCAGGAGGTCTTCAGCCGCGCGTCGGGGTTCAGCCGCACCGACTCGAAGGTCTCCATCACGTCGCCGAAGGCGGTGCCCTGGGCGCAACCGGAGGTCAGCGTCTTCTTCTTGAGCTTCTGCTCGTAGTTCGTGGCGCGCTCCGTCCGGACGACGACGGTGTCGATCTCCTCGTCGTAGTCGATGCCGGTGATCCGGTCGTCGCGCTTCAGCATGTTCTGGTTGAGCAGATAGCCGACCGCCAGATAGTCCGGGTAGTCGGCGATCGTCATCATGGTGACGATCTCCTGCCCGTTCAGGTACAGCGTCAGCGGCCGTTCCACGGTGACCGACGCCTCGACCGGACGCCCGTCCTGATCCAGCCCGGAAACGCGCTCCGTCAGCTTGGGATTCGCCGGGTCCGGCCTTATGGTGAATTCCGAGAGGTCCATGAGCGGAAGAGTGGGGAAGATCGCGCGCCGGGGCAAGCGGCGGATGATCGGTTCCCGCAGGACGGACGCGATGCGGCCCGGTTTTGTTCTGTGCCGGTTTTGTTATGTGAGTGCCTCCATGCATGAGTTCGGCCTGGCCTTCGTCACCGCCTTCCACCTGATCGCCGACCTCGACCCCGGTCTGGTGGGGATCGTCGGCCTGTCGCTGCGGGTCAGCCTGACCGCCGTTCTGCTGTCGGCTCTGATCGGCCTGCCGCTGGGCGCCGCCGTGGCGGCCTTCCGCTTTCCGGGGCGGCGCGCCGTCACCCTGTTCCTGAACACGGCGATGGGGCTGCCACCGGTGGTGGTGGGGCTGATCGTCTACCTGATCCTGTCGCGCTCCGGCCCGCTGGGGGTGCTGGGGCTGCTGTTCACCCCGACCGCCATGATCGTCGCGCAGACCGTGCTGATCGTCCCCATCGTCGCCGCCCTGACCCGTCAGATCGTCGAGGATCTGCTGGAGGAGTACGCCGACCTGCTGCGGGTGATGGGCGCGGGGCCGCTGACCACACTCGTCACCCTGCTGTCGGAAGCGCGCTGGAGCCTGCTGACCATCGTGCTGGCCGGATTCGGGCGGGCCTCGGCGGAGGTCGGGGCGGTGATGATCGTCGGCGGCAACATCGACCGGGTGACCCGCGTCATGACCACCTCCATCGCGCTGGAGACCAGCAAGGGCGACCTGCCGCTGGCGCTCGGCCTCGGCGTCATCCTGATGGCCCTGTCGCTGTCGGTGAACCTCGCCGCCGCGATGGTGCGGGAGACGCGGCGGGCCTGAGCCGCCTTCCCGTCCCTCCGTCCCACCATGCCGGCCCGCGGCTTTGGAAAATTTGCAAAGCCGTTCGAAGTTTCCCATAGTCGCCGGCACAGCCCGCAACCAAGGCGGGCGAGAACATGGAGAGGGATAGTCCGATGCTGCGCCGTTCTTTCGTGCTGGGATGCGCCGCCGCCGCGGCTCTGCTGCTCGGTTCCGTTCAGCCGTCCACCGCCGCCGACCGCTTCATCACCGTGGCCTCCACCACCTCGACCGAGGATTCGGGCCTGTTCAAGTCGATCCTGCCGAAGTTCACGGAGAAGACCGGGATCGAGGTCCGCGTGGTCGCCAAGGGCACCGGCCAAGCCATCGACATCGCCAAGCGCGGCGACGCCGACGTGCTGTTCGTCCACCACAAGCCGTCGGAGGACAAGTTCGTCGCCGAGGGCTTCAGCACCGAGCGCAAGCCGGTCATGTACAACGACTTCGTGATCGTCGGGCCGAAGGCCGACCCGGCCAAGGTCGGCGGCAGCAAGGACGTGTCCGCTGCCCTGAAGGCCATCGCCGCGACCAAGGCCCCCTTCGTGTCGCGCGGCGACGACAGCGGCACCCACAAGTCGGAGCAGGCGCTGTGGAAGACCGCCGGCGTCGATCCCACGACGGGCGACGGCTGGTACCGCGCCATTGGCCAGGGCATGGGCGCCACGCTGAACACCGCCGCCGCCGTGAACGGCTACGCCATGACCGACCGCGCAACCTGGCTCAGCTTCAAGAACCGCGGCGACCTCGACGTGCTGGTGGAAGGCGACAAGCGGCTGTTCAACCAGTATGGCGTGATGCTGGTGAACCCGGCCAAGTTCGCCCACGTCAAGGCCGCCGACGGGCAGGCCTTCGTCGACTGGCTGGTGTCGGGGGAGGGCCAGAAGGCCATCGCCGACTACACCATCAATGGCAATTCGCTGTTCTTCCCGAACGCCAGCGAGCCGGGCGCCTGACCGGCCTCGACCGGGCAACGGAAAAGGCGCAGCCCGCGGGCTGCGCCTTTTTCATGTGGCGGGGATGGTATCGGCCTACAGCTTCTCGTTCGGCGAGACCGGAACGCAGCGGTGGCCGTGCCGGGTCAGCTCCGAGCAGACCTTGCGGGCGGTCCCCTCGTCCAGCCCGACCATGCGGGCGCGGTAGACGGTGGAGCCGTTGGCCTTCACCGGAGTCACCGCCGGCTTGGCGGCGCGCAGCAGGAAGGGCGCCTGCTTGGTCGCCTGGGTGAGCGCCCGGTTGCTGGCCTCCCGCGTGGAGAAGGCACCGACCTGCACGCCCCATTTCGATGCGTCCCCCTTCGGAGCCTCCGCGTCCTCGTCGCGGGCGCGGGCCGGCGGGCGGACCGCGGCGGGGGTGGAGACGGTGGAGGCGAGCTGCGCGATGGTTTCCGGCTTGGCCGGCGGCTTGCCCTTGGCGGCGGAGCGCGGCGCGTCCTCGTCCCCGGCGCGGGCGACGACCGGGGCGTCCTGGCCGCGGCCGGGCTTGTCGAACGCCTTGTCGAGGATCGCCTCCATGCGGGCGTCGCGCGAGGCCGCCGACTTGCCGCCCAGCACCACGGCGACCAGCCGCCGCCCGTCGCGCACCGCCGAGGCCGCGAGGTTGAAGCCGCTGGCCACCGTGTAGCCGGTCTTGATGCCGTCCATACCCTCGTAGCGGGACATCAGCCGGTTGTGGTTGTGCAGGCTGCGCCCGCCATAGACGAAGTTGCGGCGGCTGAAATAGGGGTAGTAGCGGGCGTGGTCGGACAGCATCGCCCGCGACAGGATGGAGAAGTCGCGAGCGGTGGTCACCTGCTCCATGTTCGGCAGGCCGTTGGCGTTGCGGAACACGGTGTTGCGCATGCCCATCTCGCGGGCCTTGCGGGTCATCATCTCGGCGAATCGGGCCTCGCTGCCGCCCAGCGCCTCCGCCAGCACGACGGCGGCGTCGTTGGCCGACTTGGTGACCAGCCCGAGGATCGCCTGCTCCACCCGCAGCGTCTTGCCGGCGCGCAGCCCGAGCTTGGTCGGGGACTGCGCCTCCGCCCAGGCGGACACCGGCAGCGCCTGATCCAGCCGCAGCCGCCCCTCGTCCAGCGCGTCGAAGGTCAGATAAAGCGTCATCATCTTGGTCAGCGACGCCGGGTAGGTGATGGTGTCGGCGTTTTCCTCGTGCAGCACCTCACCCGTGCGCGCGTCCACGACGATCGCCGCGTATTTGGCGGCCAGCGCCGGCAGCGGCGCCAGGACCGTCACCGCCACCACGGCCCCCACGCCGCACATCCATCGAACGAAAGGGGTAATGCCGAAGGCACGCCCCAGAGTCGAACGTCGATCCGCCAAACGTTCTGTGGCCTGTTCCCCCTCCGTTTCGCGTCCGCGCCAAGCGAACGGCAAAAGCAGGCTTCGAACGGTCCGGCCCGTTACGTTCATGATGCCCCCGCCAAAGGCTAATACTTGCTGTTTGGCGCAATGGTAAATTCCATGGAATTCAGTGTCTAGCGACAATTCGTTAATTTCCCGTCTCGATTTCTTCGGAGACGCTGTGACGAAATTGGATAGGGCGGGGACCCGCCGGGGGCGAACCGCGTTGAAGGAGCGCGACCGCCAATCCATCTTCCCGGAAGCGCAGGACCATCCGAAGCGGCCCCTTCTCACCGGACGCGAGGCACCTCATGACACGCCCGCCCAAGCGACGCCCGACGATTCCGCGCGCTGCCGTCCGGGGAGGACGAAGAGGGAGAGCCATCGGGCTGGCGGCGCTGGCGGCTGCGGGGTTTCTCGCCGGCTGCGCCTCCGTCGGGCCGACCGGCAATCCGGTGGCACGCAAGCTCACCTGGGTCAGCTACCTGAACGGCGACGACCTGCGCGCCGCCTGCACGAAGGGGGAGACCGACCGCTACCGGCTGGTCTTCAACGCCGACTATCAGAAGCATGTGCGGACCTACGACATCGTCGGCGACCGCGGCACCGGCGGCGCGCTGGTCGAGGCGCGCGTGCTGGAGGCCACCGACCTCGCCCGCATCGACCTGGACGACCCGGCGGCGGTCGCCCGCGGCCCCGTGGCCAAGGCCCAGCTTTCGCCGCGCCAGTTCGCCCTGTTCGTTTTGCGCCTTTACGAGAGCGGCGCCTTCGAGCCGGCGCCGAGCGGCATGCGCCTGCCGTCCAACGGCGTCTACTGGCTGATCAACGGCTGCCGGCGGGGAAGCTGGTTCTTCAATGCCTACCCCTACCCGTCCGACCGCTTCGCCGACATCCGCTTCGACGGGCCGCTGAAGGAGTTGGACGGGAGCGGCCAGGGGACCGGCGTGCCCTACCCCGCCCTGCCGCGCCCGCAGGACGCGCCGCGCACCCTGCCGACCGGCGGCCGGGTGGACGACGCGGGCGTGGTGTTCGAGATCCAGGTGGGCCGCGACGGGCTGGTCGGCCCGACCGCGCCCTTCGGCGCCTGGCTGTTCGCCGGGAAGTAGCGGAGGCAAGGCGCTTGCCCCCTCCCCTGCGAAGCGGGGGAGGGTTTAGGGAGGGGGCAAGGCTCGCGCCTCAGACCACCTCGTCCTCCGCCACTGCCGCCCGCGCACCCGCCGAAAGCAGCGTGTCCACCCACGGGCCGTCCGGCATGCGGCGGGCCAGTTCGGTGATGTTCCGGTTCCACCACAGGCGCTGCTCGACCAGATCGTCGTAGTCGAAGTTCGACTGGCGCCACAGGCGCTCCTGCGCGTTGAAGGTCACCATGTCGATGGGGAAGCCGACGTCGTTCGACGAGAAGCGCGTGCTGTCGAAGGACAGGTAGGCAATCTTCAGCGCCGTCTGCATGTCGGTGTTGTAGGACAGCGCGCGGTCCAGGATCGGCTTGCCGTAGGCGGTGGCGCCGATGGACAGGTAGGGCGTGCGCTCGTCCACCTCGATCCAGTTGCCCTCCGGATAGACCAGGAACATATAGGGCTCCCGGTCCTCGGCGAGTTGGCCGCCGATGATGGCGTGCAGGTTGAAGGCCAGCTTGGACGCCTCCAGCGCCTCCTTGTCCTCCGCCGCCACTTGGCGCAGGCAGGCCGTGAAGGCCGACAGCGCGTCCAGCATGGTCGGGTAGCTCTCGCCCCGGCGCCGGGACATGTCGCGGCGCAGGTAGGCCAGCGTCTTGTCGCGCACGCTGCGCAGGCCGGAATTCAGGATGAAGAAGCGGTCGCCGCCGCCGCCCACCATGGTCACCTTGCGCGCGGAGGAAAGCTGCGAGCCGCTGGTGATGCGCCCGTCCGACAGGCCGATCAGGCCGTCGCGGGTCTTGATGCCGAGGCAATAGGTCATGAAAAGGCATTCCCGAACTGAAAGCTGCGACATTCCGCCGCGGTTGGTCTGACCTTTGGCCGAAGCGCGTCCCTTCGGCGGGCAGGGTAGGATTGGGCACGACCGGCGGTAAAGCTTTCGTAAAGGCTGTGCCCAGTCCAGCCGAAGTGGATCGGTTTCCCACGGCGCGGAACGGCGATGCTTGCGCCGTAACGGCAAGCAAAGAGCCGGCAGGCAAGAAGGCTCGGGCTCAACTGATATATTGTGCGATGCACAAGATTCTTTGTTGACTCAACGGATCATTGTCCATAACTTAGCCATTGCTGCACTGCAGCATCTTTCGGTCCGGACCCATTCGGGCCACCCCCCCAACGCAGCCGGCCAGCGCCCCGCAGGCGGACGGTCCGCCGTTCCGGGTTTGCGCGCCCCGGGCTTCGATGAAGAAGGAAGGAACGCAAGGCATGACGACCGTGACGAAGGCCAAGCCCGCCCCCACCCAGGCGTTCGAGAGCACCGCCATCCAGGCCGCCGCCGCCCAGGCCGCCACCCAGGCCAAGGAGCAGGTCGAGGGCTTCGTCAAGGCCGGCCAGGAGCAGGCCGCGAAGACCTTCGAGCAGACGGCCTCCGCCACCAAGGAGCAGGTCGAGAAGCTGTCGGCCCAGCTTCTGAAGCTCTCCGCCGAACTCCAGGCCCTGAACAAGGCCAACGTGGAAGCCCTGATCGAGAGCGGCAGCATCGCCACCCAGGGCGCGGAGGAGCTGACCCGCGAGGTGACCGCCTACGCCCAGGCGTCCTTCGACCAGTCGGTCACCACCGGCAAGGCCCTGCTGACCGCCACGTCGCTGAAGGAGATCGTCGATCTCCAGAGCGCGCACGTGAAGGCCAGCTTCGACTCCTTCGTCGCGCAATCCTCCCGTCTCCAGGGCATCGGCACCCGCGTCGCCACCGCGGCCCTGACCCCGCTGAAGGACCGCGTGACCGTCACCGTCAGCACCCTGTCCAAGCCGCTGGCCGCCTGACGCGGCACCCGGGTCCGACCATGAAGCCCGGCCGTTCCGCGACGGCCGGGCTTCATGGCGCAAGGGCCCGAAAGGACGCGCCAGGGTTTTTGTGCACCGCACAAAAACCCGTTGACAGGCGCCAGGGCCTGCACTAAGTTTAGTCATGTTGCACTGCAACATCGGTCCGATGCCCGAAACCACGGGGTCGCCCGACCGAACTGTCCGCGCGGTCGCCAATCGGTGGGTCCGGCGCGGGTCAACCCGACAAGATTCGAGGAGCCGTTCCATGACCGACAAGTTCGCCGCCGCCACCAAGACCTTCGAAGACGCCGTGTCCGCCGCCAAGCAGAACGTGGACGGCCTGGTCAAGGCCCAGCAGGAGCAGTTCGAGAAGGCCTCCGCCCAGATCCTGAAGGGCTTCGACGAGCTGACCGCCCTGACCAAGGGCAATGTCGACGCCGTCGTGAAGTCGGGCACCATCGTCGCCAAGGGCGCCGAGGAAGCCGGCAAGCAGGTCGCCTTCTACACCCAGTCCTCGCTGGAGAAGAGCGCCGCCACCGGCAAGGCCCTGCTGGCCGTCAAGACCGTCCAGGAGCTGGTCGAGCTGCAGAGCAGCTTCGCCAAGGCGAGCTTCGAGACCTTCGTCAAGGAGAGCGCCAAGCTGCAGGAACTGTCGCTGAAGACCGCCAAGGACGCCTTCGCGCCGATCAACGACCGCCTCCAGGTCACGGTCGAGGCCCTGTCCAAGCCGGTCGTGGCGAAGGCCGCCTAAAGACCGCCGCCTGAGACAAAATGTCCCGGAGCCAGCAATCCCAAACACCCGGCCGCGGGGCCGGGGCGGCTCCCGAGTCCGCCGCCCCCGGGACGCTACCGTCCGGGGGTGCGGACTGCGCGAGGCGGTACCGCTTTAGATCCTGCCGCCTCACGGCATTGTGAAGCTCCGGAAAAGCCCGGCGGTCCAGACCGCCGGGCTTGTTTGTTTTCGGGCCGGCGCATCGTCCGCGGCAGTGGGCTCCGGCTGCGGGCCGTGCCATTTTTGGCACGGCGGTGCGGCAGTTCTGCCGCGACGCGCGAAAACACCACCAATTCCGGGGTAGCCGGGCCGGTTCCGTTCCGAATGGGCCTCTCCCAAATGGGGACTCACCGAAAACGGCCCCTTCCCACCGCGCCCGGAGTTCTCATATCATTCATGCGACGTACATCGCGATGCTGACCTGTTGAGACCATGGCCGAAAACGACAAGCACGGCGACGAGGGCACCACCACGGGCGTGGTCATAAAAACCAAGCCTAAGACTAAAAAGCCCTCGATGTATAAGGTCTTGATGTTGAACGACGACTACACACCTATGGAATTCGTCGTTCATGTCTTGGAGCGCTTCTTTGCCAAGTCGCGCGAGGAGGCGACACGGATCATGCTGCATGTGCACCGGCGGGGTGTGGGCTTGTGCGGCGTGTTCACCTACGAGGTGGCGGAGACGAAAGTCACGCAGGTGATGGATTTTGCGCGCCAGCACCAGCATCCGCTGCAATGTACGCTAGAAAAGGATTAATGCCACAGATGCTGTCGCGTAACCTGGAACAGACGCTGCACCGAGCCCTGGCCCATGCGAACGAGCGCAGGCACGAATACGCGACGCTCGAACACTTGTTGCTCGCATTGACCGAGGACGCCGATGCCATGGCCGTCTTGCGCGCTTGCGGGGTCGATCTGGACCGCCTGCGCGCCGAACTGTCGGATTACCTCGACAACGAGCTTGCGAACCTGATCACGAACAGGCCCGATGATGCGAAGCCGACGGCTGGCTTCCAACGGGTGCTGCAACGCGCGGCCATCCACGTCCAGTCGTCGGGGCGTGAAGAGGTGACGGGAGCAAATGTGCTCGTCGCCCTGTTCTCTGAACGCGAAAGCCACGCGGTCTATTTCCTGCAGGAGCAGGAGATGACCCGTTTCGACGCGGTGAACTACATCTCTCACGGAATCGCGAAGGCTCCGGGCCGCTCCGAAACCAAGCGGGTCACCGGTGCCGACGAGGACGCGGCGGCGGAGAAGGTCGTGAAGAAAGGCAGCGAAGCCCTTGAGGCTTATTGCGTCAACCTGAACAAGAAAGCGGCCAGCGGGAAGATCGATCCGCTGATCGGCCGGGAGCAGGAGGTCGAACGGACCATCCAGATCCTGTGCCGGCGGTCGAAGAACAACCCGCTGTACGTCGGCGACCCCGGTGTCGGCAAGACCGCCATCGCCGAGGGGCTGGCCCGCCGCATCGTCCATGGCGAGGTCCCGGAGGTGCTGAAGGGCGCCACCATCTTCGCGCTCGACATGGGCTCCCTGCTCGCCGGTACGCGGTACCGCGGCGACTTCGAAGAGCGCCTGAAGGCCGTCGTCTCCGAACTGGAGGCCACGGAAGGTGCGGTCCTTTTCATCGACGAGATCCACACGGTCATCGGGGCCGGTGCGACCTCGGGCGGTGCGATGGACGCGTCGAACCTGCTGAAGCCGGCCCTCGCCTCCGGCTCGCTGCGGTGCATCGGTTCGACGACCTACAAGGAATACCGGAACTATTTCGAGAAGGACCGGGCGCTCGTCCGGCGCTTCCAGAAGATCGACGTCAACGAGCCGACGGTCGAGGATGCGATCAAGATCCTCCAGGGGATCAAGACCTACTACGAAAAGCATCACCGGGTGAGCTACACCAACGACGCCATCCGTTCGGCGGTGGAGCTGTCCGCGAAGTACATCGGCGACCGCAAGCTGCCGGACAAGGCCATCGACATCATCGACGAGGTCGGGGCCGCGCAGATGCTGCTGCCGGAGAACAAGCGGAAGAAGAAGATCTCCGTCAAGGACGTGGAGGCGGTGGTCGCCAAGATCGCCCGCATCCCGCCGAAGTCGGTCAGCCGCGACGACAAGGAGACGCTCCTCAACCTGGAGCGCGACCTGAAGACCATGGTCTTCGGCCAGGACAAGGCCATCGACGCGCTGGTCTCCGCGATCAAGCTGGCCCGCGCCGGCCTGCGCGAGCCGGAGAAGCCGATCGGCAACTACCTGTTCACCGGCCCGACCGGTGTGGGCAAGACCGAGGTGGCCCGCCAGCTCTCCCTCACGCTGGGCATCGAGCTGACCCGCTTCGACATGTCGGAGTATATGGAGCGGCACACCGTCTCCCGCCTGATCGGCGCCCCTCCGGGCTATGTCGGGTTCGACCAGGGCGGCCTGCTGACCGACGCCATCGACCAGCATCCGCACTGCGTGCTGCTGCTCGACGAGATCGAGAAGGCCCATCCGGATCTGTTCAACATCCTGTTGCAGATCATGGATCACGGCAAGCTGACGGACCACAACGGCAAGACGGTGGACTTCCGCAACGTCATCCTCATCATGACCTCCAACGCGGGTGCTGCGGACATGGCCAAGCCGGCCATTGGCTTCGAGCGCGAGCGCCGGGTCGGCGAGGACATGGAAGCGGTGGAGAAGCTGTTCACGCCGGAGTTCCGCAACCGTCTGGATGCGATCATCCCCTTCGCGCCGCTGACCCGGGAGGTCATCAACCGCGTGGTGGACAAGTTCATCATGCAGATGGAAGCGCAGCTCGAAGACCGCGGCGTCACGATCGAGCTGGACGATCTGGCCCGCGACTGGCTGGGCCGGAAGGGTTACGACCCGCTCTACGGCGCGCGTCCGCTGGGCCGCGTGATCCAGGAGCATCTGAAGAAGCCGCTCGCCGAGGAGCTGCTGTTCGGCAAGCTCGCCAAGGGCGGTCTGGTCAAGGTGACCGTGAAGGACGACAAGCCGGCCTTCGACTACACCGAGGGGGCGCGCAAGCGGCGCTCCGGCGACGAGGACGAGGACGAGGTCGTGCACGAACTGGCGGAATGACGCCGGTCCGCACGGAGTGTGAAAAAGGGGGCCGCAAGGCCCCCTTTCCTTTTGGGCCGCTCTTTCTTGGGCCGCTCATTCCGGGCCACTCATTCCGGGCGGTGGCGGACCGTCATTCCTCGACCAGCACGGTGGCGTCCGCGGACGTCTTCATCAGGGTGATGCCGTGCAGGCAGTCGCGCTCGGCCTTGTAACCCTCGCTGCTGACGGCGATGACCTCGCCGTTGGCCGCGTAGAAGGTCCATCGCCATTCGTTGCGGTGATCCCTGTAGACCTTGTATTTGGGAGCCTTGCCCGTGAACATGTTTTCCTCCTTACCATCGGTCTGATATCGACGGGCGGGACGGCACAAACGTGAAGGGCGGACGGTTGCATTCCCAGCACCGCATCGCGGACAATCCGCAGAAGCGACGGACAACCGTTCACAACGAAAAGCGCCGAGGAAACGCACCATGCCCCTGCCCTTCCTGACCGGACTGCGCGTCATCGACCTCGGCCAGTATCTGCCGGGTCCCTACGCCGCCCAGATGCTGGCCGACCTTGGCGCGGAGGTGGTGAAGGTCGAACCGCCGGACGGCGACCCGCTGCGCCGGCTGGGCCCCACCGACGCGGACGGCATGACCGCCGCCTACAAGCTGCTGAACGCCGGCAAGACCGTCGTCCGCCTGAACCTGAAGGACGAGGATGACCGCGGCGCCTTCGAACGGCTGATCGCCGGGGCCGACGCGCTGGTGGAAAGCTACCGCCCCGGCGTGCTGGACAAGCTGGGGCTGGGTCACGCCCGGCTGCGCGCGCTGAACCCGCGGCTGGTCCACGCCAGCCTGTCCGGCTGGGGCAGCGGCGGCCCCTACGCCCGGCGGGCCGGGCACGACCTGAATTACATGGCGGTCGGCGGCGGGCTGGACTCCTCGGGCACGCCCGACCGCCCCTCGATCAGCCATCCGCCGGTCGCCGACTTCGCCTCGGCCCACCAGACGGCGCTGGCGGTGGTCGCCGCCCTGTTCGGGCGCCAGCGCAGCGGCGAGGGCTGCTTCCTCGACCTGTCGATCATGGAGACGGTGCTGGGCTGGCAGGGCTTCAACCTGACCGCCGACGCGCGGGGACAGGTCCCGGCCCGCGGCGAGGCGCTGCTGTCCGGCGGGGCCGCCTGCTACCGCATCTACCGCACCGCGGACGGGCGCTTCGCCACCCTGTCGGCGCTGGAGGCCAAGTTCTGGCAGGGCTTCTGCGAGGCGGTGGGGCGCCCCGACTGGATCGCCCGGCAGGCCGACCCGCTGCCGCAGACCGCCCTGACCGGGGAACTGGCCGCCCTGTTCGCCAGCCGCAGCCTTGCCGACTGGAAAGCGCTGCTCGACCCCGTGGACTGCTGTTTCGAGGCGTTGCCGACGCTGGCGGAGATGCCGGACCACCCGCACATCGCCGCCCGCGGCCAGATCCGCGTCACGCCGGGGCCGGAGCCGCTGGTGGAGACCCTGATGGGCCTGCGCGTCGATGGCGGCGCCCCGCCCGAGCGGGCTCCCTTGCGCGAATCCACCGCCGCCGCGGTGCTCGCCGCCTGGGCGTAAGACGTTACAGGGAGATGAGCGCGCCCGCTCCGCCGCCCTCGCGCGGCGGGCGCGTCTCCAGCGGGCCGCGGCGGGCGCCCGTCAGGCTGGCCTTCGACAGATCCGCCGCCGCGTCGTCGCAGCCGCGCAGGTCGGCGGAGGCGAGGTTGGCCATCGCAAAACTGGCACCGGCCAGCTTCGCCCCGGTCAGCCGCGCGCCGCGCAGGTCGGCGGCGGCCAAGGTGGCGCCCATCAGGTTGGCGGGCCAGCTCCGCCCGGTCGGGGTGCCGTCCGGATTGCGCAGGTCCACCATGCCGAAGTCGGCACCGTGGGCGTCCGCCCCGCTGAGGTCGGCCCCGCTCAGGTTCGCCCCGGTCAGCACCGCCTGGTCCAGCCGCGCCCGGCGCAGGCTGGCCCCGCCGAAATCGGCCAGCGAGAGCGAGGCGTTGGACAGCAGCGCCCCGTCCAGGTCGGCGTTGCGGAACACCCCGCCGGACAGGTCGCAGGCGGTCAGGTCCAGCCCGCGCAGCTCCATGCCGGAGAAATCCGCCCGCACCCCGGCCCGCCCGCCGCTGTTGATCCACAGGATGTGCGCGTCGAGCACGCTGCGGACCGGCATCGGCAGGGCGTCGGCGTTCTTCATGTAGACGGCGCCGTTCAGGTTGGCGCCCAGCGTGTCCGCCGCCGTCAGGTCCACGTTGCGCAGGGTCGCCTCGCGCAGGTCGGCGTTGCGCAGGATGGCGCGGGTCAGGGTGGCGCCGTTCAGCACCGCGCGCTTCAGCTTGGCCCCGGTGAAGTTCGCCTCGGTCAGGTCGGCGCCGGCCAGATTGGCGGCGAACAGGTTGGCGTTGCTGAAATCCCCGCCGGTCATGGACAGGTTGGCCAGCTCGGCGTGGCTGAGGTCGGCCCCCTTGAAGCTGACGCCGTCCATCCGCGCCCCCTTCAGGTTGGTCGGCAGCCGGTCCTCCTCCTCGTCGGCGTCGCGGCCCGTGCGGTAGGCCAGGATCTGGCCGGGGCGCAGGTCGGCGCCCTCGAAGTCGGTGCGGGTCAGGTTGGCCTTCTGGAAATTCGCCCCGCGCAGATCCGCCCGCGCGAAGGAGGAGCCCACCAGCTTCGCCCGGCTGAAATTCGCCCCGAACAGGTCGGACATGGCGAAGCTGACCTCCTCCAACTGGGCATCGGAAAAGTTGCCCTGGGTGAGGACGGCGGTTTGCAGGTTGAAGCCCTTCAGCCGCAACCTGGACAGATCGATGCCCTTCGCCTGAAGGCGCACTCCCCCCGGCTTCAGTTTGAGGTAGAGTAGATGATCCCGCACCTGCTTCAGGAACTCCATGGTGCGGTCGGTCATCGGGCGGTTCCGTCGGTCGGCTGTTCCAGCACACACTACCCCTTGTGTACTATCAGTAAAGAGGAAATCCCCAACCGTCCGCCACCCCTGCATTGCCGGCGGCGCATGCCGGTCCGCAGGACGGGACGACCGCTAACCCCTTGAACACCATTGTGGTCACGGCCGGGAGAGACAGAGTATGACGACGTTCGACACCGAGTGCCTGCGCCGCGCCATCGACCTCAGCCGCATCCATATGCAGGGCAACGCCGGCGGCCCCTTCGGCGCGGTCATCGCGCGGGACGGGCGGATCATCGGCGAGGGCTGGAATTGCGTGACCTCGTCCAACGATCCCACGGCGCATGCGGAGGTTGTCGCCATCCGCAACGCCTGCCGCGATCTCGGAACCTTCAGCCTCGCCGGGGCGACCGTCTACACGAGCTGCGAACCCTGCCCCATGTGCCTCTCGGCCATCTATTGGGCGCGGGTCGAACGCATCGTCTATGCCAACGCGCGCGACGACGCGGCGGACATCGGCTTCGACGACGCCTTCCTGTACACGGAGATCGCCCTGCCGCTGGAGCGGCGGGCGATTCCCATGCAGCGCCTTCTGGCCGGCGAGGCCCGCGCCGTCTTCGACGAATGGGCGGCCAAGCCCGACCGCATGCCTTACTGATCCGGCAGGCCGTCCCGGCGGTAGGGCGACAACTCCATCAGCGCCTGCCGCTCCGCCGCCACGCCGGGCCGCTCGCGGCGCAGGTAATCCGCGATCGCGCGGCGGAAGCCGGGGTCGGCCACCCAATGGGCGCTGTAGGTCGGCACCGGCAGATAGCCGCGCTGGATCTTGTGCTCGCCCTGGGCGCCGGCCTCGACCCGGCGCAGACCCCGCTCGATGGCAAAGTCCAGCGCGCGGTAATAGCACGCCTCGAAATGCAGGAAGCGGTAGCTGCCGTCGGAGCCCCAGTTGCGGCCATAGAGGGCTTCCCCACCGATCAGGTTCAGGGCGCCGGCCACCCAGTCCCCGCCGTCCTCGCACATCACCAGCATGACCCGGTCGGCCATGGTCTCGCCCAGCAGCCGGAAGAAGGCGCGGTTCAGATAGCCGCCGCCCCATTTGCGGTCGGCGGTCTCCAGATAGAAGCGGTGGAAGGCGTCCCAATGCTCCGGCTTCAGGTCGGCGCCGGTCAGGCTGTGCAGCCGGACGCTGCTGTCCGCCACCTCGCGCCGCTCCTTGCGGATGGCCTTGCGCTTGCGGGAATTCAGCGTCGCCAGGAAGTCGTCGAAGCTGGCGTAGCCGCGGTTCTCCCAATGATACTGCACGCCCTCGCGCAGCAGCCAGCCGGCCTCGCCCAGCCGGCGCCAGTCCCCCTCCTCCGGAAAGGTGACGTGGACGGAGGACACGCCGTAGCGCCGCGCCACCTCCTCCATCCCCTGGACCAGGGCGGACGCGACCGCCTCCCCCGCGCCGGGCCGGACCAGCAGGCGCGGCCCCGGCACCGGGGTGAAGGGCACCGCGCACTGGAGTTTCGGGTAATATTGCCCGCCCGCCCGCTCGTAGGCATGGGCCCAGGCGTGGTCGAAGACATATTCGCCGTAGGATTGGTTCTTCAGATAGAGCGGCACCGCCCCCATGATCCGCCCCGCCCCGTCGAGCGCCGCGAGATGGCTGGGCTGCCAGCCCGTGCGCCCGGTGGCCGCCCCCGATTCCTCCAGCGCCAGCAGGAAGGCGTGGCTGAGGAACGGGTTGTCCGGCCCGGCGCAGGCGTCCCACTCCTTCGGATCGGCCAGACCGATGCCGGTCAGGACCTTGACGGTGATGGCCTCCCCGGCGCTGGGGCCGGCGCCGGTATCCTTGCCGTCGGGCATGTTCCCTCCTTCGCGGGTACGCCGAGGGAGGTGGGCGCCATGCCGCTCTGCGGCAAGAGGCCCGCCTCCCCGTCCTGAAGCCGGCCCGGATCAGGCCAGTTCGAGGATGGCGTCCACCTCGACGGCCACGTTGCCGGGCAGCGACGGCGCGCCGACCGCGGCGCGGGCGTGCTTCCCGGCGTCCCCGAACACCTGCATCATCAACTCCGACGCGCCGTTGATGACCAGCGGCTGGTCGTGGAAGTCCGGGGTGCCGTTCACGAAGCCGCCCAGCCGCAGCACGCGCACCACCCGGTCGAGATCGCCGCCGCAGGCCGCCTTCGCCTGGGCGATGATGTTCAGGGCGCAGAGCCGCGCCGCCTGCTGCCCCTGCTCCACCGAGAAGTCCTGGCCCAGCTTGCCGACGAAACGGCGCTCGCCGTTCCACACGGTGACCTGCCCCGACACGTAGAGCGTGTTGCCCGACTGCGTGTAGGGCACATAGGCCGCCACCGGGGCCGCCGCCTGCGGCAGCTCGATCCCCAACTCCTTCAGCCGCGCTTCGATGCGTCCGGCCATGCTTCATCCCTCCGTCTTCATTGCGGGCGCCGCGGCGCCCGGGACACCCCGACGATAGCCGCCCCGGACGCCGCCACCAAGGGCTTACCGGTACCGTTCGCACACCATCCGACTGGGAAGATTTGTCCCGGGGACCGGGGGGCAGCGCCGTTCCTGCCCGGCAAAACTTTCCGCCACCCTGGGAAGGACCGTCCCGCCAAAGTTGGCGCGATCACCCTCTAAGCCCCAATAATGTAATTTTAAATCAATCACTTAACAGGTCGTCCGCAAACTGGCACAGGTCTTGATAGGAAAGGGCTGCGCAAATGCACGTTGCCTCGCTTCGGTTTCAAGCACCAGCCGCGGGGCGAGCCTCAGAAGGAGACTTGGAACCATGGCCATCAACGACGTCACTCTCACCGCATCAATGCGCACGAATCTGCTGCAACTGCAGAGCGTGAACGACAAGATCGGTGTCAAGCAGAACATCCTCTCGACCGGCAACAAGATCAACTCGGCGCTCGACGGCCCGACTTCGTTCTTCGCAGCGAAGAGCCTGAACCAGCGTGCCGGTGACCTGTCGTCGTTGAAGGACGCCATGGGTCAGTCGATCAGCACCATCAAGGCCGCCGACAAGGGCGTGACCGCGATCGAAAGCATGATCGAGCAGGCTCGCGGTCTGACCACCGCCGCCTATTCCGCTCTGGGCACCGACGCCGGCTCCGTCGCCACCCGCAAGACGCTGGCCGCGCAGTTCAACGCGCTGAAGGAACAGATCGACAAGCTGGCCGGCGACAGCGGCTACGCCGGCAAGAACCTGCTGGCCGGCAACGGCCTGCGCCTGGACACCACCAGCGCGTCGCGCCGCGCCGTCAACACCATCCAGGGCATCGAGAACGCCCGCGTCACCAACGTGGTGTCGGCCGACACCTACACGGTGCGCATCAAGGGCGACGGCTCGATCGAGGGTGCGGCCGGCGACATCAACAGCGCCGAAATGGCCCACGGCCTGGTCGGCCTGAAACTGTCCGGCACGATGGCGACCACGCTCGGCAGCTTCTCCGACGTGCAGATCGAGGTCCGCGGCGCGACGGGCCGCGAGCGGTCCTTCATCATCACGGACGGCAACGAGTCGCGCACCGTTACCTACTTCGACAACAGCCAGTCCATCTCCGCCAACATGACCCGCGCGGCGACCTCGGGTCAGGCGCAGGTCACCAAGGTGACGCTGGGCGGCACGGTCGAAGCCGGCGACAGCTTCACCATCACGGTGGAAGACCAGACCTTCACCTACACCGCCACCGCCGGCGACGTGGCGGTCGGCCAGGACGCCCACACCAACATCGCCAAGCGGCTCCAGGCGTCGATCTCCAGCGCCCTGGGCACCAACGGCCGCCTCAGCGGCAAGGACGTCCAGACGGTGTCGGTCAGCACGACCGGCACGATCACCCTGTCCGGCGCGACGGCGACCAACGCCGCCCGCGAAATGACCGTCAAGGCGACCGCCGAGAACGCGCTGACCAAGCGCATCTCCGAAAGCTTCTCGTCGGGCACCATCGTGTCCTTCGTCGTGGACCGCAAGCTGCTGGAGCAGGCCGCCAACAGCGGCAACGGCATCTCGGTCATCGAGAAGAAGGTCGACATCCAGATCCAGGTCAGCAACCTGAACGGGTCGGCGGTGACCCGCGACGGCATGGCGAACCGCGGTGAAGGCAAGCTGTCGGAAGGCGAGAACGCCTTCGCGTTCGACACCGGCACGGTGCGCTTCAACGTCGATCAGAAGACCATCAAGCAGGCGGCCTCCGCCGCCTCCGCGGCCAACCTCGTGTCGGTGCAGGTGACCGACGCCAACACCTCGAACGATCTGACGGTGCAGCTCAACGAGCGCAACACCAACGCGATCACGGTGAAGGCCCAGAACCTGACCACCAGCGGCCAGGGCCTGCGCATCGACTATGCGCAGAACAGCTGGACGGACCGCACCGACATCGACAAGGCGGTTGCCAGCATCGACTACGCCAAGCAGACGCTGCGGTCGGCCTCGCAGACGCTGTCCACCAACCTGAACATCATCACGACCCGCGAGACCTTCACCAAGGAGTTCAGCGACGTGCTGGTCGAAGGCGCCAACAAGCTGACGCTGGCCGACCAGAACGAGGAAGGCGCCAGCCTGCTGATGCTGCAGACCCGTCAGCAGCTCGGCACCATCGCCCTCTCGCTGGCCAACCAGTCGCAGCAGTCGATCCTGCGTCTGTTCTAACCGGCAGGGTCCAGCCGGCGACCACAGGCCGAAGCAACGCATTGCGCAGCAGGCGCCCCAACCGGGGCGCCTGTTTTCTTTTGGCCGGCCAATCCCTTACCGCAGCGCCGCCTCCACCAGGGCCCGCGCGTCGGCGGCCAGCGCCGCGCGTCCGGACGCGCGGGTGTACATCATGTGCCCGCCCTCATGGACGGTCACCGCCACCCGGTCGGCCTGTCCGTCCGGCAGCTCCAGGCGGGACGCCACCCAGCGCGACGCCATGTAGGGCGTGATCAGGTCCGTGCGCCCATGGGCGATCAGCACCCGCAACGCGGGTTGCAGGGTCAGGGCGGTCTGGAGGTCGTCCACCGCGCTGGGCTGGCCGGAGCGCGGCCATTCCCAGCCGCGGTTCACCCGGTCGCTGAGGAGGTCGAACGGCACCTCCGTCCGCACGCCCAGCCACTCGCGGGCATAGGCGGCGAAGGCGGTGGTGTAGGTCGGCACCGTCCCCTTCAGGAAGGGGTCGAAGGGGATGCGCGCCGCCGACGGATCGGGGTCCGCGGCGGTGAAGGTGCCGTCATAGACGCTGGCGATCCGTCCCCGCCCGCGCAGAAGCTCGCGGGCGAAGACGTCGGCGGGGATCTCCCCGCGGTGACGGGTCACCAGCTCCTCCGGCAGGCCGGTGGTCCGCGCCACCTCGGCGAAGAAGCCCCGCGCCGCGCCGGTCCGGCGGTAGTCCAGCCCGGCCAGCCCGGTGAGGTAGCCACCGAGGGCGT
This sequence comes from Azospirillum isscasi, assembly GCF_030849505.1. Lineage (GTDB taxonomy): Bacteria > Pseudomonadota > Alphaproteobacteria > Azospirillales > Azospirillaceae > Azospirillum > Azospirillum isscasi. The sequence goes on along the minus strand of NZ_JAUJFI010000056.1, from coordinate 2,047 downwards.
AGCGCTCCGCCGCTTCCGCCGCCTGCTCCGGCGTGCCGGGGACCAGCCCGCCGGCGGCGGCGGAAGCGGCGTAGGAGGGCAGCCGCAGCGCCGGCACCAGAAGCCCGCCGCCGCGGATGGTGGCGAAATCCACCACCGGCGACACCATGATCAGCCCGTTGACCGCAATGCCGGTGTCGTCGATCAGCCGGTTCGCCATCTTGGCGATGCGGAAGCCGCCGTAGCTTTCCCCCACCAGGAATTTCGGCGACTCCCAGCGCCCGTTGCGGGTCAGCCAGAGCCGGACGATCTCCGCCATGGCCCGGCTGTCGGCATCGACCGACCAGAAGCGCTTGCCGGGGTCCTCGTCCCGCCGGTCCCCCTCCTCCTTTCCGCCCTCCTTTCCGCCGTCACGCCGGATGCCGCGGCTGTAACCGGTGCCGACCGGATCGACGAAGACCAGATCGGTGAAGGCCAGCCAGCTGTCCGGGTTGTCCAGAAGCGGGGCCGGCGGACGCGCCAGCGACCCGTCGTCGTTGAACCCCACCACCTTCGGCCCCAGCGCCCCCAGATGCAGATAGGCCGAGGACGCCCCCGGCCCGCCGTTGAACACGAAGGCCACGGGCCGCTGGCCGCGCGGCGCGCCATCCAGCGTGTAGGTGACGGTGAAGACGCGGGCCGCCACCTCCTCGCGCGGGCCGTCGCGCAGGGGCAGGAACTCCGCGACCGCCGTGTAGGCGACCGGCCCGGACGGCAGCGGCAGTTGGTGCTGGGTCTCGCTGCGCTGGGCGTCGAACCCGCCGCCGGCCCGTTCCACCGGCTTCGGTGCTTCCTGAGCATCCTGGGCCTGCGCGGCGTGGAGCGGCGGCAGGGCCAGCGGCGCCATCAGGGCGAGCATCGGCAAAAGGCGGAGGCTGCGGTTCACGGCACGTCTCATGGCGCATCCCGTCGGCTGTGTCGTCACAGGCTCCGCATATTGACCCGCGCTCCTTCCCCGGCAAGGACGGACGGCCCACGGGTTCAGACCGCCTCCATCGTCCAGGCCATCATCCAAGGCATCGCCGATTCTGCGCATCGCCGATTCTGCGACAATTTATCTCAGCACAGATCATTGATGCACCAACGACCCTGATTATGATGACCAAATCGTTACCACTTTCAGCCGAGTCCGCCCGACCATGGATATGCCCGTCGAGAATTTCCAGGATATCGTCTGGAGCGACGATCTCGCGCTGGGAATCGAGCTGATCGACGAGCAGCACAAGCACTGGATCGGGCTGGTTCATGCGTTCCAGACCGCCGTCGCCGAAGGCCGCTCGCGTGCGGAGGTCTACCGCACGCTGGCCGAAGCGGTGGTCTACACCGAGATCCATTTCGCGGAAGAACAGAAGGTGATGGAGACGGCCGGCTATCCCTTCCTGGCCGACCATCTGATCCAGCACTCCCTGGCGTGGGAGCAGTTGCACGCCTTCACCACCGGCAACGTGCCGGAGGAGAACATCGCCGAATATCTGGCGACCTTCCTGCCGCAGTGGCTGATGCTTCACATCAACTCCGCGGACCGCCAGTTCGCCCGCTGGCTGAAGGAGCGTGACGACGCCCCGGCGGAGCTGGCCGATGCCCAGCTTTCCGGCCGCGTCTTCCCGAACATCCCCGTCTGATACCGCCGCAAGCCGCCACGCTTTTGCCGCCGTCGAGGATGCCTTGCCGGCGGCAAAAGCCATGCCCGCGGAGCGGCGCCCGCCGCGGGACGGCGCCGCGGCAAGGCCCACGAAAAAAGGGAGGTCCGAGGACCTCCCTTTTTCCACGCCATGCCGGGGATGGAACCGGCTGGCCTCAGCTGCAGCCCGTGGTGGAGCCGCAGGTGTCGCACTTGAGGCAGGTGCCGTTGCGGACGAGCGTCATGTTGCCGCATTCCCCGCACTGGTCCCCCTCGTAGCCGCGGGCGCGGGCCTCGCGAATGCGGTCGTAGCGCTGGTCGCTGCTGCTGCCGCCGCGGCCACGGTCACGGCGCACCCGCTGCGCCCGCTCTGACAAAGCGGACGCAGCCGGAAAGGCTTGTTACGGC
>NZ_JAUJFI010000055.1 GCF_030849505.1 Azospirillum isscasi | reverse complement strand
CCGGCCCGCCGGCGTCCGGAGCCGCGCCCGCGGGCGCCGATTCCGCCGGGGCCGGTGCCGCGGTGTCCGCCGGGGCGGGGGCGGGAAGCTCCTTCGCCTCGACCGTGTCGGCAGGCTTGGCCTCGTCCTTGGCCTCGTCCTTGGCTGCCTCCTTCACCGTTTCCTTCGCCGCCGGGGCCGGTTCCGGTTCCGGGGCCACGGAATAGTCGGCGACGATGCGGGCCTGGCTGCCGGCGATGACCAGCACCTTCTGCCCGATCTCGATGGGCTTCTCTTCCCTCTGGGTGACCGACAGAAGCTCGCCGTCCGGCTTGCGGACGATGTATTCCCAGCCCGTGGTGTCGCCGGTCACATGCTCGATGGAGGTGCCGAGCAGGCTGCCGATGGCCGTGCCGCCGACCGCGCCCAGGGCCGCGTTCAATCCGATGGTGCCCGACTGCGACCCGAGCACGCCGCCCGCGGCCCCGCCGGTGACGGCGCCGACGGTGCCGTTGGTGCTGATCTTGACCTGACGGAAACCGATGACGACCGCCCGCTCCACCTTGTTCGCCTGCTGCGTCGCGCTGGCGGCGTAGGTGTTCGGGGAGTAGTTCGGGGTGCAGCCTGCGAGGATGCCGGCGGCGATGACCGCGGCGGGCAGGCCAAACATGACAGTGCGCGTCACGGGACATCATCCGTTCGGGAAGCCTGACCGGGTGATAGGCGATTCCGTGCGGCGAGTCATTCGACTTTTTGTGGGTGCTGGATTGCCCGAACCAAAAGGGGACGGGCCTTTGCGGACCCGTCCCCTTTTCGTCACGGCAGCGACGCGCGTCCGCTCACTCGTCGCCCATCTTGAGAGCGGCGATGAAGGCGCTCTGCGGGATTTCGACCTGGCCGAACTGGCGCATGCGCTTCTTGCCTTCCTTCTGCTTGTCCAGCAGCTTGCGCTTGCGGCTGATGTCGCCGCCGTAGCACTTGGCCGTCACGTCCTTGCGCAGCGCGCCGATGCTCTCGCGGGCGATGATCTTGCCGCCGATGGCCGCCTGCACGGCGATCTTGAAGAGCTGGCGCGGGATCAGCTCCTTCAGGCGCTCGCAGAGCTGGCGCCCGCGGCGCTCCGACTGGCTGCGGTGGACGATCATCGACAGCGCGTCCACCGGCTCGGCGTTCACCAGGATCGACATCTTCACGAGGTCGCCTTCCTCGTAGCTGTCCATCTGGTAGTCGAAGCTGGCATAGCCGCGGCTGATCGACTTCAGCCGGTCGTAGAAGTCGAAGACCACCTCGTTCAGCGGCAGCCGGTAGACCAGCATGGCGCGGGCGCCGGCGTAGGTCAGCTCGATCTGCTGGCCGCGCCGCTCGGTGCAGAGCTGGAGCACGCCGCCCAGATACTCGTCGGGCAGCATGATGGTGGCCTTGATCCACGGCTCGTCGATGCGGTCGATCTTCATCACGTCCGGCATGTCCGCCGGGTTGTGCAGATCCTTCACCGTGCCGTCGGTCATGTGGAGCTTGTAGACCACCGACGGCGCCGTGGTGATCAGGTCCAGGTTGAACTCGCGCTCCAGCCGCTCCTGGATGATCTCCAGATGCAGCAGGCCGAGGAAGCCGCAGCGGAAGCCGAAGCCCAGCGCCGCCGACGTCTCCGCCTCGTAATGGAAGCTGGCGTCGTTCAGCTTCAGCTTGCCCAGGCTGTCGCGCAGCCGCTCGAAATCGGCGGCGTCCACCGGGAACAGGCCGCACCACACCACGGGGATGGAGGGCTTGAAGCCGGCCAGCGGCTCGGCGGCGGGCTTGCGGTCCTCGGTGATGGTGTCGCCGACCTTGGTCAGCGTGATGTCCTTGATGGCGGCGGTGATGAAGCCCATCTCGCCCGGCCCCAGCTCGCCGGTCAGCAGGGCCTTCGGGGTGAAGACGCCGACGCGGTCCACCTCGTGCGCGCTGCCGGTGGACATGAAGCGGACCTTCTGGTTCACCTTCAGTCGCCCGTCCACCACGCGCACCAGGATGACCACGCCGAGATAGGGGTCGTACCAGGAATCGACCAGCAGGGCCTTCAGCTCGGCGTCGGCGTTGCCCTTGGGCGGCGGCAGGCGCTCGACCACGGCTTCCAGCACGGCGTCGATGTTCAGGCCGGTCTTGGCCGAGATCTCCACGGCGTCGGAGGCGTCCAGGCCGATCACGTCCTCGATCTGCTGCTTCACGCGGTCGGGCTCCGCCGCCGGCAGGTCGATCTTGTTGAGGACCGGGATGATCTCGTGGTTGTTGTCGATCGCCTGGTAGACGTTGGCGAGCGTCTGCGCCTCCACCCCCTGCGAGGCGTCCACCACCAGGATCGAGCCCTCGCAGGCGGCGAGGCTGCGGCTGACCTCGTAGGCGAAATCGACGTGGCCCGGCGTGTCCATCAGGTTCAGCGTGTACTGCTGCCCGTCCTTGGCCTTGTAGAGCAGGCGGACGGTCTGCGCCTTGATGGTGATGCCGCGCTCGCGCTCGATGTCCATGCTGTCGAGCACCTGTTCGCGCATCTCGCGCGAATCGAGGCCGCCGCACTGCTGGATCAGACGGTCGGCAAGGGTCGACTTGCCGTGGTCGATGTGCGCGATGATCGAGAAATTGCGGATGTGCGAAAGGTCAGTCATCGGTGCCCGGAGCCCTGGTTTGGGGCGGAACATAGGGCGGACGGACGATGCGCGCAATGGTGAAGGGGACGGACGGGGCCGCGTTCCGGGACCGTTGCCGGTTGCGGCGGCGTTTCCCCCTGAACCGCCCCGGGAACCATCGGCGGCCGGAAGCCCGCCTGCGAGGTCCGTCACTGTGGCGGGATCGAGAAAGCGGCGTCCCCATCGACGGCTTCGCGCAGGCGAAGCCCGCACCGCCATCCGGTGGCGAAGCGGCGCGAGCGGGAGGATTCAGGTTTCCTGCCCGGTGTCCCGGTTCTCGCCGGGTGTTTCTTCAAAAGAAAAAGGGGGGCTTGAGCGCCCCCCTTTTTTACTCCGGCATCACACCGTTACTCCACCTTCGCCCGCGCCATGGCGCCCAGGCGCAGACGGAGCGCGTTCAGCTTGATGAAGCCTTCCGCATCCTTCTGGTTGTAGACGCTGTCTTCCTCGAACGTCACATAGTCCATGCGGTAGAGGCTGTTCGGCGACTTGCGGCCGACGACCGTGACGTTGCCCTTGAACAGCTTCAGGCGGACCACGCCGTTGACCGTCTCCTGGGTCTGGTCGATCAGGGCCTGGAGCGCCAGACGCTCCGGGCTGAACCAGTAGCCGCAGTAGATCAGCTCCGCGTAGCGCGGCATCAGCTCGTCCTTCAGATGGCCGGCGCCGCGGTCGAGCGTGATGCTCTCCATCGCGCGGTGGGCGGCCAGCAGGACGGTGCCGCCCGGCGTCTCGTACACGCCGCGCGACTTCATGCCGACATAGCGGTTCTCGACGAGGTCGAGGCGGCCGATGCCGTTCTCGCCGCCCAGGCGGTTCAGCTCGGTCAGCAGGGCCGCCGGGGACAGCGCCTTGCCGTCGATGGCCACCGCGTCGCCGCGCTTGAACTCGATCTCGACGTAGGTCGGGGTGTCCGGGGCCTTCTCCGGGGCGACGGAGCGGGTGTACATGTCCTCGAACGGCTCGACCCACGGGTCCTCCAGCGCCTTCCCCTCGTAGGAGATGTGCAGGAGGTTGGCGTCGGTCGAGTACGGGGCCTCGCCGCGCTTGTCCTTGGCGATCGGGATCTGGTTCTTTTCGGCGTAGTCGATCAGCCGGGTGCGGCTGCTCAGATCCCACTCGCGCCACGGGGCGATGATCTTGATGTCCGGGCGGAGCGCGTAGTAGCCCAGCTCGAAGCGCACCTGGTCGTTGCCCTTGCCGGTGGCGCCGTGGGCCACGGCGTCGGCGCCGACGAGGTTGGCGATCTCGATCTGGCGCTTGGCGATCAGCGGGCGCGCGATCGAGGTGCCGAGCAGGTAGGTGCCCTCATAGAGGGTGTTGGCGCGGAACATCGGGAACACGAAGTCCCGCACGAACTCCTCGCGCAGGTCGTCGATGAAGATGTTTTCCGGCTTGATGCCCAGAAGCTCGGCCTTCTTGCGCGCCGGCTCCAGCTCCTCGCCCTGGCCGAGGTCGGCGGTGAAGGTCACCACCTCGCATTGATAGGTTTCCTGAAGCCACTTCAGGATCACCGAGGTGTCGAGGCCGCCCGAATAGGCGAGCACCACTTTCTTGATCTGTTTGCCGGACGCACCGCTCATGGGACTACTCACGCGGGTGGGGAAAAATATCGGTGCCGGACAGTAGCCCTACGGCAGATGCGAATCAATCGGTCCCGCTCAGTCCGTCCCGGCATCCGCTGCAACGGTGCTCTCCGCCGCGGGACGGGCGGGCGCCCGGTCCACGAAGGGCCAGCGGATGTAGGCGTAGAGCCAGATCGCCAGGATATCCGCCCCGTTGATCAGCAGAACCAGCGCCCACAGCGGGCTGCGCCCGCCCTTGGCCAGCACCCAGCCGCCGAAGATCAGCTTCAGCATCAGCAGGATCGCCATGACGAGGTTCGCCGTCCACGGATCGCTGGACATGATCGCCGCCCAGGGCTGCCAGTAGACGGCGTTGAGCAGGCCGACGACGGGGTCGAACATCTCCATCACGCGGCCCTCCGCGCCTTGCGCTGCGGCGCCGGCCCGTCGGCCAGGACGCGCGCCGGCCAGCGCCGCGCCGTCAGCAGGCCCAGCACGCCGACCAGCCCGACCACCGGCACGAAGATCACCAGCGCCCACCAGGGCGAGAAGCCCGCCCGGCGGAAGATGCGCATCAGCGGCCAGACCGCCGCGGCGTTGAACAGGAACAGGATCAGGCCGGGATCGACGGCGAACTCAGGCACGGAACACTCCCACAAAACACCCGGCGCGAAAACGCCGGCCTCACCCGGCCAGCGCGGCGTCCTTCTCGGCCAGCACCTTCTCGATGGCGGCGCGGTCGGCGGCGGACAGGCGGACGGACGCGCTCTTCAACTGGCCGCAGGCCGCCATGATGTCCTCGCCGCGGGTGGTGCGGACGGGGCTGGCGTAGCCGGCGTTGTTGACGATGTCGCCGAAGACCTGGATCGCCCGGTCGGTCGAGCGCTCGTACGGGGCGCCCGGCCAGGGGTTGAAGGGGATCAGGTTGATCTTCGACGGGATGCCCTCCAGCAGCTTCACCAGGGCGCGGGCGTCCGCCGGGCTGTCGTTGACGCCCTTCAGCATCACATACTCGAAGGTGATGCGCCGCGCGTTGTTCAGGCCGGGGTAGGTGCGGCAGGCGTCCATCAGCTCTTTCAGCGGATATTTCCGGTTGATCGGCATGATGAGGTCGCGCAGCTCGTCCGTCACCGCGTGCAGGCTGACCGCGAGGTTGACGTTCAGCTCCTCCCCGCAGCGCTTCATGGCCGGGACGACGCCGGAGGTCGAGAGGGTGATGCGCCGCTTCGAAATCGAAATCCCGTCGCCGTCCATGACGATCTTCAGCGCCTTGGCGACGTTCTCGTAGTTAAAGAGCGGCTCCCCCATCCCCATCATGACGATGTTGGAGATCATCCGCCCGTCCGGCGGCGCCGGCCATTCGCCCAGCGCGTCGCGGGCCAGCATGACCTGCGCCACGATTTCCGAGGCGTCGAGGTTGCGCACCAGACGCTGCGTGCCGGTGTGGCAGAAGCGGCAGGTCAGCGTGCAGCCCACCTGCGAGGAGACGCACAGCGTGCCGCGGTCCTCCTCGGGGATGTGGACGCTCTCCACCTCCTGCCCGTCGGGCATGCGCAGCAGCCACTTGCGCGTGCCGTCCACCGACTTCAGGTCGCGCACGACGGTCGGGCGGGCCACCGCATAGGTCTCGGCCAGCTTCTCGCGCACCGGCTTGGCGAGCGTGGTCATCACCGCGAAGTCGGTGGCTCCGCGGTGGTAGATCCAGTGCCAGAGCTGGCGGGCCCGGAACTTCTCCAGGCCGGCGGACAGCATTTCGGCTTCCAGCTCGTCGCGGGACAGGCCGACAAGGTTCTTGCGCCCGTCGGCGTCAACAGCCGGCAGGGCAAAGGCAGCAGCGTGATTGGAGGCGCTCATGGCCCCCTAAATAGGGCCACGAGCGTCCGGAGTCAAAAGACGAAACGACGGAAGACCAAGTGAAAACGGCAGCGCTGCTCAGCGCTTCACGCCGCAGGCCTGGTTGATGGCGTCGTAAGCCTGGGCGAGGCCGTCGGTGCTGTAGGTGTCGGTGGTCTTCGTGCCGCGGCCCGAAACACCCTTCACCACCATGGACTTGCCCTTGGCGTCGCGCATCGCGGCGGTGACCGCCTTGTCGGTTTCCGCGTCGCGCGCCCAGGCGGTCTCGCCGTCCGTGAACAGCTTGAAGGACTTGCCGCCCACGTCCAGCGTGGACTCGCTGTCCTTCTTGAGGGGATAGCCGACGACGACGCTGATGACGTCCAGCGTCTTTTCCGCCGGGCGGTGGGTCACCAGCACATAGATGTCCCCGCGCTTGGCCGCGGCGGGTTCCTTCTTCTTGGGCTGGCTGGACATGTAGCAGACCTTGTGCCCGCCCTCGTCGAAGGCGAAGGCGTTCCAGTCCTTGAAGGTCCCCAGCAGGCGCGGGTCGGCGGCGGCGGCCGTGTTGACCGTGGCGGTGGCGACCGTGGCGGCGAGGATCGGACCGGCCAGAAGCAGAGCGGCGCCGGCGGTGCGACGGATGGTGCGGATGGGCAACATCGGTTGGCGGAGGCTCGAATGGTTTCACGGACGGGTTCGGGAGTGGTCGGACCCTACCCCAATTCGGTGAGGCTTTCCAGGGCGACGGCCCGGTTCCGGCGGCGAAGTCACGGGTTGTTCCGCCGGTCTTTCCTGCAATCGGTCCGAAAGGCGGTGATCCGATGGACCGCCCGGCGCGTAGAAGGCCCATCGCAGCACGCCGCACCGAACCCATGCCCCCTATTGCCGCCCACCGACGCCAAACACGCTTTGCAGCGGAGCGCTCCGCGCACCATCTGTTGCGGGGCTTGTCCCTGTGTGCAAAGACGGTGCCCCCGAAGACGTGGATGCAGGATCTCGGTTCCCCAGCCGCCGGATCGGACCGGACGCTCGAAGAGCTGCTGACCGCGGTCGGGCGGGAGCGCGACCGCTCGGCCTTCGCGTCCCTGTTCGGCCATTTCGCGCCGCGGCTGAAGGCGTATCTGCGCCGCCAGGGCTGTGACGAGGGCGCTGCGGAGGAGCTGGTGCAGGAGGTGATGCTGCTGGTCTGGCGTCGTGCGGAGACCTACGACCCGGCGCAGGCGTCCGCCGGCACCTGGGTGTTCACCATCGCCCGCAACAAGCGGATCGACGCGCTCCGGCGGGAACAGCGGCCCGAGATCGACCCCGCCGACCCGACGCTGGTGCCCGCCCCCGCGGAAGGCGCCGACGACGGGGTGGCGGCGCGCGAGACCGCCGGGCGGCTGCGCGCCGCGCTGAAGACCCTGCCGCCGGAGCAGGCGGACCTGCTGCGGCTGGCCTATTTCGAGGACAAGCCGCACAGCCTGATCTCCGCCGAACAGGGCATTCCGCTGGGCACCGTCAAGTCGCGCCTGCGGCTGGCCATGGAGCGGCTGCGCAAGGCCATGAGGGACAGCCGATGACCGTGCCCACCCACCATCCCGGCGACACGCTGCTGATCGACTATGCCGGCGGAGCGCTGGACGAGGCGTCGTCGCTGATCGTGGCGACCCATCTCGCGCTGTGCCCCTGCTGCCGCCTGAACGTCGCGGAGATGGAGGCGGTCGGCGGCGCCCTGCTGGAAAGCATCGAGCCGGAGGAGGTCGATCCCGCCTGCCTGCAAACGGTGCTGGCCCGGCTGGACGAGCTGCCGCCCCTGCCACGCGCGCCGAAGCCGAAGCCGGTCTGCCGGCAGACCGAGGTGCCGCTGCTTCCCGAACCGCTGCGCCGCTACGTCGGCAACGACCTGTCGCGCCTGCCCTGGAAGCGGCTGATGCGCGGCATGGACTGCTGCGACATCCCGCTGGGCTCCGGTTCCGAAGGCCGGGGCAAGGCGCGGCTGATGCGGCTGGCGAGCGGCGTCGGGCCGCCCCACCACACCCACCGCGGGATCGAGCTGACGCTGGTGCTCGACGGCGGCTTCACCGACGATCTCGGGCAGTTCGCCCGCGGCGACCTGTCCGTCGCCGACGAGTCCGTCCGCCACCGCCCGGTGGCCGACGCGGAGGGCTGCCTGTGCCTGGCGGTGACCGACGCGCCGCTGCGCTTCACCGGCCCGCTGGGGCTGATCCTGAATCCCTTCGTGAGCTTCTGAGCGCCACACCCGGCCGGGAAATCCCGCGGCTGGTCACTCGATGCGCACGATGTTGACCGACCCGTCCGCCCCCTTGTCGAAACGATAGGCGCCGCCCTGCGCGGCCATCTGGTTGAAGACCTCCACCACCCGCTTCGACCGGGCCGCCTGCCGGGTGTGGAGGTCCAGCAGCTCCGGATGGACGAGCCCCATGCAGGACAGCGGCAGCCCTTGCCCCCGCATGGCGGCCAGTCCCGGGTTGGCGGCGATGCCCGCCGGGCTGGCGAAGATCACCGTGTTCTGGCGGTACCAGAATTCGACGGACGGGTCGGCCCACAGGATGGGACGCAGGATGTCGAACGCCTCGTAGCCGCGGGAGAGGAACTTCCCGGCCCAATGGCTCTGCCACTGCTCGTTGATGTGGCCGCTGCCCCCCTGGCCGGGGATGGCGGCCCCGAACAGCACCACGTCGCCGTGGCGGCAGAGATCGTCGACGAAGCCTTCGGCACGCTCCTCCGGCAGATGCTCGGCGACCTCCAGCGACAGGACGAGGCCGAACCGCCGCCCCAGATCGAAGGGCTGCGACAGGTCGTGGGCCCGGAAGCGGGAGGGATCGATGCGCAGGCGGTCGCGGCGCACATAGTCGCCGTCCAGCCCCTGGATGTCCGCGATCCCCTTCTCCGCAAAGCCCCGGAGGAAGGTGCCGACCCCGCAGCCGACGTCGAGGACCGACTCCGCATCCACCCAGCCCAGCACCAGCGGCGCGATGATCCGCGCGGAGCGGAGCGACCCTTCCTCCTGGATGTCGTAGAAGCGGTCGTCGTAAAGCGGTTCCGAGGGCGGTCCCGGCGGAGAACCGGTCTGGGGGTCGGACATCGAGCGTCTCCTTCGGGGGGGCGTGGCGGTTCCTGGGGTGTTGAGGCCCTGTTCCGGATCACTCGTCGTCGCGGACGATCACCGGCTTCTGGATGCCGCGCATGCGGCGGCGGCGTTCCGGGTTGCGCATGATCTGGCGGCCATGCTGGTGCTCGCGCAGCGGCTCGGTCGGGCCGCCGGTGCGCACCGGGCGTTCGGCGAAGCGGCCCAGGCTGATCATCCGGTCGTACATCACCAGCGCGCCGGCCACCCCGACGTTGATGCAGAACTTCATCGGGATCTTCACCGTGAAGTCGCACCGCTCCAGCAGCGGTGCGGACAGGCTGCCGCGCTCCGGCCCCAGCACATAGGCGGCGCGCGTCGGGTGGCGGAAGCTGGGCAGCTCGACCGCGTCCTCGGTCAGCTCCACCCCGACGAGCTGGCAGTCCTTGGGCAGGGCGAGATCGGCCACCCGGTCGTAGATGTACAGCGGCAGATGCTCCGCCGCACCCGAGGTGTCGACGAATCGCGCCTCGTGCAGATCGGGCTCCGGGTCGATGGCGAAGAAGAAGGAGGCGCCGAAGGCGTGGGCGGAGCGCATCAGGTTGCCGACATTGCCCGGCTTGCTGATCCGTTCCACCCCGATGGCGAAATATCCGCGCATGGCTTGCGTATCATCCGTAATTCCGGCCCGCACATACCGCGAATCGCCCGTGATCCGGCGGGTCCGATGGTGCGACACCTTGCCTCGGGCCTCGGAGAGAGGCAAGCTTTCCACCCATGAGCCACGACCACTCTTCCTGTTGCGGCGGCCACGGTCACCACCACGGCCACGCCGACCATCACACCCCCGCCGAGGGGCACGCCGACCTGTCCGGCCCGCCGGAGGCGCCGATCCTCGTCGAGGTGACGCGCGGCGGCATGGTGGAATCCGTCCACCGCGGGCGCGCCTGCATCGTCGATTCCGCCGGCCACGTCCTGGCGCAATGGGGCGACATCGAAGCGCCGGTCTATCCCCGCTCCGCCGTGAAGGCGCTCCAGGCGATCCCGCTGGTGGAGACGGGCGCGCTGGACGCCTACGGGCTGGGCGACCAGGAACTGGCGCTGGCCTGTTCCTCCCATCACGGGGAGATCCGGCACACCCGTCTGGCGGAGGCGTGGATCAGGCGCCTCGGCCTGACCGTGGGTGATTACGAGTGCGGGGCGCATCTGCCGACCGACACCGAGACCGCCCACGAGATGATCCGCCACGGCGAGACGCCGACCGCCTTCCACAACAACTGCTCCGGCAAGCACGCCGGCTTCCTGACCACCGCCCTGCACAAGGGCGAGCCGACGAAGGGCTATGTCCGCTTCGACCATCCGGTGCAGCAGCGCATCCTGGGGGTGATGGAGCAGATGACCGGCCAGGACCTGTCGCAGGCGCCCTGGGGCGTGGACGGCTGCGCCATCCCGACCATCGGCATCCCGCTGGGCGCCATCGCCTACGCCATGGCCCGCATCGGCGACCCGAAGGACCTGCCCGACGCCCGCGCCGAGGCGGTGACCCGCATCCGCCGCGCCTGGCGGGCGCACCCGCACCTGATCGCCGGCAAGGACAGCTTCGACACCGGCATGATGCAGGCGGCGGGCGGTCTGGTTCTGGTCAAGGGCGGGGCCGAGGGCGTCGGCTGCGCCGTCCTGCCCAAGCAGGGGCTGGGCATCGCCCTGAAGATCGACGACGGCGCCCCCCGCGCCCGCGAGGTGGCGCTCGCCGCCCTGATCCGCGCCACCAAGGTTCTGTCGGACGAGCAGTGGGCGCGGGCCGGTCAGCTCCTCAACCAGCCGGTGACCAACCGCAACGGGCGGGAGGTCGGCGTGGTCCGCGCGGCGGAGGGGGTGGCGGGGTAGGCCCGGCGCAACCACTCCCCAACTCCCCCCATCCCATCCCCCGTTGATGCTATGGTCCGGCACCCGTCCACCTGACCGGCTGCCCGATCCATGAGCATCGACACCCTGCGCGCCCAGTACGAAGCCTACCCCTATCCCGCGCGCACCCCCGCCGACGAATCGAGACGCCTGATCACCGGGTCGCCCAGCCACCTGGACGAGGTGAACCACAACGTCTTCGGCGGACGGCTCGACCACGCCCGCCCGCTGTCGGTTCTGGTGGCCGGCGGCGGGACCGGCGACGGAACGATCATGATCGCCCAGCAGATGGCCGACGCCGGCAATCCGGGGCGCGTCACCTATCTGGACCTGTCCGATGCCGCGCGGGCCATCGCCGAGGCGCGGGCCAAGGCGCGCGGGCTGACCAACATCGACTTCCGCCGCGGCTCCCTCCTCGACCTCGACGGTCTCGGGCCGTTCGACTACATCGACTGCTGCGGCGTGCTGCACCATCTGGACGACCCGGCGGCGGGGATGCGCTCGCTGGCCGGGGCGCTGAAGCCGGGCGGCGGGATCGGGCTGATGGTCTACGCCCCCTATGGCCGCACCGGCGTCTATCCCATGCAGGCCGCCCTGCGCACCGTCGCGGCGGGCCTGCCGCCGAAGGAGCAGGTGGCGCTGGCCCGCCGGCTGATCGAGCGGCTGCCGCCGTCCAACTGGCTGCTCCGCAACCCCTTCATCGGCGACCACAAACGGGCCGACGCCGACCTCTACGACCTGCTGCTGCATTCCTGCGACCGGCCCTACAGCGTGCCGGAACTGGCGGAGCTGGCGGCGGCGGGCGGGCTCGCCGTCGCCGCGCTGGTCGAGCCGTACCGGTACGACCCCGCCGTCTGGGTGAAGGACCCGCGCGTGCTGAAGCGGCTGGAGGGCCTGTCCCGGCTGGAGCGCGCCGCCTGGGCGGAGCAGATCACCGGCAGCATGACCAAGCACATCGCCTATCTCGTCCGTCCGGAGGATGCGGACGCCGCCGTCGCCCGCCCGGACGGGCCGGAGGTGGTGCCGGTGCTGCGCGACCTGGACGGCGCCGCGGTGGCGAAGGGCCTGCCCCCCGGCGGCGTGCTGGAGGCGGAGCTGATGGGCGCCGTCATCCCCCTGCCGCTGCCCCGTCTGGCCGGGCCGATCCTGGCGCGGGTGGACGGGCGGACCAGCCTGGGCGACCTCCACCGGGCGGTGGCGGAGAAGGCCGGCCCCCTGGCCTGGGACGCCTTCCTGGCGCAGTTCGCGCAACTTTTCGCCGCCCTGAACGGTGTCGGCAAGATGTATCTGCGCCGCTGACCCCCTTGCAGCCTCCGACATGAAAAATCCGCCGCCGGGAGGCCCCGGCGGCGGAAGTTCATGGAGGAAACAACCAGGCTGCAAAGATCCCCGGGAAAACTCCCCCCGGAAAGGGTCCTTAGTGGATGGTCTCGCCGTGCAGGGCGAGGTCCAGGCCGTCGCGCTCGACGTCCTCGTCCACGCGCAGGCCCATCACCACGTCGATGACCTTCAGGATGATGAAGGAACCCACCGCCGAGTAGATGATCGTGGCGAGGATGCCGTAGACCTGCGTCCAGATCTGGCCGACGTTGCCTTCCAGGGCGCCGGCGGTGCCGCCGATGGCTTCCTGGGCGAAGACGCCGGTCAGGATGGCGCCGACGATGCCGCCCACGCCGTGCACGCCGAAGGCGTCCAGCGAGTCGTCATAGCCGAGGGCGCGCTTCAGGCCGGTGGCGCCCCAGTAGCAGACCACGCCGGCGACCAGACCGATGACCAGGGCGCCGGTCGGACCGACGAAGCCCGAGGCCGGGGTGATGGCGACCAGGCCGGCGACGGCGCCGGAGATGATGCCGAGAACCGAGGGCTTGCCCTTGGTGGCCCACTCGACCAGCAGCCAGGACATGGCGGCGGTGGCGGCGGCGATCTGCGTGACCAGCATGGCCATGCCCGCACGGCCGTCGGCGGCCACGGCGGAACCCGCGTTGAAGCCGAACCAGCCGACCCACAGCATCGAGGCGCCGATCAGGCTGAGCACCAGGTTGTGCGGGGCGAAGTTCTCGTTCGGGTAGCCCTTGCGCTTGCCCAGCACGATGGCGGCGACGAGACCGGCCACGCCCGCGTTGATGTGCACCACCGTGCCGCCGGCGTAGTCGAGCACGCCGTCACCCATCAGATAGCCGCCCGGACCCCAGACCCAGTGGGTGATCGGCGCGTAGACGATCAGCGACCACAGGCCCGTGAAGACCAGCATCGAGGAGAACTTCATGCGGTCGGCGAAGGCGCCGGTGATCAGCGCCGGCGTGATGATGGCGAAGGTCATCTGGAAGACGACGAAGACCGTCTCCGGAATGACGCCCGACAGGCTGTCCTTGGTGATGCCCGCCAGCATGAACTTGGACAGGCTGCCGAAATACGGGGTGCCTTCGGTGAAGGCGATGCTGTAACCGGCGAAGAACCACAGGATGCTGACCAGGCAGCAGATCGCGAAGCTCTGCATCACGACCGACAGCACGTTCATCTTGCGGACCATGCCGCCGTAGAACAGGGCCAGACCCGGAATGGTCATGAACAGGACCAGCGCGGTGGCGACCAGCATCCAAGCCGTGTCGCCGCTGCTCAGGGTGGGCTCGGCGGCGGCCGCGGCAGCCGCTTCCTGGGCCAGGGCGGCGGCAGGCAGACCGGCCAAGCCCAGAATCGCCGCCATCGTCGGCGCGGCGAGGGTGAAGAGACGGCTCATCGAGGCTCCTCTTTATTCGAATGCTTCTGGCCCGTTTCGCCCCGTCCCCGGTACAGACGGGGCGGCGGGAGGGGGCCGTGTACGCCGATTTGTCTTCAAGAAGCGTGCCAACCCAAAAGGGCTAGGAATCGCGCTGGTTGCGGCCATTCGGATGACTGCAAAGCGGCCTAGGCCCCGAGTCGCCAGCCTATGCTGCACAGAATTTAAGCAGGATTTCGGACCATCCCAACCCGCCGGCCTTGGCGGGATTCGTCCATGGATTGCGGTCGGACTGCCATCCGTTCGGGCGCTGCACGCTCGTTTCCCACGCTCATGCCTGTTTTTTGCGCACAAGCATGCGCCTCAAACCCGCACAGCCCCTCCCGGCGTCCGGTCTATTTCCGGCCTGTTCCCCTCGGCCTATTGGCCCACCCCGGTGAAATGTGGCACGGTCACGCTCGCACCGGCTGAAACGCCGGGTGCTTCCGGATGGCCGACAACAAAGCCGACAGCAAAAAAGAGAACCGAAAGGGGAGACACATGCTCGACAAACGGGATCTGCGGCTGGCGCCGCGCCGCGCTGTGGCCCTCGTCCTGGCCGGTGGCCGGGGCAGCCGGCTGAAGCAGCTGACCGACCGTCGCGCCAAGCCCGCCACCTATTTCGGCGGCAAGTTCCGGATCATCGACTTCGCGCTGTCGAACTGCATCAATTCGGGTTTCCGCCGCATCGGCGTGCTGACCCAGTACAAGTCGCACAGCCTGCTGCGCCACCTGCAGCGCGGCTGGAACTTCTTCCGCGGCGAGATGAACGAGTTCTGCGACCTGCTGCCGGCGCAGCAGCGCATCAGCGAGACCGCCTGGTACCAGGGCACCGCCGACGCGGTGTACCAGAACCTGGACATCCTGCGCGACCACGAGCCGGAACACATCCTGATCCTGGCCGGCGACCACATCTACAAGATGGATTACGGCGCGCTGCTGCTGGACCACATCGCCAAGAAGGCGGACGTGACGATCCCCTGCATCCAGGTGCCGCGCGCCCAGGCGACCGGCTTCGGCGTGATGCATGTGGACGAGACGCAGCGCATCATCGACTTCGTGGAGAAGCCCGCCGACCCGCCGCCGATGCCCGGCAACCCGGACCGGTCGCTGGCCAGCATGGGCATCTACGTCTTCAACGCGCAGTTCCTCTACGACCAGCTGGAGCGCGACTTCCACGAACCCGGCTCGTCCCGCGACTTCGGCAAGGACATCATCCCCTATCTGGTGAAGAGCGGGGCGCGGGTGATGGCCCACGACTTTGCCGATTCGGCCATCCTGAACGGCCACGAGTCCGAGCCCTACTGGCGCGACGTCGGCACCATCGACGCCTATTGGGAAGCCAACCTGGACCTCTGCCACGTGACGCCGCAGCTCAACATGTACGACCGCGAGTGGCCGATCTTCACCTACCAGGAGCAGCTGCCCCCGGCGAAGTTCGTGTTCGACGACGAGAACCGGCGCGGCATGGCGGTGGACAGCCTGGTGTCCGGCGGCTGCATCATCTCCGGCTCGCTGGTGAAGAACTCGCTGCTGTTCAGCGAGGTGCGCGTCAACTCCTTCAGCGAACTGCACGAGGCGGTGGTCCTGCCGGACTGCGACATCGGCCGCCATTGCCGCCTGAAGAAGGTGGTGATCGACCGCGGCGTGGCGATCCCCGAGGGGCTGGTCGTCGGCGAGGACCCGGAGCTGGACGCCAAGCGCTTCTACCGCAGCGAGGGCGGCGTGTGCCTGATCACCCAGGACATGATCGACCGCCTGCCCAAGGATTGACCTCCATCCCCCCTTCGCCCCGCCGGGCGAGGGGGAGGTGAACAAGACCAATAAGAAACGGAAAGACCCCGCCTCCATGCGCGTCCTGTTCGTCACGCCGGAATGCTACCCCCTGGTGAAGACCGGCGGGCTGGCCGACGTTTCCGCCGCCCTGCCCCCCGCCCTGAACCGCGCCGGTGCCGACGTCCGCCTGCTGCTGCCCGGCTATCCGGCGGTGCTGAACGGGCTGGGCGATCTGCATCCGGTCGGCGGGCCGCTCACCGACCTGCCGGGCTGCGACGAGGCGCGGCTGCTGATCGGGCGGACGCCGGACGGGGTGCTGGCCTATGTCCTGGACGCGCCGTCGCTCTACCAGCGGCCCGGAAACCCCTATCTGGGGCCGGACGGCAAGGACTGGCCGGACAACGCGCAGCGCTTCGCCGCCCTGTCCTGGTGCGCGGCGGGCTTCGCGGCGCAGGACGCCTACGACCCCTGGTGGCGTCCGGAGGTGCTGCACGGGCACGACTGGCAGACCGGCCTGATCCCGGCCTATCTGGCGCTGCGCCCCGACCGCTTCGCCGGGCCGTTCCGTCCGGGAACGGTCACGACCATCCACAACATCGCCTACCAGGGCCATTTCGGCGCCTGGATGATGGGCGACCTCGGCCTGCCGTCCGCCGCCTACCGGATCGACGGGGTGGAGTATTACGGCGGCATCGGCTTCCTGAAGGCCGGTTGCTTCTATTCCGACCGCCTGACCACGGTCAGCCCGACCTACGCCCACGAAATCCAGACGGCGGAGCATGGGGCCGGGCTGGAAGGGCTGCTGGCCGCGCGGGCCGAGGCGCTGACCGGCATCCTGAACGGCGTGGACTATCAGATCTGGGACCCCGCCGCCGACCCGCACATCGCCGCCCGCTACGGCGCCGCGGATCTCGGCGGCAAGGATTTGTGCAAGGCCGACCTTCAGGCCGGCTTCGGCCTGGACCGACGCCCCGACGCCCCGCTGGCCGCCGTGGTCAGCCGCCTGACCGGGCACAAGGGGCTGGATCTGGTTCTGGAGGCGGCGTCGCAATGGATCGCCTGGGGCGGCCAGCTCGCCGTTCTGGGCAACGGCGAACCGGCGCTGGAGGCCGGCTTCCGCCACCTCGCCACCTGGTACCCGAAATCGGTCGGCGTGCGCATCGGCTATGACGAGGCGCTGTCCCACCGCATCCAGGCCGGCGCCGACCTGTTCCTGGTGCCCTCGCGGTCGGAGCCCTGCGGACTGACCCAGATGTACGCGCTGAAGTACGGCACCCTGCCGCTGGTCCGCCGCACCGGGGGCTTGGCGGACACCATCGTGGACGCCAACCCGGCGGCGGTGAACGACGGCAGCGCCACGGGCTTCCAGTTCGTCAACGCGAACGTCCAGGAACTGACCTGGGCGCTGCGCCGCGCCGCCGCCCTCTACCGCAAGCCGGAGCGCTGGCACGCCATGCAGCAGCACGCCATGACCCGCGACTTCGGCTGGCACGGCCCGGCGGAGGAGTACATGGAGCTTTACCGCGAGGTGGCGCCGGTGCTGGTGGCGTGAGCCGGGGACGCTCCGCCTCCGCCCTCCACCGTCACGCCTCCAGACGGAAGCTCCCGTCCTCGCCCAGCGCGGCGAAGGGGTTCCAGGCGACCTCCCAGGGGTGGCCGTCCGGATCGGCGAAATAGCCGCTGTAGCCGCCCCAGAAGACGTCCTGCGCCGGCTTCAGGATGCGCCCTCCGGCCCGCTCGGCCTGGGCCATCACGGCGTCCA
The DNA here is from genome assembly GCF_030849505.1 of Azospirillum isscasi. Taxonomy (GTDB): domain Bacteria; phylum Pseudomonadota; class Alphaproteobacteria; order Azospirillales; family Azospirillaceae; genus Azospirillum; species Azospirillum isscasi. Next base: position 15,612 of record NZ_JAUJFI010000055.1, on the reverse strand, counting down.
CCTCCGCCTTGCTGCGCAGGTTGTGGGCCAGCGTGATGCCGCCGAAGCCGGAGGTCGGACCGGCCTCCGCCAGATGCGCGTCCTCGGCCAGCGCCTCCCGCCCGAAGAGGGCGAGCGCGACGCCGCCCAACTGGTAGAAGGTGATGGCGTCCTGGCTGACGGGGGAGGGGGTCCAGCCCAGCCCCTCCTCGTAGAAGCGGCGGCTGCGCGCGAGGTCGGCGACGCCCAGCGTGATCAGGCTGACTCTCTGTTCCATTCAGCCCTCCTTCCGCTCGACCGTGGCGACGGGAAGCCCGGCCTCCTTCCAGCCCTTGAAGCCGCCCTCCAGGTGGCAGACGTTCTCCAGCCCCATGGACTGCACGGTGTCGGTGGCGAGCGCGGAGCGCCAGCCGCTGGCGCAGTAGAAGACGAAGCGCTTGCCCGACGCGAAGACCGGCTTGTGATAGGGGCTGTCCGGGTCCACCCAGAATTCCAGCATGCCGCGGGTGGCCGGAAAGGCGCCGGGGATCATGCCGTCGCGGGTCAGTTCGCGCGGGTCGCGGATGTCCACGAAGACCACGTCGGGGTCGCCGTGCAGGGACAGCGCCTCCTGCGGCGTGATCGCCTGGATGCGGCTGTTGGCCTCGGCCAGCAGGTCCTTGTAGCCCTTCTTCATCGCCATGGCGGTTTCCTCTGTTTTCGGACCCTTGGCGGGACCGTTGGCGCGTCTGCGCTGTTGTGGCTCTACGCAACTGTGCAACAGGCCGCCCCGTCCGTCCACAGCGGGAAAGGCGGCCCGGCCAGGGGGAATTATGCAGACCGCCACCGATGGGACCACCGAAGCCGCCGGCGCCGTGCCCGCCGTCATCGACCCGATCCGTGTCGAGCAGAACGAGCGTCTGGTGCGCCGCCGCTTTTGGAACACGCTGCGCGCCAACCTGCACCGCATTCCCTTCCTGGAACAGGCGCTGGCCGCCTTCTTCTGCGCGACCGATCCGCTGACCCCCGTTAAGGCGAAGGCCGTCCTGATGGCGGCGCTGGCCTATTTCGTGCTGCCGGCGGACTCGATCCCCGATTGGCTGATCGCGGTCGGCTTCGTGGACGACGCCGCGGTGCTGGCCGCCGCCGTCCAGGCGGTGCGCAGCAACCTGCGGCCCGAGCATCAGGACCGCGCCCGCTCCGCCCTGAACAAGGTGCGGATGCAGGCGACGGGAGACGGCTGACCTCACGCCTTGGCCGCCACCGTCCGTTCGGCGCGCGACTGCGCCGCGTCGCGGTGGGCGGTGTAGAGGGCGGCGGCGGCGATCACCCCGGCGCCGACCCAGCCCCACAGATCCATCGCCTCGCCGAACAGCGGCCAGGCGAGCAGGGCGGTGAAGGGCAGGCGGGCGTAGTCGTAGGGCATCATCGCGGAGGCCGGCGCCAGCTTGAAGGCGCGGGTCAGCGCCAGTTGCGCCAGCGTCAGCACGCCCCCCAGCAGCACCAGCCAGCCGAGCGCCGTCCAGCCCGGCCATTCCCACACGAACAGGGCCGGCACCAGCGCCATCGGGGTCAGGAACAGCCCCATGTAGGCGACCACCACCATCACCCCGTCCGAGGTCGCCAGCGCCCGCACCTGGAGCACCGTGGCGGCGGCGGCGACGCAGTGCAGCAGCATGACCGGAAGCGTGGGGTCCAGGGTGGCGGCGCCGGGCCGGACCACGATCAGAACCCCGCCCAGACCGGCCAGCACGGCGGCCCAGCGGCGCGCCCGCACCGTCTCGCCCAGGAACAGCGCGGCCCCGGCGGTGACGAACAGGGGGATGGTGAAGCTGAGCGCCGTGGCGTCCGGCAGCGGCATGTGGGTGACGCTGTAGAACCAGCCCAGCATCGCCAGCAGGCTGGTGAGCGAGCGCGAGGCGTACAGCCCCGCCCGCCCGGTGCGCAGCCGCCCCAGCCCGACCGCCGCGATCCAGGGCAGCATGAACATCAGGCCGAACAGGTTGCGGAAGAAGACGATCTGGAAGGGGTGAAGCTCGCCGCTGACGTGGCGGATCATGGCGTTGCCGATGGCCATGAACAGGGCGGCGCACAGCATCCAAAAGGCCGCCTCCAGCGGCTTTCCCGCCATGCCGGGGGCGGGGCCGCTGGCCGCAGAACCATTGACGGTGAGCGCGGGGGTGGGCAATCGGTCGCGTCCCTGGCGGATCGGCCTGCGGGTGGCGCTCCGTCCCCGGCGCGCCACCCCAGCGCGGGACGCTATCCTGCCCTTCGCGCGCGCCGGGGTGCAAGGGGCATTCGGACGGGGCTCAGCCGCCGGCCTTCAGCGAATCGAGGCGCGCGCGGATCAGCGTGTATTCCGGTTCCTCCGGCTTGAACTGGGCCAGCAGGCGGGTCCACAGGTCGGTGGCCTCCGCGGTCCTGCCGACGCCGGCGGCGTTCAGGCCGAGCAGCCAGAGCGCGTCGCGGTTCTCCGGTTCGCCCTCCAGCGCCTGACGGAGCGCGGCGACGGCCTCCTCCGGCATCGGGCCGGGCTTGCTCGACCGCGGTTCCGCCGACAGCAGGGCGGAGGCGTAGGCGACCAGCACGTCGGGCCGCTTGGGCGCCCGCTCCCGCGCCTTGCGGGCGGCGTCGATGGCCTTCGCCGGCTCGCCCATCACGCCGTAGGAGCGCGACAGCCGCAGCCAACCGTCCACGTCGTCCGGGTTGGCCTCCAGCCGGGCGGCCAGCCCGTCGACCATGCCGCGGATCATCTGCTGCTGGTCTTCGCCTTCACCTTGACCCTGCCCCTGGTTCTGCCCCTGGTTCTGCCCCTGGTTCTGGGCGACCGGCGGCTGCTCCGCCGGCAGGGGCTCCGGCGTCACCGTGGCCGGGTCGAGGTTCAGCGCCCTGGCCGCCTGCTCGATCTGCGTCCGCACCACCGGCACCCAGGGGGCGTCGGCGTGGGATTCGGCCAGCAGGGACCGCCAGCGCTCCAGCGCGTCCTTGGTGTCGCCGGCCTGGAAACGGGCCAGCGCGGCGTAGAAGCGGGCGCGCGGCTCCTTCGGGTCCTTCGCCAGCACGGCGTCGAAGGTCTTGCGCGCCTCGTCCGGAACGGTGCCGCCGTTGGCCGAAATCAGGACCTCGCCATAGGCGCCCAGAAGCTCCAGATCGTCCCCGGCCAGGGCCACCGCCTTGCCCAGCGCCTCCGCGGCGTCCGGCAGGCGGCCCATCTTGGCGTAGGCCTGGCCGAGGATGGCCCAGCCCTGCGGGTCGTTCGGGGTCTCGGCAAGCTGGGCCTTCAGCTTGTCCATCGCCGCCAGCACGTTCTTCGGCGGCCCGCCGCGCTCATGGTCCAGGTTGCGGGAAGCCAGCGGCTGGGCCGGCAGCTCCGGGCGGCCCAGCTTGCCATAGACGGCCAGCGCGCCGAGCGGCAGCAGGACGGCCAGCAGCCCGGCCAGCAGAATCGCGCTGCGCGGGGCGCCGGCGGGAGCGGCGGCCTTGGCCCCGCTCTTTCCGTGGCCGGCGATGGCCAGCATGCGGCGCCCGATCTCGGCGCGGGCGGCGGCGGCCTGCGCCTCGCTGATCAGGCCGCGGCCCTGGTCGCGCTCCAGCTCGCCCAACTGGTCGCGGTAGACCTCCAGGTCGTAGTCGGCGCGGTCCTCGGCGGCTCCGCGGGGCTTCTTCAGCAGCGGCGGCACGATCAGCAGCACCACGCCCGCCGTCATCGCGGCGGCGACGATCCAGAACAGCATCAGGCTTTGTCCTTGCGGAGCAGGGCGTCCAGGCGCCGCCGCTCGTCCTCGGTCAGCGGGGCGGTGTCGCCGCCCGCAACAACGGTAGCGCCCTTGCGCCCGCGCAGGTACAGGGCGGTGACGACGCCGCCGATGGCCAGGATCACGAAGGGGCCGATCCACAGGAACAGCGTCGTCGCCTTGAAGGGCGGGCGCAGCAGCACATAGTCGCCGTAGCGGTCGGTGACGAAGCCGAGCACCTGCTCGTTGCTGTCGCCGGCGGTCAGCCGCTCGCGCACCAGCACGCGCAGGTCGCGGGCGAGCGGGGCGTTGGAGTCGTCGATCGACTGGTTCTGGCAGACGAGGCAGCGCAGATCCTTGCTGATCTCCCGCGCGCGGCCTTCCAGCGCCGGGTCCTTCAGCACCTCGTCGGGCTGGACGGCGGACGCGGCGACCGGGGTCAGGGCGAGCAGGGCGGCGAGAAGGAGGGCTCTCACGACGCGCTCCTCAGATGCTTGACCATGGGCAGGATCTGCTCGTCCACCACCTGCGGGGTCAGGGGGCCGACATGCTTGAAGCGGATGCGGCCCTGGCGGTCGAGCAGGAAGGTTTCCGGCACGCCGTAGACGCCCCAGTCGATGGACACCCGCCCGTCCAGATCCACGCCGATGCTGGCGTAGGGATCGCCGTTGCGCTTCAGCCAGGCGATGGCGTCCTCCGCCTTGTCCTTGTGGTTGATGCCGCGCACCGTCACGCCCTGCTCGCGGGCCAGCCGGGTGATGATCGGGTGTTCCGCCTTGCAGGGGATGCACCAGGAAGCGAAGACGTTCACCAGCGTGACGTCGCCCTTCAGCGTCGCGTTGGACAGCCCTTCCTTGTAGCCCGGCAGCGGCGGCAGCGAGAAGTCCGGCGCCGGCTTGTCGATCAGGGCGGAGGGGATGTCGCGGGGGTCGCGGTCGAACCCCCGCAGGAAGGCCACGCCGACACCGACGAACAGCAGCAGCGGCAACAGGTAGATCAGGCGGCGCATCGTAGGCTTGTCCTTGCTCGGCGGGCTGGCTTATTCGGCGGGCTGAAGCGTGCCCTTGGCGGCGCTCCGGCGTTCCGGGGCGCCGACGCGGAAGCGGCGGTCGGACAGGCTGACCAGCCCGCCCAGCATCATCCCCAGCGAGCCGATCCAGATCCACGGCACCAGCGGGTGGTGGTACAGCCGCACGGTCCAGGCCGTGCCGTTCTGCGTCGGGTCGCCCAGCGCCACATAGACGTCGGACAGCCATGTGGTGTGAATCGCCGCCTCGGTCGTCGTCATGCGGGTGACCGGGTAGCTGCGGCGCTGCGGCGTCAGGGTGGCGATGTGCCGGCCGTCGCGGGTGACGGTGAAGACGCCCTGCTCGGCGCTGTAGTTCGGCCCCTGCATGGTGCCGACGCGGTCGAAATGCACGGCGTAGGCGCCGACCGTGGCGTTGTCGCCCGGCTTCATCGCCTGGATGGTCTCGCTCTGCCACGCCGAAGTGCCGGTCATGCCGGCGATGGCGATGCCCATGGAGGCGTGGGCGATGGTCATGCCCCAGGCGCTGCGCGGCAGGTTGACCGCGCGGTTCCAGCTGTCCTTCACGGGGATGCGGAACAGGCGGATGCGCTCCGCGAACTCGGCCAGCGAGCCGAAGAAGGCCCAGGCGGCCAGGGCGACCCCGACCAGCGCCAGCAGCGGCCCGCCGCCGTTGGTGACGTAGGCGGCGACGGCCACGCAGGCCACGGTCGCCACCCCCGCCGACCACAGCCGGGTAAGCGCGCCCAGCAGGTCGCCGCGCTTCCAGGCCAGGAAGGGGCCGACCACCATGGCGACCACCATCGGGATGGCGACCGGGATGAAGGTGGCGTTGAAGAAGGGCGGGCCGACCGACACCTTGCCCAGGTTCAGCACGTCGAGGAACAGCGGGTAGAGCGTGCCGATGAAGACCGTCGCCGTCCCGGTGGACAGCAGCAGGTTGTTCAGCACCAGCGAGCCTTCGCGGCTGACCGGGGCGAACAGGCCGCCGGTCTTCAGGCTGGGCGCCCGCACGGAATAGAGCAGCAGCGAGCCGCCGGTGGCGATGGCCAGCAGCACCAGGATGAAGACGCCGCGCGCCGGGTCCACCGCGAAGGCGTGCACCGAGGTCAGGATGCCCGAGCGCACCAGGAAGGTGCCCATCAGCGACAGCGAGAAGGTGATGATCGCCAGCAGGATGGTCCAGGTCTTCAGCGCGTCGCGCTTCTCCACCACGATGGCGGAGTGCAGCAGCGCGGTGCCGGCCAGCCAGGGCATGAAGGAGGCGTTCTCCACCGGGTCCCAGTACCACCAGCCGCCCCAGCCCAGCTCGTAATAGGCCCACCAGGAGCCGAGCGCGATGCCGGCGGTCAGGGTGGACCAGGCGGCCAGCGTCCAGGGCCGCACCCAGCGCGCCCAGGCCGGGTCCACGCGCCCCTCGATCAGGGCGGCGACCGCGAAGGAGAAGGCGATGGAGAAGCCGACATAGCCCGCGTAGAGGAAGGGCGGGTGGAAGGCGAGGCCGGGGTCCTGGAGCAGCGGGTTCAGGTCGTTGCCGTCGAGCGGCGCCGGAACCACGCGGGTGAAGGGGTTGGAGGTGATCAGGATGAACAGCAGGAAGCCGACGCCGATCATGCCCTGGACCGCGATGACGCGGGCCTTCAGCGAGGGCGGCAGGTTGCGCCCGAAGACGCCGACCGCCGCGCCGAACGCCGTCAGCATGACGACCCACAGCATCATCGAGCCTTCGTGGTTCCCCCACACGCCCGACACCTTGTAGAGCATCGGCTTCATCGAGTGGCTGTTGGCGACCACGTTCGACACGCTGAAGTCCGACACCACATGCGCCCAGGTCAGGGCGCCGTAGGCGACCAGCACCAGCAGCATCTGGGCGAGGGCGGCGGGGCGGGCGACGCCCATCCAGGCGGCGTTGCCGGTGGCGGCGCCGACCAGGGGAACGCCGGACTGCACCAGCGCCACGAACAGCGCCAGCACCAGCGCGTAATGGCCGAGTTCGGGAATCACGGGCCCGATGCTCCCTTGAAACGGAATGATGAAGAGGGGTCAGAAAGCCGCCGACGTCACGAGCTGGGCTTCTGATCCTTCGAATTCGCCTTGAAGTGCTCGGCTTCCTTCAGCGCGTCGGCGACTTCCGGCGGCATGTAGTTCTCGTCGTGCTTGGCCAGCACCTCGCGCGCCTGGAAGACGCCATTGATCATGCGGCCTTCCGTGATCACGCCCTGCCCCTCGCGGAACAGGTCGGGAAGCTGGCCGCGGTAGGTGACGGCGACGGTGTGCACCGTGTCGGTGACGCGGAACCGCGTCGTCACCCCGTCGGGCAGCTTGCTCACGCTGCCTTCCTCGACCAGGCCGCCCAGGCGGAAGTTGCGGTCGCCGATGTCCTGGGTCTGCAACTGCGTCGGGCTGAAGAAGAAGACGATGTTGTCCTCGAACGCCGTCAGCGTCAGGGCGGTGGCCGCGCCAAGGCCCAGCAGGGCGAGGCCCAGCATGTAGAGGCGCCGTTTCTTGCGGGTCATCCTTCACCAACCTCCGCCGCGGGCGACGCCGCGGCTCCGTTGCGCTGCTGGCGCCGCCGCCGCGGCGGGCGGCTGCCTTCCAGCGCCTTCAGGGTCGTCTCGGCGCCGCGCAGCGCCTTCAGCGTGGCGGCCAGCAGGCCGACCATCACCAGCGCCGCCAGCGCGTAGGACGACCAGACATACGCGGCGTAGCCGCCCATCGCGAAAAACTCTGCCATCCTTGCCTCCGGCCCAGCCAGTGCCCCGTGCCCAGCCCGTGTCTCAGCCCTGCGCCTCGGACAGGCGCATGGTCTGGATCTTGCGCTGCACGATCTCCGCCCGCAGGCGCAGCAGGACCACCGTGACGAAATAGGTGGTGAAGCCCAGCGCCATGACCAGCAGCGGGACCAGCATGGACCCGTCGATGCTCGGTCCGCCCATGCGGATGACGCTGGCCGGCTGGTGCAGGGTGTTCCACCAGTCCACCGAGAATTTGATGATCGGCACGTTCACGATGCCGACGAGAAGCAGCACGTTGCCCGCCCGCGTCCCGCGCTGCGGGTCGTCGAAGGCGTTCACCAGCGCCATGTAGCCCAGATAGAGGAAGAACAGGATCAGCACGCTGGTCAGCCGCGCGTCCCACACCCACCACGTCCCCCACATCGGCGCGCCCCACAGCGAACCGGTGACGAGGCAGATGAAGGTGAAGCCGGCGCCGACCGGGGCGGCGGCCTTGGCGAACAGGTCGGCCAGAGGGTGCTTCCACACCAGCCCGCAGGCCGCGGCGATCGCCATGTTGACGTAGACGAACAGGCTCATCCAGGCGGCGGGGACATGGATGTACATGATCCGCACGGTGTCGCCCTGCTGATAGTCGCGCGGCGACCCGATCAGCGAGATGTAGAGCCCGACGATCAGCAGGATCACGGTCGCCCCCGCCGTCCAGGGCAGGACCACCGCCGACAGGCGCTGGAAACGGGCAGGATTTGCAAAGCGATGCATAGGACCTATGGGCCTCTGGTCGTGCTCCGGACGATATAAGCGCAGTGATGCCCCAGCGCGAGGGGTTTCGCCTTGATCTTGGTCAGGAAACATGGCGGCACACCATGGCGTTTTCAGGACGGTGCGGCGGCCTGCCGCAGTGACGGTACGACGGGTTGACGCGGTCTTTCCATGCTACGTTGGTGTGGGATGGGCAAAAAAGTCCGCGGGTCGGTGTGGACGGCGGGATTCCCGGCAGGCAACAGGGTTTACACGGATTCCACGGATTTACGCACGGATGACACGGATTTTCTGTGCGCTTGCTCAGCCCTTGCTGATCGAGCGGCCGCGCGCTGGGCACGCATGGAAAAATCCGTGAAATCCGTGAAGACCCTGTTGTACGCCGAGAATCCTGGACCTACTCCACCGCCTGACGCAGGGCGGCGGCGCTGGCCCAGGGGGCGAGCGGCAGGGCGCCGGCCAGAAGCCCGCCCAGCAGCAGCAGATGCGGGCGCGGGGTCAGGCCGTTCAGGGCGGCGTCGATGGCCCCGGCCCCGAAGATCAGCACGGGGATGTAGAGCGGCAGGATCAGCAGCGACAGCAGCACGCCGCCGCGCCGGGCGCCCAGCGTCAGCGCGGCGCCGATGCTGCCGATCAGGCTGAGGATCGGCGTGCCGACCAGCAGGGTCAGCACCAGCACGCCGAACCCCTCCGCGTCCATGTTCAGCAGCAGCGCCAGCAGCGGCGCCGCGGCGATCAGCGGAACCCCCGTCACCAGCCAGTGCGCCAGCGTCTTCGCCAGCACCACCGCCTCCATCGGCAGGGTGGACAGCGACAGCAACTCCAGCGAGCCGTCCTCGTAATCGTTCTGGAACAGCCGCTCCAGCGACAGCAGCGAGGCCAGCAGGGCGGCGACCCAGATCACCCCGGCGGCGATGCGGGCCAGGATGTTCGGCTCCGGCCCGACGCCGAAGGGGAACAGCACCACGCACAGCACGAAGAACATCACGGCGATGGTGGCGTCCGACCCCTGGCGCAGCGCCAGCCGCAGGTCGCGCCCGATCAGGCGCAGGAAGCGGGTCATGCCGCGTCCTCCTCGTCCGTAAGATCGTCGTCCTCGCCGTGGAGGACCGGGGTGAAGTCGTCCAGATGCAGGTTGCGGGCGCCGGGCATGGCGATGTCCACATGGGTGGACACGGCGACCATGCCGCCGCCGGCCCGGTGCTCCGCGATGATCTCCTCGAACAGGGCGATGGCCGCGCGGTCGAGCGCCACGGTCGGCTCGTCGAGCAGCCACAGGGCGGCGGGGGCCGCGATGATGCGGGCCAGATTCAGCCGCCGCTTCTGCCCCGCCGACAGGTAGCGCCCCGGCACGTTGGCGATGTGCGGCACGCCCAGCCGGTCCAGCGCCCTCAGCGCGCTGTCCCGCGGGTCGGCGGCACCGCCCAGCGTGGCCCAGAAGGTCAGGTTCTCCACCGCGCTCAGCACCGGCTTCACCGCGTCGAGATGGCCGACATAGTGGATGCGGCCCCGGTGGGCGTCCGGGTCGTCGGACACCGGCACGTCGTCCCAGGACAGCCGGCCGCGGATCGGCTTCAGCAGCCCGGCCATGACGCGCAGCAGGCTGGACTTGCCGCTGCCGTTGGGGCCGAGCAGGAACAGCGCCTCCCCCGGCGCGATCCGGAAGTCCAGCCCGGTGAAGACCAGCCGGTCGCCACGCAGGCAGGTCAGCGCGGAACCGGCGAAAACGGAACCGGCGGATTCGGGCATGGCGGCGGGCGGGCTCGTTGCTGTGGGCGGGGCGGGGGGAGCTATAGCACAGCCCGTCCGGGTGCCAAAAAGAAACGGCCCCTTAAAAAGAAACGGCCATCGCAAGGGGGTTCTTGCGATGGCCGCCGATCCAGCCGGGGCCTGGCTGGGGGCGCCGTGATCGGGCGCCCTGATCGTCGCTTAGGGGGGCCGGCCCGCGGGGGTTCACGGTTCCGGCCCAACATGACCATGCGTCACGGCATGCCTTGCGGCTTCGTCCTGTCTAGGGCCAGAAAGTGGCGAAATTTTGATCCGACGGATGCCCCCTTCCACTTCAGGGCATTGCCCAAGCGGAGCGGACCGGGCATTCATAGCAACCTTCGCCCATCGGGGCTCAACCGGACCGGGTGCCTTCCATGACCGTGCTGATCGAGCTGTTCAACGGCCTGCCCGACATCGCCCGCATCATGCTGATGCTCAGCGTGGTCGCGGCGGCGGGGCTGGCGCTGGGGCAGGTCAAGGTGCGCGGGGTGGGGCTGGGCATCGGCGGCGTGCTGTTCGCCGGCATTGCCGCGGGGCACGTCGCCAAGGGGCTGGGCCTGACCTTCGACCATCACGTCCTGCATTTCATGCGGGAGTTCGGGCTGATCCTGTTCGTCTACACCATCGGCGTGCAGGTCGGCCCCGGCTTCTTCGCCGCGTTGAAGAAGTCGGGCCTGACGCTGAACCTGCTGGCGGCCTCGCTGGTCGGGCTGGGGGTGCTGGTGGCGGTGGCGATCCACGAGATCGGCGGGGTGCCGCTGCCGGCGGTGCTGGGCATCTTCTCCGGCGCCGTCACCAACACCCCGTCGCTGGGCGCCGCGCAGGAGATGCTGCGCGAGGTCGGGGCCTCGGCGGCGGAGATCAACACGCCCAGCCTCGGCTACGCCGTCGCCTACCCCTTCGGCATCGTCGGCATCCTCATCACCATGGGGCTGATCCGCCTCGTCTTCCGCATCGACCCGGCGGCGGAGGCCGACGCGTTCGAGCGCAAACGGCGGGCCCAGGTGGAGACCCTGGAGACGCTGGACGTCGCCGTGCGGAACCGGACGGCCATGGGGCTGCCGCTGCGCGACATGCAATTGTTCGGCGATCATGGGGTGATGGTGTCGCGCCTGCTGCGCGAGGGGCGGCTCCAGGTGCCGCACCCCGACACCTGCCTGCAGGCCGGCGACGTGGTGCATCTGGTCGGGCCGCGCGCCAGGCTGGAGGCGGTGAAGCGGCTGCTGGGCGAGGCCGCGGAGGTGACACTGACCACCAAGGGCACCGACATGCGCTGGGACCGGCTGGTCGTCACCAACGAGCATGTCCTGGGCAAGGCCATCGGCCAGCTCAACCTCGCCGACGCCTACGACGTGGTGGTCAGCCGGGTGAACCGCGCGGGCGTGGAGCTGGTGCCCAGCCCGGCCCTGCACCTCCAGTTCGGCGACATCCTGACCGCCATCGGCAAGCCGGCGGACCTGCAGCGGGTGGCCTCCCTGATGGGCAACTCGGCGCGGCGGCTCCAGCAGGTGGAGTTCGTGCCGGTCTTCATCGGCATCCTGCTGGGCGTTCTGCTCGGCTCCATCCCCTTCTACATTCCCGGCATGCCGGCGCCGCTGAAGCTGGGGCTGGCCGGCGGGCCGCTGGTGGTGGCGATCCTGCTGGCGCGCATCGGGCACATCGGGCCGCTGGTCTGGTTCATGCCGCCCGCCGCCAACATGGCCCTGCGTGAGATCGGGATCGTGATGTTCCTGGCGGTGGTCGGGCTGATGTCCGGCGACCGCTTCGTGGAGACTCTGGTGCACGGCGACGGGCTGCTGTGGATCGGCTGCGGCGTGCTGGTGACGCTGATCCCGCTGCTGGTCGTCGGCTTCGTCGCGCGGGTCTTCGCCCGGCAGAACTACCTGACGATCTGCGGCCTCCTGTCCGGCAGCATGACGGACCCGCCCGCGCTCGCCTTCGCCAACGCGATGAGCACGTCGGAGGCGCCGGCCCTGGCCTATGCCACGGTCTACCCGCTGGTCATGTTCCTGCGCATCCTGGCGCCGCAGGTGATCGTGCTGATGCTGTGGTGAAAAACCGGCCTCGTCCTGCCGCCGCGCGGTTGCTCCGGGGCCTGCAAAATCCGCGTTGCGGGAGATGGTCCGGCGGTCTAGCCTAGCGGCACCGTCCATGGTTGGCCGGTCCAGACCGTTTCCCGCCGGCAAATCCCCGCATGCACCGACACCCGCCCACGAATCCCAACGCCCCCGAAGCCGTCCTCGTCGAGAATGTCCACAAGCGTTTCGGCCCGCTGGAGGTGCTGAAGGGCGTGTCCCTGACGGCGCGCGAAGGCGACGTCATCACGCTGATCGGCTCTTCCGGCTCCGGCAAGAGCACGCTGCTCCGCTGCATCAACATGCTGGAGATCCCGGACGAGGGGCGGATCGTCATCGGCGGCGAGTCCATCGGCCTGAAGAAGACCCGCGGCGGCCAGACCGTCCCCGCCGATTCCCGGCAGGTGGACCGCATCCGCACCCGGCTGGGCATGGTGTTCCAGAGCTTCAACCTGTGGACCCACATGACCATCCTGGAAAACGTCATCGAGGCGCCGGTCCATGTGCTGGGCGTCCCGAAGGCGGAGGCGGTGGACCGCGCGCGCAAGCTGCTGGACAAGGTGGGCATCCTGGCCAAGGCCGAATCCTACCCGGTGCAGCTCTCCGGCGGGCAGCAGCAGCGCGCCGCGATCGCCCGCGCGCTGGCCATGCAGCCCAAGGTGATGCTGTTCGACGAGCCGACCTCCGCGCTCGACCCCGAACTGGTGGGCGAGGTGCTGCTGGTCATCCGCCAGCTCGCCGAGGAGGGCAACACCATGATTCTCGTGACGCACGAGATGGGCTTCGCCCGCGAGGTCGCGTCGGAGGTGGTGTTCCTTCACCAGGGCCGGATCGAGGAACAGGGACCGCCCGACCGGGTTCTGGTCAATCCGGAATCGGAGCGCGTGCGACAGTTCCTGTCGCGCCATCTGTCGAACGGCGGCTGATCGCCCGCCGACCGTTCAATTCCCTTGACTGGCGCTGTAAAACCGTAAACCTCAAAGCCTGCCCGAGCATAAGAGCCATCCATAAGGGCATCAGAACAGAGGAGGTTTTCCCGTGAAGAAGATCGTTGCGGCGCTGGCGCTCGGCGCCATCGTGGCGGTTGCCGGCACCGCCGCCGAGGCCAAGGAATGGAAGAAAATCCGCATCGCCACCGAGGGCGCCTACGCCCCCTGGAACGCGACGGACCCGTCGGGCAAGCTGGTCGGCTTCGAGCCGGACCTCGCCCTGGAACTCTGCAAGAGGATCAAGGCCGAGTGCGAGATCGTCGCCCAGGATTGGGACGGCATGATCCCGGCGATCCAGCAGGGCAAGTACGACGCCATCATGGCGGCGATGTCGATCACCGAGGAGCGTGAGAAGGTCATCACCTTCGCCGGCCCCTACGGCACCGAGCCGTCGATGTTCGGCACCCTGAAGTCCTCGCCGCTGGCCAAGGCGACCTTCCCCGGCGAGCGTTACGACCTGTCCAAGGACGACCCGAAGGCCGCCATCGCCGCCCTGGCCGACGCGCTGAAGGGCAAGACGGTGGGCGTGCAGACCTCCACCATCCAGGCGAACTTCATGGAGAAGCTTCTGCCGCAGGTGTCGGTCCGCACCTACGACAAGCTGGACAACGCCGGCATCGACATGGCCGCGGGCCGCGTGGACGCCATCTTCGGCGACCGTTCGGCGGTGGGCGCCATCCTGGAGGCGGACGCCGGCAAGAACATGACCCTGTTCGGCCCGGCCTTCTCGCGCGGCGTGCTGGGCAAGGGCGTGGGCGTCGGCCTGCGCAAGGCCGACGGCGACCTGAAGGAGCTGTTCAACAAGGCCATCGCCGAGGCCAACCAGGACGGCACCATCGCGAAGCTGAGCACCCAGCACTTCGGCTACGACATCTCCATCAAGTAAAGGCCACCACTGAAAGGGATGCCCCCTCTCCTCCGCCCGGGGGAGAGGGGAACCCGGTTCGGAGCCCATGTTCGAACTTCTCTCCTTCGGCCCGAACGGGTGGGGCGGCCAGCTTCTCGGCGGCGCGGCGATGACGGTCGCCGTGTCGGTGTCGGCCTTCGCCCTCGGCCTCGTCTTCGGTTCGCTCGGCGCGTCGGCGAAGCTCAGCCGCAGCTTCGCCCTCAACGGCGTGGCGGAGGTCTACACCACCGTCGTCCGCGGCGTTCCGGAACTGCTGGTCATTTATCTGCTGTTCTTCGGCGGCGGCGGCATGGTCATGGCCGTGGGCCGGGTCTTCGGCTACGACGGCTACATCGAGCTGAACGCCTTCTCCATCGGCGTGCTGGCGGTCGGCCTGATTTCCGGCGCCTATTCGACCGAGGTGATCCGCGGTGCGGTCCAGGCCGTGCCCCACGGCCAGATCGAGGCGGCGCGCGCCTGCGGCATGTCGCGCTGGCTGATCCTGCGCCGCATCCTGGTGCCGCAGACCCTGCGCTACGCGCTGCCGGGGCTGGGCAACGTGTGGCAGCTCACCTTGAAGGACACGGCGCTGATCTCCGTGACGGCGCTGGCCGAGATCATGCGCGTGTCGCATGTGGCGGCGGGGTCCACCCGCCAGCCGTTCCTGTTCTACACCACCGCGGCGGTGCTGTACCTCCTGCTCACCACCGTCTCCACGGCGGCGTTCGAGCGGGCGGAGCGCTACGCGAACCGTGGCGTGCGGAGGGCCTGACCGGTGAACTGGGAACTGATGTGGGACAGCGTGCCCACCCTGCTGCGCGGCGTCCCGGTGACCCTGCAACTGGTCGGGCTGGCCTTGCTGTTCGGGGCGGCGGTCGCCTTTGGCGTGGCGCTTCTGCGGCTCTACGGCAACCGCGTGACCGAGCGGCTGATGGCGGCCTATGTGTTCGTGTTCCGCGGCACGCCGCTGCTGGTGCAGATCTTCCTGATCTATTACGGCATGGGCCAGTTCGAGGCGGTGCGCAGCAGCTTTCTCTGGGTCTATCTGCGCGAGCCTTTCTGGTGCGCGATTCTGGCGCTGACGCTGAACACCGGCGCCTACACCAGCGAGATCCTGCGCGGCGCCATCCTGTCGGTGCCGCAGGGACAGGTCGAGGCGGCGCGGGCCTGCGGCATGTCGCGCTCGCTGCTGTTCCGGCGAATCGTGATGCCGGTGGCGATCCGCCAGATGCTGCCGGCCTACGGCAACGAGATGATCCTGATGGTGAAGGCCAGCTCGCTCGCCAGCACCATCACGCTGCTGGAGATCACCGGCATCGCCCGCAAGCTCATCGCGCAGACCTTCGCGGTGTTCGAGATCTTCATCGTGGCGGGCAGCATCTACCTGCTGCTGAACTTCCTCGCCTCGCGGCTGATCCGCTACGCGGAGTGGCGGATGACGCCGTACCTGCGGGCGCGGGGGTAGGCGCCTTTATCCCCTCCCCTGCGTCAGCGGGGGAGGGTCGGGGAGGGGGCAATGCTCTCTCACGCCCAAACCCCGGGCATGAAAAAAGCGGCCCGAGGCCGCTTTGTCATCCATCCCCTGCTGCGAGGGGTGATTGGTGGAGCCGAGGAGGGACACGTTGTAGCTCCGTCTGGTCGGGACGGCGATATTGTCCGTCACTGGCTTCGGGCGG